>JAYULM010000547.1:0-5959 GCA_043763605.1 Armatimonadota bacterium | reverse complement strand
TGCTTTGGCTAAAGCCATCGCTTCGATTCCTGACACTTTGGGGGCCGCTTGTTTTCGTCATTGCAAGTACCTTCAACCGAATTGACGAAGACTATATTGCCCGGTAAAAAGCAAACGAATCGCGCCCGATCCCTGTCCATGAGCGAAATGGCGAAACTGCGGAGCAGTTTACGCGCAATGACCCTCTTGATTGCTTTCCACCTCAGTCAGTTCCGCAACTTCATAGCCTTTTACTTGGGCTTCGTCTGTTCTCATTGGCGAGCAGCTTTCCCTAGACTCGTCAGTTACAGCCGCTTCATTGAGTCCATTCCTTCCGTGCTCTTGTCGCTCTTTTCCTACCTACGCTCCCTTTTTGGAAACTGTACGGGGATCACATTCGCCGACTCCACGGCCCTTGCTGTCTGCAAGAATCCACGCATCGAGCAACATAAGGTCTTTCAGGGCAGTGCCAGGCGAGGGAAGACAAGCACGGGCTGGTTTGCAGGTGTGCAAACGCGTTTACGGCTTCAAATTGCACTTGCTTGTCAATGACTGCGGCGAGTTACTGAACGTCACCGTCACAGAGGCAAACAAAGATGACCGCAAGCCGTTGCCTGATCTCCTCACGCAGATGTTCGGGAAACTAATCGCGGATAAAGGCTACACGCGCAAAGTTGTTGGGACAACTTTCGCATTGTCGCGTCACCTTTCCGAATCCCTGCATAAGCAAGGCATCGAGTTGATTACCAAGGCACGCAAAAATATGAAGCAGCCCTCTTTAACTGTCATGAATGCCTTCTTGCTTCGCAAAAGGGCGATCATTGAGTCTGTGATTGACCAACTTGCGAAAGTCCCTTCAAGGGACTTTACGCGTCAAGAACATCTCTCAGGTCGAACACACCAGACACCGAGCCTTCACAGGTTTTCTTTGGAACCTGGCTGCTCCTTTGATTGCTTACTGCCTACAGCCGAAGAAACCGTCGTTGAATCTGCCAAAATCGGGGACATTACAGATCGCTTAACCCGAATTCACGTATCAGGCGCAATTCGCGGTAGAGGCGATCTCCGGTCTCGAAGCGTCGTTAGACTGGGAACGGGAATTTTGGGAATTCGTGGATACTTTGCGTGTTATGCCATACCGCGCTATCGCCCGCGAAAACGCGCGTTTCCCTTTCGAGGTACGTCAAGTGCTGTATCGCCGCAAGGGAAGCTCCTACGCGCACCGTGTTCTGTACACGATCAAGGAAAATTCACCACAGGGTGCGGCAGTGTTCGTGATTCATCTACGGCACGGCTCGCGCGACGATATGGGTGCGACAGAAGCACGGATTATCGTGCAACAATCCGACTTGAGGTCTGAGATAGACGATGTGGAGGAAACGGTATAGCCGACCGGGGCGAATGTTCTCGCGCCCCGGTCGGCTGTTGGATTAGTGCGCTATTCGATCAGTTCGACAGTGCTTCGGCAAGGCGGACCGACGTAGTGCGCGCCGTTTCCCCGCGCTGGTATCTCAACTTCACCGTGTCGCCTGGACGTTTCGCGCGCAACGCCTTCAAAAGGTCGCCGCTCTGCGTCAGCGGTTTGCCATCGAGCGCGGTGAGGATGTCGCCGTCGCGCAGACCCGCTCGCTCCGCCGCCATCCCCTCCAGTACGGAATCCAAAATCACCCCGGAGCGCACCGGCAGGTTGTACCGCGCCGCCGTCGCGGCGGTGAGGCTGGCAATCCGTACGCCGAGAGACACTCGCTTCACGGTGCCGGTAGTCAGAATCTGATCCACGACATCGCGGGCTAAGTTGATCGGTACCGCGAGTCCCAACCCTTCCGCACCGTTACCGCGCAACACCGCCGTGTTGATCCCGATCACGCGACCGTTCGAGTCGAGCAGGGGACCGCCGGAGTTGCCGGGGTTGATCGCCGCGTCGGTCTGGATGAAGCCGTCCACGTCGTTGGGCGACAGGCGGCGATTGACCGCCGACACCACGCCGGTAGTGACACTCTGCTCCAACCCGAGCGGGTTCCCGATGGCGATAGCCGATTGCCCGACCTCCAGCGTGTCGGAGTCGCCGAGTTGTGCCTGCGGCAACCCGGTCGCGTTTACGCGGATGACCGCCATATCGACGTTACGGTCCGTATAGATAACGGTCCCGGGCAACTCCCTCGTTGTGCTCAATCGGATGTTCACGCGGGTCGCGACCTTGCCTTCGTCGTCGCGCACGACATGCGCATTGGTGAGAATGATGCCTTTATTGCCATCCAGGATAACCCCGGAGCCGAGTCCGCCCTTGCTCAACACGGTGACTACCGCCGGGGAAACCCCGCGTACGACACGGATCGTGCTCTGCTCATCGGCGGTGCGCAGGCTCGCCGCTGCCGCCCACGCCGGTCTCCCGGATTCGGCTGCCGACTTGGAAAAGAGTGCTTGTGCGCCGCCGAAGCCCGCGCCGAGAGAAAGACCCGCGACCGCGATGGCGGTAATTTTTTTTCCAAAGTTCTGCAATGTGTGTATACGCCCTTTCCTACCCAGAGAAACAGCGAGGACGCGCTTTAGCGCGGCACGCTCAAGTTGTTGTATCTAAGATACGTAAGTAGGGACGGGAAAGTTCGCGGGAATGTGACAGTTGGGAGGCGTCGGAGTGGTTGGGTGGTCGGGTCCGCGCGTGATTCGGTCCTCGCGTTGAATCGCCCGCGTTTTCCGGTTGGCGAATCGACCGTACGCCCGGACCGCCTCAGTCGGCTCCTCTACCCTTTGCCCTTTTTTGTCTCGCGTTCGGGTAGCGCGTGGATGTCCCGTCGCATCGCGGCGATCTCCACGCGGAGTGCTTCCAGCGATTCCGCACCGACCAGTTCCGCCTCCGCGTTCTCGGCGTCGCGCCCGATGAAGAAGGTCGCCAGCGTCGCCGTGACGTAGCCGAAGACCGCGAACGCGTACAGCGACAGCAGGAGGCAGAGCAACCGCCCCTCGACCGTGCGCGGCCAGAATTCCGACCCCATCGTGGTCATCAGCATCGCCGTCCACCACAGTGCCTCGCCGTAGCCGCCGAGCCCGTTCGCGCCGCCCTCGAAGGCGTACATGCCCGCCGCCCCCGCCAGGGTCACCACTGCCGTGAAGGCGACGACGTAGCCAAAGCCCCGCCGTCCCAGCGTCCCCCGCAACGCCTTCATTCCCCGGTTGAGCGAGGAGAACAGCCGGAAGAGCCTCAGTCCGCGTGCCGCCCGTGCCACCCGCAACAGGCGCACCACGCGGGCGAAACGAAGCACTCTGAGCGCGGGCACGAGCAGTGCCGGTGCCGTCAGCCAGTTCGCCTTCAGGTAGGAGACTTTCCGGGGTGCCAGCGTGAACTTGAGGGCGAAGTCCAGCAGGAATATCCCCCAGATGGCGGTGCCGATCCCCTCCAGGAGGGGCGAAAGACCCCAAACCAGCTCGAAGATCAGGAGCGCCAGCCAGACGAACCTCAGCACCACCATCGGGATCTCCAGCCACTCTTCCAACTGTTCGAGAAGCGCGCGGCGTTCGCTCAGCACCGCGCTGTCGCTTAAGGTCGAACTTTCCCCGCCGATGAGCACCTGCTCTTCGATCTCGGTCGGGTGTTGTGGAGGGGGCGGTTCATCGGCGGGGGACATGCCCCCTTTTATACCCTCGGAAAGTGGGAGAAAACCGCACCGGTTTGTCCCGGTGGATGAATCCCGCGTCCCGCCCCGCGATCAAGCCGAATAAAAAGAGCCTGCCCGGATGGGCACGCTCTTTCGATGGTTCGTTGGTTGGTTGGTGTGCCGACGCGCTCAGAGGATTACTACCACAAAAACGGCGGCTTTCGGGACGAGATTGTGGGGGAGCGAGACAAGTGATGTTATGATTGGCAGTGGTAGCGGGCTAACGCGAGCCTTCGAATCCTGTGGAGCGGAACAGCATCTCGCCGACTGTATTCATTCTATAGAACTGTAATTCCAACGCATCTGAGTTAATGAAGGTGCTGATGTCCGATCTCGATATTATCTTGTCATCTTGCAGTCTCTTTAGTCTAGTGACAGCTGATAGCTTGACGGTTGGCAGGAATTGCTCTAATGCCACCCCCTTCGGCTCCTGTCCAATGCAAAAAACGCTTCGCTAACAGTAACCCGTTAATTTTAAATCCGTGGTCGAAAAGCCCATTTACTTCATTGGCTATTTTCTTGAGTTCTTCATCTTTTCTGGCAGAGTTGCTATAAGTCGTTGCTCTGTTTGAGGCCCTGAGTTCTTCGTGTCTGGAGGCAAAAAATTCATAACCGTCTTCACTAAGTTCGGTAAGTTGATACGGGGGGGTCGCGCTGTGGATAGCCAGTAGTAGCACTAGATCATGATCGTCTAAACCGCTTAATACGTCCATGCTCCATTGCGCCTCAAACGTATCACTATTGAGGCTAGCACCGGACGCGATGATACCGGCAATCATCTTTAGTCGGTCTCGCCCTTTAGCTTTCGCCGCTTCCGCTACACCGTCCATAAAGAGTTGCTGGAAATTGTCGTCGTCCTGCTTCTCGCGAATCTGTTCCGGCGTGACTTTCTCCGAAAGGTCGGCGAGCATTTGTTCGAGGCGCTCCTGCCGCCTGCCCGTAATCTTATTGATCGTCATGCCCAGCGCCTCCGACATAGCGATCCCAATGACCCCGGCGAGCGGCGAGGTCGGCGCGAACATCAGCGGCAGGGCGGCTACGCCGACCTTGGCGACCGTCAAGCCGTACTCGCTGGCTTTCTCTTCGTGTTCAATCGTCTTGATGCTGACGGGTTCGTTTGTAGGGTAACGACTCATGTATTGTAGACACCCGGTTCATTGTGTTTGTTGCGGAGCGGGTTGGCTTAGAAAAGATTCCTCGCGCCGCGCGACGCTTTTCCGGTGTCCGCTACGTCTACCCATTGACCGGCAACTAACTGTTTGCTTGCGGGTCTGATTAGGGGAGGGCGTTCACGATGAAAACATTAGAGGAAGAAGATGACCTGCGACAGCAACGCCTGAATAGTGTCCTGTGGTTCGTGCTCTTCTATGTTGTTTTGTTCGCGTCGTATTGGTTCATCTGGGTTCTGCCGCAAAAGACGATCCCGCCGGAATATGCGATGCGGTCTGTTACACCCGGTAAGGTTCCGACTACGGCGACGGTTGATAAAAACGCTCCTTCAAAAGACACCCCTGTGAATATGGTTTCAGCAGAAAAACGGTTTCAAATGGTCAACGAAGCTCGTAAGACCAATACTCAAATCCTCGGCGGTGCTTTCTTTTTGCTGACCGCCGTCTTGACATGGCGGTCGGTGCGGGCGTCGGAACGTTCTTCACAGGCGGCGGTTGATGGCTTACGTGCGACGCTGTTGAGGTTGGAGCAAGACAAGCAATTTGCTGAAGCCAACTTGCAAGTGACACAAGATAAACAGGCGTCGGAACGCCTTGCCAAGGCGACCGATAGTTTGGGTAGTAGTAACCCCCTTACGCGCGTCGGCGGCATTTATAGCTTAGAACGTGCGGGCAAAGAATCTATTGAGGACCGGGCAATAGCCGCCGAAATTATAACGGCGTTTATTCGCCAGAATGCGGTTATCAAGAAGCTTCCAATGTCTGACGAAGAATTGGAGGTTTTCAGTAAGCGTGACGACACGCTGATCGCTGACGATCTTTTTGACCTTTTGCCGCCACAAGATGTTCAAGCTGGGGTAACCGTTTTAGGGAGGCGATTCGCCAATCAGGAAGAAACGGAGGAAGTCGGTTCCCTGCTGTTATACTGCTGTGATTTTTTTCAAATAGATTTCAGGATGGTCGATAAACTGTTTCGACCTTCATTCTATGGAGCTATTTTCACCCGTTCGCTATTAGTCAATATACTCGCGACGGACTGCGATTTTAGATTCGCGAACTGTAACTACTCAGATGGGGATAGTGGGTATAATACGAACCAATCATGACGCGCGAAGAGTTTGAAACGATCTACAATAGTGGTTCCGATGCCTGCTTTGG
>JAYULM010000546.1:0-23893 GCA_043763605.1 Armatimonadota bacterium | reverse complement strand
CTTGACGATAGAGGGTTCGGGCTTGCTCTTCAGTCATCAACTTGATTAAGACTGTATCGCGGAAGCGGAAAACTCTGCAATACCTGAATAGTTACGATGTGAGAACGAAAAATGAATTGGTCACGGCAGACCCGAAATCTGCCGAAATAATTAAACCCTTTGCGAGAGGTGACGATACCCGCCGATGGGTTGTCAATGACGGCGGACAATTCATAATTTACACCCCAAAGGGTGTTGACATTGATACATATCCCTCTGTGAAGGCACATCTTGAAAAATTTCGCCCCCGACTGGAAGCCCGTGCTGTACCGCAACCGTGGTGGGAATTACAACAAGCGCAGAATAAGCCGGGCGTTTGGACAAGTGAAAAGATAGTTTTTCCTGATATTGCGAAATCTACGCGCTTTGCATTGGACACAACAGGACGTTACATGGATATGACAGCGTTCGTCATTCCGTACAAAGATTTGTTTTTGTTAGGGATTCTCAATTCGGCAATTGTGGAGCAATACTTTAACGGAGTTGGGGCAACGATACGTGGCGGCTACCTGCGGTTCAAACGGCAATACGTTGAACAGATTCCCATTCCGACGGCGACTCCCACCGAAAAAGCCGAAATTGCCGCGCTGGTGCAACAATGTCTCGACAAGCGTGGGCAGGGGGTCACGGAGATCGAAGCGGAAATTAACGAACGGGTCGCCGCGCTATATGGGCTGTAAACTACTCGTAAGATCTGTAGGTAAATATTTCACAAAAAGTGTTGCGTAACCTAACTTGTTAGGTTATCATAGTGTCATAACCCGCGCATGTTGCGACGTGCGTTTGAGAGCCACCTGAAAGGGTGGCTTTCTCTGTTTTAGGAGGTATGCGTGCCGAACGTTTGGGTGTATATTGACGGCTTCAACCTTTATAACGGTTGTTTAAGAAACTCTGCGTTCCGATGGCTTAACTTGTACCACCTTGCGACCATGCTACTGCCCAACGACACCATCGGCAAAGTGAAATACTTCACGGCGAAAGTGCAGTCGCGGGTGAACGATCCCGATCAACACATTCGCCAACAGGTTTATTGGCAAGCACTACGAACCGTTCCACAAATCGAGATCATTCAAGGTCATTTTCTTACGAAAGAAGCATCCATGCCAGACGCGGCATCGGTACAAGCCTTGCGCGTCCAAGCCGCCGCCGGTGTCAACGTTATTGGGCAACGCCCTCAAATGGTGCGTGTCATGAAAACCGAGGAAAAGGGAACCGATGTCAATTTAGCCGCACACCTTGTCCACGACGCCCATCTGAACCGCTTCGATACTGCCGTGGTGATTTCAAACGATTCCGATTTGAAGGAGGCGATTCGTCTTGTGCGCATTGAAGTCAACAAAATTGTCGGTGTCTATATCCCGCACACCTTCTCAATAGCAAGCGATCAGTTGCAAAAGAACACCGATTTCTTTCGCCGTATCAACGATAGCGACTTCCGCGCCAGTCAGTTTCCCGACCCCGTGATTGCGGGAGGACGCCCCATCATCAAACCCGTTGGATGGTAGGTCGTGACGCATTGCCAGGATGCACCCGCTTCCAGTTTACCTGCATGACAATCACACGACGGGAGCGATATTGACGAACAGGAAAGCCGCAAGCACGAACTTCATTCACACTGACTTCGTTTGATAGGGTTTGGCGTCTGTACCTCATTTGAAAGCAGGTTTCCGCATTCCCGGTGCCGAACCGATTATCACACCATGACCGACCTTTTCACCGACGCCCCGCCTCTCCCCGGCGCGGACATCGAAACCAGCATCATCGACAACGCCGGGGACAACACGCTCAAGAACCGCCTGCGCTTGATCGGTGACGAATCGAAGGATGTGAGTATCGCGTCCGCGTTTTTCTCGCTCGACGCGCTGTATATGCTCGCCGACCTGTTCGCGCCGATGGAGCGGATTCGTCTGCTGTTCGGCGACGACGCGGACGGCACACAACGCCGCCAACTCCTGAACCTGTTGCGGACGCGCTCCGACGACGACCTGCGCGGGGTACGCGACGATTCCCCGACGCTCGCGCCGCTACAGCGCGTGGCGAAGATGTTCGAGGAAGGGCGCATCGAAGCCCGGTGCTATGTACAGAAGAAGTTTCATGCCAAAGCGTACCTGTTTCGCTACACCGGCGTTCGTAAGCCGGAAGGCGTGATCGGCTCGGGAAACTTCACCCGTGCCGGTCTGACCCGGAACGTCGAACTGAACGTCCAACTCACGGCGGAACAGCGCACCGAACTCGCGAAATGGTTTGAAGCCCGCTGGGACGAATCGCAAGCCGACGTAGTGACCGAAGACCTGTTAGCGGAGGTGCGCCGCCAGATCGAACTCTACTCTCCGTATGTGCTCTACCTGAAAGCGTTGCACGCGTGGGGGAATGGGGTGCAGGATACCACGGCGGCGGTCGGACCCGGCTTGGAAAACGTGTTGGACCCGCATCAGGAGATCGCGTTCAAGCAGTCGCTGAGTATTCTGAATCGCAACAACGGTGTCATGATCTGCGACGGCGTCGGGTTGGGGAAATCGTTCGTCGCGCTGGCGATCATGCAATGGTATCTGCGTCGCGGGAAAAAGGTGTTGCTGGTCGCGCCGAAAAGTATCATCACCGCCTCCTGGAACGACTACATTCAAACCTATCTCCCTCAGTACACGCGGCGATTCCCCGCAATGTATACCGAGGCGATGACAGCGTTCGGATTCGACCCGAGCAAGCCGCTCAGCGCGAGGAAACTGGAAGACCTGCAGGACTTAACGGAACAGATGGACGTTGTAGTGATCGACGAATCGCACAACTTCCGTACCCCGTCGTCGTCGCGCTACAAGAATATGTACGCCCTTGTCGCGCCGCAACTCGCCGGACGGAAAAAGATCGTGCTGATGACCGCGACGCCGATCAACACCGAATACTCCGATCTCGCCGCGCAAGTTGCCCTGACCACGCACGACGAGGGAGACATAGACGGGCGCGGTATCGCCCCGATCCGCCGTGCCGCCGCGAACCTGGATAAGGCGGCGCGGCAAGCCCGCACCGGGGGGGCAATGGTGGTGCAAACCAGCCTCGACTTTTTGCGCGGCACCAGTGGAGCCACCGACGATCAGGGCGTTTTGCGCGAAGTGTTGGAAAGCCTCGTGATTCAGCGAAGCCGCAAAACGTGCAAGGAGTTGGCGGCAGCGGCAGGGAAGGAGTTACGCTTCCCGATCCGCCGGTCACCCGTCTGCCTCGAATACGGCTTCGACAACGGGGGCGAAGCGTACCGCAAACTCATCGAACTATCCGACAGACTATTCCGCCCCGGCATCGACCTGTTGGAGAAACTGCGCAAAGCCGAACAGGAAGCGAAAGAAAAAAACAAAAAGTACGACCCGCTCAAGATCCTGCAACGGGCAAAAGGGGGGATCAAACTCGCGGCGTTCTCGCTCGGTCAGTATCAACTGGAAACCGAATCGCGCTCCGACAAGCGCGACAAGGACGAAATCCACTTGGCGAAATTGGTATTCGTCAACGCACTGAAGCAGTTGGAATCGTCGCCGGTCGCGTATCAAGGTATCGTGCAGTCGCTCGCCACCGGCTTGCTCGCGCGGCTTCAGTTCGTTTGCGGCGACGAAGCGTCGGGCGTTATCGCTAAACACGGCGGATGGGTAAACACGTCGCTTTTCGTCAAGGAAGCCGTCGCCGATTACGACATCGGGGAAGAGACACCACCGGGCGAGGACGAGCTACTGAAAGCGGGGGACGATGTGGAATCGTCCGGCGAAGAGACGGACTCATGGCTCGACTACGCGATCCAATCCCGAAAGTTAGACCGTACACTAAAAGAATTTTCCGCGAAGACGCACGACGTGGATCGATGGATGAGCGACATCGTATCGGATCTCGATTATTTGAAACAGATCCACGACGCCACCATCACGGCGCGGCGACAGCCCGACCCGAAACTTGCCGAAGTCGAACGGCTTTTGCGCGAAACGGTCGCGGAAGGCAATCGGGTACTGGTTTTTACACAAAGTCAGCGCACCGCCGAGTATCTGGAGCGTGTGATGAAGTCACGATTAGGCAAGGAGATCGGCGTCGCCCGCGTGGACTCGCACATCACAGACCAACGCCCGACGATCCTGCATGCGTTCTGCCCCGGTTACAACCCCGCACCGGAAAACCCGTCGCCGTCGGTTCCGAAGCGCGTCGACGTGCTGATCTCGACCGACGTTCTGGCGGAAGGCGTCAACCTGCAAGAGTCCGGGATGATCCTGAACTACGACATCCACTGGAACCCGGTTCGCTTGATCCAGCGCATCGGGCGCGTCGACCGCCGCCTGAACCCCAAAGTCACGCCTGATACGCACGAGTTCGGCATCGTGAACGTCGTCCCGCCGAAAGAGATTGAGGGAATTATCGAGTTAGTCGGCCGTATCGAGGAACGCACCATCAAGATCAGCCGGACACTCGGTCTGGAAACCTCGTTCCTGCGGGCGGGTGATGGGATCGAAGCTCTGAAGGAGTTCAACGCGAAATACGACGGCGAACTATCCGACGCGGACGAAGCCCTGACGCGCTATGTTTCGCTGACGACTATCGCGCCCCCTGACGCAAAAACGCTTGCCCTGATGGAACAGATTCCGCCGGGAGCGTTCGGTGTCTGGAAAGGGGCAGAGCGAAGCGGCATCTTCGCATATTTTTCCGTGATCCCGAAAAAGACCGCGACCGAAGAGGACAAGAAACGTTTCGCGTCCGTCCTGACTCGTCCTTACCTCGCCCTCTGGCAAGAAGGCGACGCGCAACCGATTATGGATTCAGCGAAAGTGCTTTCGATTCTGGGCAAAATTGAACCGGGGACGAAAAGTGCGAACCCCTCCGAGGACGACTACTTGCGGGACCGGTTGAAGCGGATCACAAACGCGGTCCGAAACAGTTTTCGCAAGATCAACCTGCCCGGGACGCTGGTTCCGTCGCTGGTTTGCTGGATGGAGTTGCGCGAAACTCCCTCCCCCTGACCTTCCCTTTTCTCTCACCCCTCGCCCTTTTCTCTCACCCCCTAACCCCCTCTCTCATCGGAATGAAAGAGGGGGGACCAGAGAGGGCAGGTCCACGCTACGATAAGCGGCACTGTGGCGTCGCTTCCGTGTTCCCCCTCTTTCATTCCGATGAGAGAGGGGGTTAGGGGGTGAGAGAAAAGGGCGAGGGGGAGGGAGCGACGGGAGATTAGCGGGAGGGAGGCTGAGAACCCTACAACTCCATCACCAGCGGCAACACCAGCGGACGCCGTCCCGTGCGTCGCTCGAAGAGTTTCTTCAGGCTCTGGCGCAGGTCGCCCTGTACCGCGTCGATCTCGCGGCTGGAACCGGCGGGGAACCCGGCGAAATACTCGCGCACCGAAGTCACCGCGTCGCTGATCAGATCCTCGCTGTGGTCCATGTACACGAACCCGCGTGACAGGATCTCGGGACCGGAAACGATCTCGCCCGTTTCGCGGTTCAGACCGACCACCACGACGACGAAGCCGTCTTCCGCGAGATGCTGACGGTCGCGCAAGACGACCTCGTGGATCGCGCCCGAACCGGACGAATCCACCAACACCGCGCCGCTCGGAATGCGGTCCACGACTTTTCCCTCGGTCTCGTTCAGTTCCAGAACGTCGCCGATGGACAGGTGGAACGCGTCCTCCTTGCGCCAGCCCATCTCGTGCGCGATCACACAGTAGCGGCGGAGCATTCGCGCCTCGCCGTGAACCGGTATCGCGTAGCGCGGGTTGACGATGTTCAGGACGAGTTTCAGTTCCTCGGAGTAGCCGTGCCCGGAAACGTGGACCGGCATGATCGAATCGTGGATGACGTTCGCGCCGCGCTCAATCAGGCGGTTTACGACGCGCCAAACCGCGTCCTCGTTACCCGGAATCGGGGACGCCGACAGGACGATGGTGTCGTTCTCCTGAATGCGGACGTGACGATGGTCGTCGTTCGCCATCCGCGCCAGACCCGCGAGCGGCTCGCCCTGCGAACCGGTGGTCAGGATGACCAGTTCCGTGGGGCGGACCGTTCCGATGTCCTCGGCACGAATACGGGTGCCTTCGGGGACACTCAGGTAGCCGTTCGACGACGCCCATTCGAAGTTGGTCTGTATCGACCGACCGACCGCTGCCACCTTTCGCCCGTTCTTTTTCGCCGAGTTGACCGCCATTTGCATGCGGTGGATCTGCGACGCGAACGATGCGATGATGACACGCCCCGGTGCCTCGCGGATGATGCGGTCGAACGTTTCGCCGACGATCTGTTCGGAAGGCACGAAGCCGGACCGCTCGACATTGGTAGTGTCCGAGACCAGCCCGAGAACCCCTTCGTCCGAGATTCGCGCCAGTTTCGCCACGTCGAACAACAGCCCATCAACCGGCGTCTGGTCGAACTTGAAGTCGCCGGTGTGGATCATCGTCCCGGCGGGGGTACGGATCGCCAGCGCGTAGGAATCCGGGATCGAGTGCGAAACCCGGATCGGCTCCACGGTAAAATGCCCGATGGACAAAATATCATCCGGTCCGAACTCGCGTAGGGTAGACTGCCCGAGAACCTTCCGCTCCGAGAGTCGCCCTTTCGCCAGCCCAAGCGCGAGTTTGGGACCGTACACCGGAACGTTGTCCAGTTGGGGCAGGATGTGCGCGAGACCGCCGATATGGTCCTCGTGTCCGTGGGTCAGGACAATCGCCTGTACCGCGTCCTTGTTTTCGATCAGCCAGCGGACATCGGGAACCACGATATCGACGCCGAACATATCGTCATCCGGGAACTTCAAGCCGCAGTCGACGACCAGAATCTGATCGCGGACCTGATAGGCGTACATATTCTTGCCGATTTCGCCGACCCCACCGAGGGGAATAAAGCGCAATGTGCCTTCCGGCAACGTTTCCAAAAAAGTATTCGCTCCTTGCGTCTATAAAAATAGCCTCGCTATTATACCGCATCGGGCGGACAAGAAGGGCAGGCGGACGCATCGAATGTTACAATGATGCAACTTACCCGTGAATCTCCTTGTCCTTTCGCCGTGGTTTCCCTGTCCGCCGGATAACGGATCGCGCCTGCGAGCATTCCATCTGCTCCGGGAGTGGGCGAACGCGGGGCATTGCATCCGTCTTGTCGCTGGGTTGCAGAAAGACATCGCCGACCGCGCCGACCGGGAAACACTGGAACGGTTCTGCGAGTCGGTGGCGGTCGTCCCGTGGCACTGGCACGACGGCGCAGCGCGAAGCGAATTAGACGATTGGCTTTCCCCCGTCCCGCGCTCGATTACGGGGACCGACAACCCCTCGATACGCGACGCCATGACCCGGGAGATAGCCCGGATGCCGGACGCCTGTGTTGCAATGGAACTCGCCGCCGCTCCATTCATCCCGAAAGACACGAATGGAGTGCCGGTGCTGTTAGAGCAGGTGGAGGTTTCCGGGGTCGGACGAGCCGTGAGTGTGGCAATTGGGGCACGGGCGAAACTACGAACCGCGCTGACACGGGCGAAGCATGACCGCTACTGGCGGCGCGAACTGAGACGTTTCGACGCGATGACTTCGGTATCGGAAGAGGAAGCCGCGTCCGTCCGTGCGTTGATCGGGTCCGCCAGTCCCCCGGTCATCGTCGCGCCGAACGGCGTTGACACCGCGCACTATATTCCCCGTACGACGGAAACAGTCGCGGGGCGCATGATCTACAGCGGTTCACTAACTTATGGACCTAACCGCGAAGCGGTATCCTGGTTCGTCGATACGATACTGCCGCGAATCGCCGAAAAAATCCCGGACGCGCATCTCGTCGTCACCGGCACACTTTCCCCGGACGCCGGGGCACGATTGGCGGAAAATTCGCGCGTGACTCTCACCGGTTTTGTGCCCGACTTGCGCCCGATTTTGGCGTCCGCCGCGATTTGTGTGGTGCCTCTTAAAACGGGCGGGGGCACCCGGCTTAAAGTTTTAGAAGCATGGGCGGCGGGCGTCCCGGTGGTGTCAACGGGGATCGGAGCAACAGGTCTTGCAGGAAGCGAGAACGGAACGCATCTACTTTTCGCCGACACGGCGGACGACTTCGCGGAAGCCTGTGTTCGGTTATTCGACGACCCCGAGAGGGGACGGCGGATCGCCGCCGCCGCGCGGCATCTCGTGAAGGAGCGGTATGATTGGCACGGGATCGCGGGTGGGATCATCGACTTGCTGGGGCGGCTGCGCGGGACGTAAAGGGTTTGTCGGGGGATTCCAATCCCCCGATGAAGGTTTGACACTCCCTGAAAATACTATGGACCTTTCGGTAATCATCGTCAACTGGAACACCAAACCGCTTCTGCTGGATTGCTTACGGACGGTCGCCGCGAATCTCGCGCATTCTTCCCTGCGAACGGAAGTATACATCGTGGATAACGCATCCTCGGATGGCTCGGCGGACGCCGTGCGAAACGCTTTCCCGCAGGTTATCGTCCACGAAAATGGACGAAACGTCGGCTTCGCGTCGGGAAACAATGTGGCTCTTAAGTTTGTGTCGGGGGAATACTGTTTGCTCTTGAACTCCGACACACAGGTTCCAATCGGCGTGTTCGACGCATTGGTCAGCGTAATGAAAGGCGAAAAAGAAACGGCTGTTTGTTCTCCGCTCCTTCTGAACCCCGATGGCACCCCGCAGATATGCTGGGCGAAGTTTCCCGATGTTTGGAGCGAACTCACCGGGCGACTGGATCGCTCCCAGTCGCCCTATCCACAGTCGGACTTCGCGGACGCGGAACGACGAACTTCGATGAAACCGTTCCCGGTAGATTGGGTCGGTGGAGCATGCTTTCTGGTTCGGCGCGAGGCGATACAGATTGCAGGCTTTCTGGATGAAGGTTTTTTCATGTTCAGCGAGGAGACCGAATGGTGCCATCGATTCGCGAAACACGGTTGGCAAACGGTGCTCGTCCCGGCTGTCACAGTCACGCACCTCGGCGGGCAGTCCACGAAAGTCGTCCCCGCCGCGACGCGCAGGCACCTGTACCAATCGATTGTGCGCCTGTACAGGATTCTCTACGGACCGCTCGGCGCACTTCTTCCGTCTGCCGTCGCCGCCTCGCGGTTCACTCTTTCGCCGATACGTGTCTGGCAACGTCGCCGGGGCAACGGGAACCCGGTACAATAGGCGAGTAACCATCGGAAACAAGAGGCAGTCGTTCCCATGCAGGAAACCGTGCGCGTACAACTCAACTTCGAACTCGACCGCGTGAAGGAGCCGGTCATCTGGCATCTGTCGCACCATTACCGACTCAAATTTTCGATCCGGTACGCGTCGATAGACATCGATAAAGGCGGCTATACGGTGCTGGACTTCACGGGCGAGCGGGACGACATAAACGCCGGTCTCGTCTGGGCGCAGGAACAGGGCGTGGAAATCTCCGCACTCGGTATCAACGGCGCGAATGAATGGGCGATATAGCAACACCCATGGGAAACGATTCGTTGATTATCCATCCCGACGACGGTGAATGTTCGGTCGGACTGGTCGAGAAGAAATTTTACGCCTTCGGGAGTGAGTCCGCCCCTTTCGTTCTGGAGAACCGGCAGGAACTCCCGCACGTCGAAGTCGCCTACGAAATCTACGGTACCCTGAACGACGCCCGCGACAATGTGATTCTGGTGACGCATGGCATTACCGGTTCATCGCACGCTGCGGGCAAGTACGCGTGGACCAACAGGACGCTCGGGTTCTGGGACGGCTTGATCGGTCCCGGCAAAGTTTTCGACACTGAAAAGTATTTCGTCGTGTGTATGAACAGCCTCGGCGGGTGCCGGGGCACGACTGGACCGGCGTCGCCTAATCCGGCGACCGGGAAGCCGTACGGCTTGACCTTTCCGATAGTCACCGTGCGCGACATGGTGCGGGTACAGGAGCGGGTTTTGCGCGACGTGTGGGGCGTGACGAACCTCGCGCTGGTCGCGGGCGGCTCGATGGGCGGCATGCAGGCTCTGGAGTGGGCGGTTCTCTACCCCGACCGGGTCCGCGCGCTTGTGCCGATAGCGACCGCCGGACGCGTAAACGCGCGCGCCATCGCGTTCAACGAGATTGCCCGCCGCGCAATCCTGCTCGATCCGCACTTCCACAAAGGCAACTACTATGACGCGCCGGACGGAGGACCGACGCAGGGACTCGCGCTTGCGCGGATGGTCGGTACCGTGACGTATCTCACCGACGGCATCCTGGAGGAGCTGTTCGGACGTAAACCGGCGTCGCAGGAGACGGCACTGGAGCGGGATCTGCATGCTCGTTTCGATGTCGAGCGGTATCTACACGACGAAGGCGCGGCACTGGTCAAGCGGTTCGACGCGAACAGTTATCTGTACATGACCAAAGCCGTGGATTTGCACGACATCTCGCGCGGCTTCCCGAACATGGCGTCTGCGGCGAGCCGGATTACCGCGAAAACACTCCTGGTGTCCATCTCCTCGGACGATTTGTTTCCCCCGCGTCAGATGGAGGAGGTTCGTGATCTGCTGCAGGCGGCGGGGCGCGACGTGCGCTATTTCTGCATGGATTCGGCGTACGG
The DNA here is from genome assembly GCA_043763605.1 of Armatimonadota bacterium. Classification (GTDB taxonomy): domain Bacteria; phylum Armatimonadota; class Armatimonadia; order Armatimonadales; family Armatimonadaceae; genus JACMIU01. The sequence goes on along the minus strand of JAYULM010000546.1, from coordinate 13,327 downwards.
GCACGACGCGTTTCTGGTGGAGTACCGCAAAATGCTGTCTGCCCTGCGGGAGTTCGTTCAGTCGCTGTAAAACGGGGGACGCTCAGGAGGCGGTCGAAAGCAGGTCGTCCCACGCCTCGACATCGAAAACGCGGTCGATCAGGGCTTCGAGAACCGTGAGGGAAGTGATGCTCTCCAACCGCGCTTCAACCCCAGGCGACGCGATGCCCAGACGTCGTACGCCCTGCCGGAGCAGTATACGCCGCGCTTCTTCTACTCGCCCCTCATTCTGTATTTCTTTGTAAGTTATCGATTCTCGCATCCTTCGTACCCCCTGAAGCATTTGCGCTTTGAACAACCCATTGTACCGCAAGCCCATCAAAACGTTCGTCGCCGTCCAGAGTTCTCCCGCTTCCGCGTCGCTCCCCGCTTCGGCGTCGATTCGCGATTGCATCGCCCGGATCACACGCGGCACGTCGGCGGGAAGCACGTTCGCTCGCGGAAACAAGTTTCCGCTGCATCGGCGCGAACGGCAGGACGCTCAATCCCCCGGCGAGCAACTCGTCGGGGTCCAACTGCCACACGCGCACGACATTGTAGCGAAACGAAAAATAGACGTTGCCGTCGATGTCAGGAACATCGAACGCGCCGGTGATCTTCGGACTGTTCGCGCCTTTATGAAGCAGGAACACGGTGGAGACGACTGGCAAGCCCGTTTTGTATAGCGCGGAAGCGTTGTAGTGAAACAGACGAAGCGGAACAGTGGCGGTATCCTTGCCGCTTTCGAGTTCGTTATGCACCAGATACGACGCCCCGCCGCCGGTGTCCACGCGGATAATGCGGTCGGCGTAGGATGTAACGGTAGACAGGTCGGCATCTACGAGCGATACGTCGCCTTCGGGCAAGCGCAGAAACGCGACCCAATCTGCGGGGCGCAGTTCGATCAGGCGTTTCGTGACGGCGTCATATGGCTTGGACATTCGCGGGTATTGTAGCGTATTCGTGAGCGTTCGTGAATCGGACGTGGGCGTGTCATAAGGACGGAACGATTGCGACGCCAATGTCATCGCCCAAAAGGCGGGGTTTGTGCGAGTCGTGACGAACACCCTGCGGCGTTTGCACTCGCGTTTGCTCTGCGGACGCGGAGACTGTTCTTCGGCTGGCGTACAATGGGCGCGTAACCGTCTCGGTTTCCCTGCGGCGTGCGGTAAAATGAAACGATGCGGCAGAAAGAGACGATATTTCTGGAAACGGGCGACACGCGGGAACCCTACATTGCCGATCTGATTCACGGCGCGACGGTCGCCGAACTGCAAACCGCCGACGCGCAGTGGCAACCCTTTCTCGCACAAGCCGTCGCCGACGCGTTGGCGCGGGGCGTCCCACTTTTCGATCTGCCGGACAACAAGCACTGGGAATGGGATCGCAAGGCACGCGCCATGCGAGCCGGGAGCGTGGCGTTCGCGATACGCGCCGACGCCGACACGCAAGCCCTGATGATCGTGCGGACCGACAAGGTGTGCCGGTTGCCGGAACAGTCTGCGGAACCGATGGCGTATGTGGATTATCTGGCGACCGCGCCGTGGAACCAGCCGCGTTTGGTCACATCGCCGCGTTACACGAAAGGCGGGCAAAGCATGATTGAGGCGGCAATTCGGTACAGCATTTCGCTCGGATTCGACGGGCGGATCGGACTGCATTCCTTGCGCGGCGCGGAAGGGTTCTACCGCGACCGACTAAAGATGCGGGAACTCGGCGCGGACCCATTCTACGAAAACCTGCGGTACTTTGAGGCGACTGCCAAGGAAGCCACAGAAATTATGAATAGGAGAAAAATATGACGTTTACAACCTCACGTGGTCACGTAATTGACACCGAATCGCAAGCCTACAAAGATTTTTTACGCTGGCAGGAGTGGGACAAGGCGCATCCCGACGTGAAGTACTCCGAACCCGCCCCGTATCGCACCCTCGGCGACGTGATGGAACTGGAGCGACGCCGCCGCGAACACGAAGCCGCGCAAGCCGAAGCGGGCGCGGAAGCCGTGCCGGAGCGCGAAACCGTCCCGGCGTAGAGTCCCTGTTACGCCCGCGTCACTTTGGCCGCGTTCGAACCGTGTTCGCCGTCCTGCATCGTCAGAACATACACCTTGCACGTACGCCGCCGAACCCGGCGCGGACAAGTCCGTGGTCGTCTCGAACGGGGTCACGGTCGCGGGGACTTGCGACACGGACTGTTCTTCGCCTGCTTTGTACGGAACGCTACAAATCGTCGGTTACTATCTGACCGAAGAAAGGATCACGGTATGGCTCCCGTGACCCAGGATGACGAGATCGTGGAACGGATATTGCGGGAGGTTGCCCGACAATACCCGGCGCAGAAAAACCGCACGGTTTTTTCGTTCGACCGTGAAAACGGACAGTTCGTATTGTTGCGCGAAGGGTGGGACGGCTACAAGCGCAATCATTTCGCATGGATTCACGTCGAGGCGAGGGACGGCAAATTGTGGATTCATCGGGATGGTACGGAACAGGGCATCGCCAACGATCTGTTGACGGCGGGCATACCGAAGGAGCGTATTGTCCTCGCCTTCCAGCATCCCGCCCGGCGCGAACGCGGTGATTTTGCCGCCGCTTGAACATTTGCGAGGGGGAAGGGATTATGTCCCAGTAGCCCGTTGCAATGCGATGATCGTTTCGCGAAGTGCCTCTACCTCGCGGGCGGCGGTCTCGCGCTCGTCGGCGAGCCGCGCGGCTTGGAACGCGACTGTGGCTTGCGACGCGAACGTGAGCAACAGCCTCAGATCCTCGCTCCGGAATCGCCGCTCCTTGCGCGTGTATAGTTCCAGAACCCCGACGATGTCACCCGCGCTACGGAGCGGCACGGCTACCAGCGAGTTGGCTTTGCCGCGCGCGGGCCGGGTGAGGGCGCGGTCCCAGCGCACATCTTCCGCTAAATCCTCGACTACGAGCGAACGTCCGCGCCGGGCGACCCAGCCCGCCGGGTGATCGTCCGTTGACGCGATTGTCACCGGCTCCGATTTCGTGGTTTCGAGCAGGATGGACGCCGAACCCGCGCCCTCCGGCTCATAGGCGAGCCGGAAGCCGTGCCGCGCGACCAGTTCCAACCGCCGCCCGCCGTCGCCGTCCTTGACGGCATACAGGGCGCACCGGTCCCCGCCCATGATCTCCAGCGTCAGTGTCGCGATCAGGAGCGGCACGGCGCGGGGCGACTGCGCGGAACCGAGGGCACGGGCGACGCGGTGGAAATACTTGCGCAGTTCGCGCCCCTTTTCGCGCACTTCGGCGTAGATGCGGGCGTTCTCCAGCGCGATTGCCGACTGGTTCGCGACTGTGTACAGCAGTTCCATCTCCGCAATCGTGAACAAACGGCGGCGCGAGGTCATCGCGCAAAGGACACCGATAGTGCGTTGCCCCGCCTGAAGTGGCATACAGGCGAGCGATTGAACGCCCTCGTTTTGCAGGGGGTGCGTCGCCTGCGCGTTCCGGTGATCTCCGGACACGTCGGAAACGGCGGTCGGGGTTTCAAACTCCATTACCCAACCGGGCAATCCGTCACCGATGGCGGGTTGGAGGCGGTCCGCCGCACCGTCCGCCAGCCCGCGCGAAGCGATCATTTTCAGACGGTCGGACGTTTCGTCATGGAGCAAAAGCGCGAATTTGTCCACGGCGAGTAGGGAGATAATCGCGTCGGCAACTCGCTCCGGAATGGCTTCGCTTTCGAGGGTCGAGGAAACGGTCTGTGACAGCTCATAGAGCGTGGTGGCTTCCTCGGCGCGGCGCGTGGCGTCCTCGAAAAGTAGCGCGTTATCCAGCGCGTTCGCGGTCTGGGACGCCAATGCGGAAAGCAAGTTGGCGTCGGCGAGGGTGTACGCTCCCGGCGGTTGCGCGGAAAGAACGAGGAGGAAGCCGTGCGTGGTCTCGCCGGAGCGCAGAGCGCAACCGATCCCGCTCCGCGCGGACAGGTCCGGGAAGGGGGATGCTAAGGAGCGTGAGACCGGCGCGGACGCTTCCTCCGGTTCGTCCTGCTCACTGACGAAACTCAGGAACTGCGGGCGTTGCGCGGAAAGGACCGCCTTCCCGACCCCGTCGCCGGACGGTAACACGGTTTCGCGTTGCTCGGCGGTCAGCCCGGTTTCCTCGGCGAGAAACAGAGCGTTGCGGTCGTCACCGTAAAGAAACACTACTACCGCGCTATTCGGGAGGTGCGACGTGGTTTGCTGGACCACTGCCTGAAGAACTTCTCCGACGGAAAGATGCCCGGCGATCCCGCGCACCGCTTCGTACAGGATACCCAGTTCGCGGCTCTGGCGGCGGGAATCGTCGCGCCGCTTCGCCCCGACCAGCGCGACGGAGGCGGCTTTGGCGAGCGTGGAAAGCGTCAGCAGGTCTGTCCCGTCGAACGGGCGGCGATCCGCTTTGTTGAGCGCGGCTAACGCCCCGACCGGAACGCCACCGGCGAAGAGCGGCACCACGGCGGCGGAAAGCGGGTCGCCCGTCCCGGTGGCGATCTTCTCAGGGCGGTAGAAAAGGCGCGCTTCGCCGGTTCGCGCGGTAGTGCCGAGTAGGGAGTCGGCGACAAGCACCTGCGTCCCGGCGACACCCTCGGTGTTCTCGCCCGTCGCCGCGCTGAAGGTGAGCACATCGCGGCTGTTGTCGAGTAGCGTCACGAACGCCGACGCCGCGCCCGTCAGGAGCAGTGCCTTTTCCGTGGCTTGCGCGAAAACCTGCTCGGGCGCGTCGTCCTGCGCCAGAAGGGACAGCACTTCGTGTAGCGCGGTAAGCAGGGCGGCGTCGTTGGCGGGTTCGGTGGGGTTCATCGGTGGCTCACGCCCATTTTAACCGTGACCCGAACCGGTGTCAAACATCAGTAATAACCGGTCAACCCTGCCAGTTCGCGCTCTTCCCCGGTCGCGAGTGGATCGGACCCGACGCGCCCGCGTAATTTCGCCGGAACGTCGATGGTTTTGAGCCAGACCGGGCTGTACCCGAAGATGAGCAGACGCCGCTTTCCGCCGTTCGGCTTCGGGGCGAACGCCTTGTGCCACAGGCTGCTGTGCGACGTGACGACCGACCCCGCCGGGCACCGGACCACGACCTGGCCCGGCTTGTCGGAGAAATCCCCGGACGGCAAGTCTTCGTTCGTTTTGTGCGAGCCGGGGAGGACGACGAGCGGACCCGTGTCGTCGGAAAGGTCATCCAGATAGATCAGATTGTCCAGCACGACCGGGCGCAGGAAAAACGGCGGCTCCGGGTCGGGCACGACGCGCTGATGAAAGTGCCACTCGACTCCCTGATTTTCCAGTTCGGGATAGGCGACGCGGAGCACCGAGCCATGTACCTGGACCTGCGGACCGAGAACGGCGCGCGCGACGGAAACCAGCGCGGGGCTGCGCAAGAGCAGATTTTCGATGGTCGGGTGTTCATCCACGATGTTGCGCACGAACAAGCCGCCGAACCCTTTCCCCTGACCCGGCTTCCCGGATTCCAGATAGCGCGCCTCTATTTCGTCGGCGGCTTGCCGCAGGGAGTCCAGTTCGTCTCCCGTAAACAGCCGTTCCCGGACGACGTAGCCATTTTCGATCAGATCGGCTATTTCGTGACGGGCGGCATGGACGGTGATGTCGCGCGGCGGGTCGAGGTCGACGCGGTTGCTACGGATTCGGTAGGAAAGGGAATAGGTTTCGCTCATGGGCAAATTATAGCCCGCCGCGTAGCCCCCGTCTTGCCGAAATCACCGCTCTTTTTGGTGTTTCTTGCGATACTCCCCCGGTGCGACGCCGAAGTGGTTCTTGAATGCGTGGTTGAAACCGGCTAAATGATGGAACCCGGCGTTCCACACGATGTGCGAAACGGGCAGGTCCGAGTTTGCGAGCAGGGTAGCGACGTGGTTCAACCGGCGGGCAAGCAGATACGCCTTCGGCGATTCCCCGGTGAGTCGCCGGAACAGGAGCGAGAACTGCGACAGCGCGAGGCTCGCCCTGTCTGCCATTTGCGCCAGCGAAATCTCCTGTAAGTAGTTGCGGTCCACGAACGCGCGCACCGCCGCGACGCGGGCTTCGGCGGGCGACTGACAGGAAACGACGAACTTCCGCTGGGGAGTCATCAGGCGAACCAGTGAGATCGCCGCCAGTCGCCCGAGAGTGCGCAGGGTTTCCGTTTGTAACGGGTCGCCCGTGCGCGCGTACTCGGACTGCGCCTGCTCGAAAATCTCCTGCAACACGGCGTTCTGCGCGACGGAAGCGACCCGGCGTGGCGGGAGTGGCGCATCGACGTTTCGCAACCGAATGGTCTCGTCGCGGGTCGGACATGCAAGAGAGGAGACGATCTCGGGATGAATCCACAACCCGCGAACCGTGGCGTACCGATCCACTTCGACGATGTGATCGACGCCCCCCGGAATAATGAACATTTCGCCGACCGAAACGGCGGTCGTGCGCGTCTCGCCCTGCTCGCTCCACACATAACGGCACGTCCCCCCGGTGACGATATTGATCTCGTGGTCCTCGTGCGAATGGGGATGCGGTTGCGGGAGACGCCATACGGGCGGATACGACTCCGGCTCGTCCCGAACCGTGCGCGGCGCATCGCGAAGGCGCGGCGTGTCCTTATCGAGCAGGAATAATGAGAAGGCTGTGGTGTAGGGTGTAAATCGCGTCATTGCCGGAAGAGCCGAGCATATTCTATCGCACTGCTCCTTGACGCGAATTAGCGGGCGAACGCGACTTCGGCGTGGTAGGATATTTGTTCACCCCCGGTTCACAACAACAGTCCTTGACAATACTCGGCATAAACGGGTTTGAAAAAAGGATCACCGGGATATAAAACAATCGAATGCCGGAACGTTGCCACCGCAACACACCGACATCCTTGATTTCCTTCGGCGCAATGTCGCGCCTGTTCGCACCGCAATGCCGCAACGTATTGGGGAACTCCGTCGTTTCCATGGAAGGTGATCCGTTTGGATCGCCTATTTCGCGGGACATCTGCCCATGTTCCACGCGAAGCAGGGAGAAAAATTAACTATCCGGGCAGTTTAAGGAGAGGGTCCATGGATCAGAATAAGAAAACGTCGTTTGCCACCGCGCGGAACATTGGGTCGGGTGTCGCTGCCGCAACCGCCGCACATCCTTTATCCCCGACAACGGAGGGCGTCGCCGTCGCGAACGGTCCGCTGAACGGCATGAAGATCGCCCACCTCGGCACCTACCCACCGCGCAAATGCGGCATCGCGACCTACACCCAGGATGTCGTTTCCGCCGTGCATACCAATACCCTCGCCGCGCCGCCCTCGGTGATCGCGATGACCGCCCCGGACGAAGATCCACAGAAAACCGGGTACGGCTGGCCTGTGGCGCACCTGATCGCACAGGACAGCCCGGAGCAATATATCGCGGCGGCGAAGGCGGTCAAGCGCGCCGGGATCGATCTTGTCAACGTCCAGTACGAACACGGTATTTTCGGCGGCGCGGGCGGCAACTACCTGAACTATTTCCTCGACGAACTGTCGGGTTCCGTTCCGGTCGTTGTCACCACGCACACCGTGCTACCGCAACCCGAGGCGGTTTATGCGAAAGCACTCAAGGAAGTCGCCGACCGCGCCACCCGGCTCATCGTCCTGAACAGCCGGGCACTCCCGCTTTTGGAGAGTGCCTACGGCATCCGCACGGAAAACGTCGCCGTGATCCCGCACGGGACGCCGAATGTGGAGCGGTCCCGGCGGAAACTGGTCCGCGAGCGGTTCGCGGTAGGGGGGCAGACCGTGCTTTCCACGTTCGGGCTGATCAGCCCCGGTAAGGGACTGGAACACGCCATCGCCGCCGTCGCCGCGAACGCCCAGAAATACCCGTCGCTCCACTACTTTATTTTGGGAGCGACGCATCCCGGTATCGTAAGACATTCCGGTGAGTCCTACCGCGAAGGCTTGATGAAGCAGGCAGCGGACGCGGGTATCGCGGATCGGGTTCACTTCGTCAATCAATACCTCGCGCTGGACGAAGTGACGGACTGGCTCCTCGCCACCGACCTGTATATCACGCCGTACCTGAACCCGAATCAGATCACGTCGGGGACACTCGCCTATGCGGTCGCGGCGGGCAAACCGGTCCTGTCGACGCCTTACCTGCACGCGCAGGAGATCCTCGACAACGGGCGCGGCGTTCTGACGCCGTTCAACGACCCCGGGGCGATGGCGGAAAACCTGGACGCGATGCTGTCGAACAAGACCTGGCTCGCGGAAATGGAAGCCTCGGCGTGGGAGTTCGGTCGCCATTCGGTTTGGTCGGAAGTGGCGAAGCGGTACGGCGAAGTTTTCGCGGACGCCACCGGGCGTACCGGAAGATCGGCTATCGCGGCACACACGCCGAGCGCGATAGCCGCCGCCCTCGACGCGGCGATGCGGGATGAAGACGCGCTCCTCGCCGGGCGTTCGGTGACGGGAAAGCCTTTACTGGCATCCGTCGCGCGACAATAATACAGTGCGAAAGGAGAACCTGCCGATGAACTCGCTCGTTCGCAACAACATACCGGGGACGGATCGCTCGCAGAGCCGTCCCCTGCGTCTGGATTTCCTGCGCACCATGACCGACGATACGGGGATTATCCAGCACGGCGTCGGCGGCGTCCCGGACCCGCACACCGGGTACACGACCGACGATAACGCGCGCGCTTTTCTGGCGATGGTGCGCCTTTGGCGCAACTTCCCCGACCGCCGCGCGGAATGCGAGCCGCTACTGCGCCGTTATCTGCAGTTCCTTGTTTTCGCCCAGCGACGCGACCACGCCCCGGACCAAAACTGTGGCGGTTCCGGTGACGGCGTGAACGGCGACGGATGGTTTCGCAATTTCGCGGCATATGCACGGCACTTTCTGGAGCCGGTCGGTAGCGAAGATTGCCTGGGGCGGTGCATCTGGGCGTTAGGCGAGGCCGACGCGGGCGATTTACCGCAGGGCATTCGTCTTGCAGTCCGTTCGCTCCTCTCCCGGAGCCGGATCGCCGCGAATAGCATCACCTCACCGCATTCTACCTGTTATGCCCTGCTGGGTCTATCGGATCTGGCGCAGGACACCGGCGTTTATCCGTTGGTCGAAAGGTGCGTCGCGCGTTTACTCGCGCTCTGGGACACATACTCCGAACCGGAGTGGCTGTGGTTCGAGCCGCAGGTAACTTATGACAACGCGCGCTACTGCGAGGCGTTGCTACGCGGCGGTATCGTCCTCGGCAACGAGCGGGCGATTGCCGTCGCACGGGAGTCGCTCGACTTTTTGACAGAACATTCGTTCGACAAAAAGGACGGTTACCTCTCGCCGGTCGGGTGCATGGGATGGTGGCCTAAAGGCGGCGAAAAAGCGCGTTTTGACCAGCAGACTGTGGAGGCGGGAGCCTATATCGAAGCGTTCCGACTGTTTGCACGGGTATTCGGCGAGGCTCGCTATGACGAACTCGCCGAACGGTCCCGGGAATGGTTCTGGGGAAATAATATCCACCGGTTGCCGCTCTACGACCCGGATTCGGGGGGCTGTTTCGACGGACTGACGCCCGACGGTGTCAACCTGAATATGGGGGCGGAATCGGTGCTATCGTATCTGCTCGCCGAATCGTGCGAGTCTCGGTGACAATGATCTGAACCGGCACGTCGTGCGGCTCGGCAGGCAGGGCTGGCACGACAAGCGCGTCGAGCGTCACCCCGACCGTAACGCAGTCGGGGCGCAGGCGCGGCAAAAAACGGTCGTAATAGCCGCCCCCGTAGCCGATCCGGTACCCGCGTTCGTCGAAGGCGAGCGCGGGCACGACGACTAAATCCAGGTCTTCCGGGGCGACTTCGGGCGAATCTGCGGGCGGCTCATCGACCCCGAACCGGCTTCGCGTCCAGCCATCGAACGATTCGGACAAAAGCCGGTGCACGATCAGTTTTCTTCCCGTGGCGCAACGTGGGAAGTGCCACTCTTTGCCCCCCGCCGAGTCAAAAACGCCGTGAACTTTCATCTCCTCCGAAGTCGCGTAATACAACATAATCCGCCGGGCTTTGCGCCATTCGTCAAGTTGGGTGAGTCCGGGTATAAGTATATCAGTAGCGACGGGTAGTCTACATTCGCTCCGCGCCGCCATCGCCCATTCGCGCCACGTGCGCTTGTCGTCTCCCCTCGGGAACTGGTTCATACCGCGCAGTGTAGCGTATACGAAGGATAAATCAAAATGGCAGAAGTCAGTAACACGATCAACAAGGTCACTCAATTTTCCGCGCCGGACATCGAATGTGACGGCTGCGCGAACGCGATCCGTAACGCCGTCGGGAAACTCCCCGGCGTCACCGTGGTAGCGGTAGATGTCGAAGGCAAGCAAATCGCCGTCACGCATGAACCGACTACCGTGTCCGCCGAAACGCTCCTCGCAACGCTGGATAAAGCGGGTTTCCCGGCGACGGTACGGACGGCGTAGCGAAAATAGTTCGTCGGCACCTGGGTTCCCCTCACCCCCCCCCGCCCCCTCTCCCTTCGGAGAGGAACCCAGGTGCGTAAACCCTGTGAAAAAATAAACCGCTCCGGGGCGTAACCAAACGGGTGGCTCGGCGTTCCTATCGTCACAAGGAAACGTGTCATGTCTCTCCGCCGAAAAATCTTCTACGCTTTCACGCTCGCCGTCGTCGCCGCTCTGTTGGTCCTGCCCGCGACCGGCTGGCTCGCCCGTCTGCAACTCCTGCCTTTCACGCTACGCGCCGCGACGGTGCTCCCGTACGCCGCAGACGATGATTCACGGGCACACTACGAAACTCAGGTGGCACAAACCGTAGCCGCAAGCGGCAATGACTTTACGTTGCGATACGCCCATGCGATGAACACCGGGTTCGAGGAAAAGGACGCCAAAGAGTCCCTGTCCCGTCTGGACGCGTTGCAACAGGAGTACCCCAGGAACCCCGTCGTGCTGGCGGCGATCCTGAACACCATGACGCACTACGCGATCAAGATGAACCGCCCGGAAGAGGATCTACTTTCCCATTCCGACCGACGCGGCGAGTACTCATCCGCCAAACAGGAGCAGAGCGATCCCGCGCAATTGGCGAAGTTTGTTGCCCTCGCTGAAACAGGCGAAGATCTCGAACCCGACAACGCTTACTTTACCGTCATGGCGGCGTGGGGGTATTTCGCGTCGAAACAGGACGAAAAGGCGACGGCGGCATGGATTCGCGCGGGAGCGAAAAGCAAGTGGAATGACCACAGCAACGCGCAAATCGGCGCGAAGTGGGCGTTGCAACGCGCCCTCAACGGCGGCAACGAGACGGGCGCGATTGCCCGCATGGGGTCGATGGCTGGAGCGCATTTTTCTCACTACGCCGGGATGCGGTCGTCGGCGCGCATGGCGACCGTGATGGCACTGCGGGCGGAGCAACGCGGCGACAAGGAATCGGGTTTCGTGATCCGGCAGGCGAGCCGTCGCATCGGGCAGAACCTGCAGGCGAACAGCAAATCGTCCATAGGAAACATGGTGGGAGGCGCGATTGCCATCCTGTCTCTCAGTCGGTACGGGGGCGAGGAGTCCGTCAGTAATCCGTACAAGGACCGGACTCGGCGGAACGCTGGTTGAAGGAGCGGCAGGTGCGCTATGGGGAATATCTGCGCTCCATCGGGCACCCCGAAGAGGCGGTTGCTTTCGCGGCGGCGGTGCAGGAACAGCAGTCCGTCAAATCCTTGATCTTCCGTGATAATCCGCGCACCTACTGGGGGATGGGTGGGAAATCTTACCAACTCTTCGGCGCGTGGGTTGCGAATTTCCTTTTGATTGCCGGAGTGTTGTTCTCGCTGGCTTTCGCGGGCATCTTCAAACTCATCTATAAATTCTCGCCCCGACTCCAGAAGGGCGAACCGTTGCAAAAGTCGGCGGCGTGGGGCGTCATCGCGGGTCTGGTATCCCCTCTTCTCGCGGTAATGGTCTCACTTTCGACAATTGGACTCGGTTTCGGTTCGGAATCCGCGCTGTTGTTCGCATCCGCAGTAGTAATCGTCGCCCTTGTCGCTTCGCCTTTTCTGCTGCGTTTTTCCTGGCGCGAAATCCGGCATGGTCAACTGGTGATGGCGGCAACCTGGTTTTCTCTCGCGGCACTCGCCTGTACTAGCTTGACTTGCGTTTTGTTCGCACAGGGCATTTCGAGCGTGCTCGAAGTCATTTACGGACTGTCGGGTGGAAACGCGGGGGTGGACGCCATGAAAATCGCCTCGCCGTGGTTTCTGGGCGGGATAGTGCTTTCGGTCCCACTGGGATTGCTGGGGCTTTTCGGCATCTTCAGCAAGATACTGCGAGTGCCGTTCGCCGCCGGTGTCACGCGCGGGATGCGGGCGATGGCGGTGCCTCTGGCGTGCGTCCTGACCTTATGCTGGGGCGGCGTGCTTCTGTACACGCTCGGACATGAGCGGGCAGCAATCGCGGAAATGGAGCAGATGGCGACGGTTGGCGAGGCGCAGTACATGGCGGAGATTCTGGGGAAGCCGTTCCCGAAGTAGACAGGACGCGGGTATAACGGAGCCGGCATGCGTCTTTCCGTGATTATCCCGGCACTCAATGAGGCGGTGGCAATCGGGGAAACCCTTGCCGCCGTTTTCGCCGCGTGTCCCGGCGGGCAAATCATCGTCGTGGACGGCGGCTCGACCGACGATACCCGTACCATCGCCGCTGCGTCCCGCGCGGCGGTGCTACGAACGGGGCAGGGCAGGGGCATCCAGCAGAACGCGGGCGCGGATGCGGCGACGGGCGACGCGCTTCTGTTTCTCCACGCGGACACGCTCCTGCCGCCGGACGCCGGAGCCGCAATCGCCCGCGCCCTCGCCGACCCCGAAACTTTTGGTGGAAACTTCCGCCTGCGGTTCGCGCCGTCGTCGCCGCTCAACGAACTTTTCGCCGCCGTATACAACTACCGCTCCCGAACAGCGCGGCACTACTACGGCGACTCGGCGATCTTCGTCCGCCGTCCTGTCTGGGACGCGCTCGGTGGGTTCCGCGAGGGAATGCTCATGGAGGACTGGGAGTTCGTCTGCCGCCTCGAAGCGCACGCGAAACGTACCGGATCAAATACGGTACTTTTGCCCCAAACCGTCACTACGTCTGCGCGGCGGTTCACCGGGAAACGCCGTTTGCGCTACGTCGCGCTTTGGGCGTATCTGCACTACTTGCACGCGCGGGGCGTCTCGGGGGACGAACTGGCGCGGCTGTATCCCGACGTGCGGTAGGTTGTTTCGGACGGCGTTAGCGGACACTGAAGGGTTCCGGTGGAAGCACTTCGTGCTGTATACGCTTCGCGTCGGGGAAGCGAACGATAGCCATGCGAACGGTCCGCCCCC
>JAYULM010000545.1:0-5977 GCA_043763605.1 Armatimonadota bacterium | reverse complement strand
CGCCCGTGCTTTCCTTCCGGCGGAAAATACGTCCCGCCGTAGAACGGGCGACCGTCCGGCAAAAGAAACACGGACAGGGGCCAGCCACCGGAGCCAGTCATGCGTTGAACGGCGGTCATATAAATTTCGTCTACGTCCGGACGCTCCTCGCGGTCCACCTTGACCGGCACGAAATACCGGTTGACCAGCGCGGCGATCTCGGGACTTTCGAACGATTCCCGTTCCATGACGTGGCACCAGTGGCACGCAGAATAGCCGATGGAAAGAAAGATCGGCTTGTTTTCGCCTTTCGCTTTTTCGAGTGCCTCCGCGCCCCACGGAAACCAGTCCACGGGGTTGTGCGCATGTTGCAACAGGTAGGGGGATTTCTCACGGGCGAGTCGGTTGGCGGGATGGTCAGAGTTACCGGACATAGAAGACGATTACTTTCCTGGTGTCAGTGTATCTGACATCGCTTGCTATAACGCGGAAACATACCGACCGGGTTCCACGTAAACGAACGCAATGGAACGCGAACTTTGCCCGAAATGCCAATCGAATCACTGGATGCCGAAATTGCCGACCATCGTCGGTAGAGGCAACTTGCTTGTCTGTGTGAGCAGTTCATTCATATTAGGAGTTACGCGGTTGCGTCCGGAACCTCACCCCCCAACCCCCTCTCCGTGCCGGAGAGGGGGAGTCGGAAGGGGCACGCCGTGAACGGTTCGCCCCCGGTATCCTACTCCCCCTCTCCGGCACGGAGAGGGGGTTGGGGGGTGAGGTTCCGGACGCAACCGCGTAACTCCTAATATGAATGAACTGCAGGGAATCAGCGAAATAAAAGCGTCTGTGTGTGGCGACTGTGGATACACGGAACTCTACGCCGAAAACCACGCAAAAATGCTGGAAGAATGGCGCAATCGAAACGCCTAACGTGCCGGGTACAATCGCGTCATGGCAATTTACGACGAAGGCGACGGCAACGATTTCGCGGACTGCGAGGAGCGGTTCGTCTGGGTGCCGAACGCGCTCGCAGTCGAATATGGTGAGTGGGAAACTGAGGAAACGTTGCCCGCCGAGCTGAACTGGCTCAACCTCTTGCCCGACGATCCGCGCTACGATTTGGACGAGGTTGAGTGTAGCCTCGTATATGTCAGCGACGCAACGCAGTACACGGCGACCGTGTGGGATGCGTCCGGCGAGGATGATCTACCCTGGGCGGTACTGCTGGTCGATGACTACGGCGTCCGCCTCCTGCCGGAATACAGCGTCTTTGATGAGGACGCGGACGAGGAAACGCTGGAAGCGGCTCTGGCGAAGGCGGCGAGCGAACTTCCGTCGCGACTCGAATCCGGCGAGTTCGACCGAACCGGCGAACCGCTGGTCATCCCGGATTGGCTACTCTCCAAGACCGAGCCGGACGAGGAAGCGTAATCACGAATGGTAGAACGCAGTGAGATTCCTTATAGTGTTATCCCCATCATCAACGCTCTGCAGAAAGCAGTTTACAGGGATAGGGTGCCTATTTCGCCGATTCGCTTCCGGGCGAGTGGTGCCGCATTGGACGATTGGCAAGTCATCGAGTCCGGTTTTACTTACAGAGACATAGCAGCCTCATCGTACTTGACTGTATCTATTACGATCCCGCAGGAGTGGGAAGGAGAACGGGTTGGGCTAAGCATCGAAATCGCAGGCGGGGAACCGCTCCTGTTTGTCGACGGAAAGCCGTACCAGGCACTCGACTATAACCATTCCGATGTGTTGCTTTATGAATCGGTGCGGGGCGGGGAGAGCCATGAACTGCTCATCGAAATTTATGCCCGTACTACCGGCGCGGACATCACCCTAAAGCAACTAGAACTGGTGCTTATTGATCGCGAAGCGTCTGCTCTGATGTTCGATGCGCGTTTTTTACAGCAGTTAGCATTCCTGTCACGGGAAAGCAAGGGTGGTGGCCATGCTGAGGATGTTCCCATCATTCTTCTCGGAAACATCGTTGAGGCAATGAACGGGACTAAAGTCAGCGAGTTTTATGCTAACTTGCCCAGAATGCGAGATGTGATTAATGACCCGCATTACGGTCTGAAGGGTAACAGTAAGAACACATCCGTTGTTTGTGTCGGGCACTCGCACCTTGATCTGGCATATCTCTGGGCGTTGCCGAACACGCGCAAGAAAGTCGGGCGGACATGGGCAAGCACGCTATGCCTTCTGGACGAGTATCCCGATTTCCACTTCACGCAGTCACAGCCGTACCTGTACGACGTTTGCAAGACTGACTACCCCGACCTGTGGGAGCGCGTCAAGGCGCGGGTCGCGGAAGGTCGCTGGGAAACGACCGGCGCGATGTGGGTCGAACCAGATGCAAACATCCCGAGCGGCGAATCGCTGATCCGGCAAGTGCTCCACGGGCAGGCGTTCTACAAGCGCGAGTTTGGGACCGAGTCACGCATCGCATGGCTCCCGGATACGTTCGGCTTTCCGGCGTCGCTCCCGCAGATACTCTCGGGATGCGGAATCCAATATCTACTGACATCAAAAATTTCCTGGAATGAAACGAACCGCTTCCCGCACGATACATTTCGCTGGCGCGGCAACGACGGTGTCGCTGAGATTATGACGCATTTCATCACCGCGCCACAATATCACGCCCAGTTGAAACGGCACATCGCGACGTATAACGGAGAAGCGTCTGCAGAAATGATTGCCCAAGCGTGGGAGGCATACCGACAGAAAAGTGTCAATGACGAAATACTGCACTGCGTGGGTTACGGCGATGGCGGTGGCGGTGCGACCCGTCAAATGGTTGAGATGATCCATCGATTCACCGATGCTCCCGGCTTGCCTCATTGCAACTTCGGACGTGCCGACTGCTTCTTCGACCGGCTGGACGCGAAGCGGCACGACTTCCCCGCGTGGCGCGGCGAACTATATCTCGAAAACCATCGGGGGACACTCACATCGCAAGCATGGCTCAAACGCGCCAATCGCCGGTGCGAAACCCTACTCCGCAACGCGGAAATCTTCTCAGTCCTCGCCGAAGCCGAAACCGGCGCGGCGTACCCAGCAGACGAACTGGACGCGGCGTGGAAAACCCTGCTCACGAATCAGTTCCACGACATTCTCGCCGGGACGATCATCCCCGAGGCCGTCGCCGACGCCCGCCGCGATTTCGCACGGATCGAGGAAGCCGGGACGACCCTACTACAGAACGCACTGACCGCCGTCGCCGAACGGATTCCGGTCAAGGAAGACACGTTCGTGGTGTTTAACCCGACCGACACGTTGCGCCCCTCGGAGGCGGTTCGCGTTACGGTGCCCGCAACGGTAATCAAAGCCGTCGAATTTGCCGACGCCAGCGACGCGCTCTTGCCCTCGCAGTTCCTATCCGTGGACAAGAAAGGGAACCGGGACTATCTGGTGCTGGTCACAGACGTCGGCGCGCTCGGTTACCAGACGATTACCGCGCATAAATCGTCGGGACCGCAGGAGGAAAGCACGGTTTTCGCGGAGCGGCTGGAAGGTGCGGGAATCCTCGAAAACGACTTCGCCTACGTGACGCTGAACGAGAACGGGCAGGTCGTTTCGTTCCGGCACAAAATTTCCGAGGACAGCGACGACGACCCGGACGCGGTTCGGGAGCGGGAAGTGATCGCGGAAGGGAAGGTGGGAAATGCGCTCGCGGTGTACGAGGACAAGCCCGCCGCGTATGATGCCTGGAATATCGACCGTGCCGCGTTCGACACGCGTACCGATCTCGCCCTGATCGCCACGGTCGAGCGTTTCGCCGTAATAGAGGAGGGTCCGGTGCGTGCCGGGATCGAAGTGGTGCAACGGTTCCGCGAATCCACGGTGACGCAACGAATCTACCTGTACGCCCATTCGCCGCGTCTCGAAATCGAAACCGTGGTCGATTGGCACGAACATCAGACGCTACTCTGTGTCCACTTCCCGGTCGCCGTGAACGCGGAGCGGGCAACGTACGAAATCCAGCACGGCTATATCGAACGCCCGACGCACGAGAATACCTCCTGGGACGCGGCGCGATTCGAGGTGGCGCACCACCGCTGGATGGACCTGTCGGAAGGCGATTACGGCGTCTCGCTCCTGAACGATTGCAAGTACGGCGGCTGTGTACGCGAAAACGACCTGCGCCTGACTCTGATCAAGTCGGGAATCTATCCCGACCCAAATGCCGACCAAGGCTTGCATCATTTTACCTACGCACTCCTTCCGCACACCGGCGATTTCCGCAACGAGACCGTGGACGAGGCGCATGGGCTGAACTATCCGCTCCTCGCCCGCTTCGTTCGCAAAAGTGAGCCGCGACAGTTACCCGCCCTGCAACGCTCCTACGCACTCGCCACGGTAAACGATCAGGGGCTGGTGATCGACGCGATCAAGCGCGCGGAAGACGGGGTCGGGTATATCGTCCGGCTCTACGACGCGTTCAACACGCGTGGCGCGGCAACCCTGACGCTTGGCTTCGACATCGCGGAAGCATACGAGACGAACCTTCTGGAAGCGAACGGAGTTCCGCTCCCGATAACCGGCGAGGGCGACATCGCATTCTCGTATCTGCCACACGAGATCAAGACGTTCCGTGTCGTGCCTTCGTAGGTGTCTGTGTCGGGGGAGCACCCCCCCGACGCCAATAGGCAAAAAAACACCGAAATAATGCCCAATCGACTAACTTTCTTCTCCCCGTCACCGCCTCCGGGCTAAGGACGCTGCGCGTCCGGGGCGGGTACAGCGCGCGACGCCTCGCGGGATTGCCGAACGATACCTACCTGTCACGAGCACCTTCCTCTTTCACCGTCGCGCAACGAAAAGAGGGTAGAACCCGGACGGCGACCGGGGTGCAGAATCGCAAAAATCTGCGCCCCGGTTGCCGTCGTCATAGCGTTCGCAAAAATTGCTCCTCCCCAACCGCGATCAATCAAGCGTAATGGAGATGTGGTCCCCCTGTCAAACCAGTCACCGCGAAACTTATAGGCGAAACGGAAAAGGGTTCGTGCTATAATGGTTCGTGGAGAATATTGGGAAGAGGCGCACCCGACAACATATCATCGCGGATATGAGCGTAAATCATACCGAGCGGTTCGTGGTTCGCTTGGGGCATACCGTGCAACGTATCGCGTTCGATTATGGTTACGACCTTTTTTTGCAAACCTTCGATGCGGACGGGGTCGTAGAGCGGGGTTATGCTCTTCTGCAACTGAAAGCGACAGACGCCATCACGAAGATTGAAAACGGCAATTTCATATCCATTCCTATCGAACGACGAGATTTGCAGTCATGGTTCGAGAATACCTCGCCGGTTTTTCTGGTCGTTTATGACGCCTTTGCCGATCAGGGGTTCTGGTGTCTGATTCAGGAGCAGGAAATCCGGCGGTTATTGGGAGGAAACGCCGCTAATATTTCAGTGCGTATCCCTACCGTGAATACCGTCGATGATGTTGCCGTGCTGGAATGGCGGCGGATCAAAAACGGCGTCGCGCTACGCTCGTTTCGAGAGGATCAAAATGACGAAAACAGTTAAAGGGGTCACCTATGGTGACTTAGACACGGCACTGCGGCAAATGGGTTACATTCGGGAGGATCGCGTAAAGGAGCGTATCTATCGAACCGAAAGAAACCCGGATGCTTTTGTCTCTTTACCTCAATGGCCCTTCGATCAGGAGATTTGGGAAGCGCATCTGCTCGCGGCGCGACAGATTCCCGACGCTTTCGGCGTCTACGAAGGACACGATTTCGATTTGCTTCTGCTCCGGGTTACACACAAGGACACCGTTCCTACCCCTGCTTAGTGTGCAGGTATATCTGACCGCGTCACCGGAACGCTGACGGTAAGATTTCGAGATATGGAAAACACGCATTACGATTTAATTGTCATCGGTTCGGGTCCGGCAGGCGAAAAAGGCGCGGCGCAGGCGGCGTATTTCGGGAAGCGGGTCGCGCTGGTCGAAAAAGAGCCGCATCTGGGCGGGACTGCCGC
>JAYULM010000544.1:0-1718 GCA_043763605.1 Armatimonadota bacterium | reverse complement strand
GACGCTCGGTGGCGGAGCCACCTACAGGCGTCGGTGAAACCGATGATCACAAACGACGATCACAACACAACACCCAACACCCTTTACCGGCGTCCCTTGCGGGCGGATTTATAGCGGGAGTCGCTGCGGTCGCGTTGCGGGGCGGGTCCGCCCTCGCCATTTGAAAGTTGGCGAAAAACCTGGGACAGATCAAGGCTTTTACCGCAACCCGCGCAGAAAAAATTGTTGCGGGCGATGGCAGACGGGGGCACCTGTGAGTTATGGTTACATGACGGACAGACAAGATTGATTTCGCGGCGTCCACCGCCACCAATAATAGAAGCTTGCATAAGTTAAAAACTCCCTTCGCAAATAAATAATAAAAAACGACGACGGTTTCGCGCTTACCGTCGCCGCTAAAATAACGTTAACTAAGTTATATACGTTATCTATGTGGTTTTTGTACCCGGTTTTGTCGCGCGACAACGCGACAAAAATCAGAACAACAGTACCGATAAGACAATCGAACAAGATCGGGGATTCCGTTTATTATATCGCAGTCCCGGTCCCCCTGCTATGCGGTGCCCGCCGTTGCATACCCCGCCGCCGTGACCGGATGGCGGACGATTCGTCGGGATTCGCGACCGATCCGGCAGTCAACATCTTCGGGAACGCCTGACACAGACAGTTTTCCCGGTGGTCGAGGTTCTAAACCCCCACCTTTTGCAGGAGGGTGACGTATTCCGGGGAGAGCGGCGGTTCGAGGGCGATGATAGCACGACGTTCGGCTCTTACGGCGTCGGTCGTCCGTGCGTAAAAAGCGCGGTTGAGGCGGGCGATGGTCCAGTCGGGGCAAGGACGGTCTGTGAGCGTGAGCACGTCCCCGGCGTTCAGTTCGCCCTCGGCGAGGACGCGGCAATAAACCCCGGTGAAGCCGGTCTCCTCCATCCGGGCAGGGAGCGTCGCGGCGTTCCAGAAGTGGCTGACGTTCGCGCAGGGCGTACGGGGCTGGCAGACCTGGATCGCCGCGCCGGACGGGGCGCGCCACACGTCGCCGATGCAAACGGACTCCTCGGTCAGTCCCTCCGTTGTCAGGTTTTCGCCGAACGACCCGAACGGCTGTTCCGGCTTTGCGAACTCCTCCCGCCATAAACCGTAATGCTCACTCGCATAAACACAGATCGCCTTGTCCGGTCCGCCGTGATATTTGCGGTTCGCCTGCCGGTCACCGTCCAGATTTTCGCGCCGCAACAACACGGGACCGTGAACGGGAGATTTGCAGATGGCACTGGTTCGTTGCCTCCCGGAATCGTCGGTGTAGATTCGGGGTTGCCCGACCTGTAACGACGCGATGCGCGCGTCGGAAAATTCATTCATCGAATCAGGGTCTCCTTGACTGCGTTATCCGTTCGACGGTGGACGGTTCAATTCCTGCTCCGGGAGATAGGGTTCTGATCACGAAAGAAAGGTCGCCCGCAAAACGACCGCGATTTTGCCGGAAATTTATACATACTTCTTCACAAACCGGTAAAGTTTGGGTATACTGTATTTGTAACCACATCGTGTCGGACAGGCTTTGCGTTGAAGCCCGCCACGCGAACCGTATTCAAAGGAGTTTTGAGAATATGACGAAGACCGGATTTTGGAGCCGTCGGGGTGTGCGTATGGTGTGCTCGTTCGCGCTGGCGTCGGCGATACTCGGGCAGTTGCCGCTCGGCGCGCTCTTCAACGCGCCCGCC
>JAYULM010000543.1:0-24020 GCA_043763605.1 Armatimonadota bacterium | reverse complement strand
ACGCGCTGACCATCGGCAGGCGCGTCCCCCACCGGGCCGGTCTGATCAGTCGTTTAGTCGGTATCGCGTGCGAATCGATCAGCCGCCGGGCGATCTGGGACCGTCTCGCACGCATGGATGCCCCGACGACGGCGCATTGCCTGACGCGTCTGCAAGCGTTGCAGGCGGAGCGGTTGCCCTATTCCGTCACACTGGAAGAGGAAAAATACACGATGCAACACGTGGCGATGGAGGGAATGAAAAACCCCGACGTGTTCCTTTCGGCAGGCGAGGACGAAACCCCTGCCGGGGGCGATCAAACGGCGCGGCGCGTGTTTCGCGCCTATCGCACCGTCGTCCCGCGAAAATATGTCGCCGATACGCTGGGCAGTCACATGGACAAACTTATCGCGCAGAGCAGGAAGCCGTATATCGAGGGGAACGCGGAGTTGCCGGTCCCGAAAGAACTGTACACGTCTATCATGATGCCCACGGTGCGGCAGGCGCGGCTCAAATATGTCCACGGCGAGGCGGGCGACGCACTGCTACGAACCGCGCTGGCACTGCGCCTGTACAAAGCGCGGAACGGCAAGTACCCGTCGGATCTTTCCGAACTGGTCGCCGCCAAACTCCTGCCCGCCGTCCCCGACGACCCGTTCGATCTGCCGGGGGCATCGCTCCACTATGCGTCATCACCCATGGGGAAATACGTTCTCTACAGCATCGGACCGGACGGCACGGACGACGGCGGGAAGGGCATCGAAGTAAAAAGCGGGACGCGTAAACCGAACCGGACCGTGGCACTCGACAGCCAGGGCGACATGGTCGCCGGTTGGCACGGCTATTGACCGGTGAACCGCGTCTGAATCTCACCGGGGCGTGAACGCCCCGGCTAACGTCTCCCAAGCCCGCTGAAGCGGGCTGATTCAGCCGGGCGAACCATAGATGAAGCAATCAATCGTTGTCGGGAGCCGGATTTATCCGGCTTGAAAAACGTTAGCCGGGGCGTTCACGCCCCGGTGAGATTCAGACGCGCCTGACCGCGCCCGCCCGTCCTATTCGTCCCGCCGGTCGTACTCCCGGAGCAACGTCACGGTTTCTCCGTTCGCGGACACCGCGAACGCGTACGAGTAGCGGTCGATGCACCCCGCCGGGCAGTCGCCCGAGCCGCGACTGAAAACGTAGCGGCGCGATCCGTCGCCCGGCGTGTTGGCGACCCGTACGATGTTGTTCCCGTCCCCGGCGGCGTAGTCCGGGTTCGCGGCGGTGATATTCGCGCTCGCGGCTTTGAGACGTTCCGCGAGTTTCACCATGTTAAGCGACTGCCCGAAGCGGACGGTGAAATAGGCGGGCATGGTTTCGATGGCACCGCCCAGCGCGCGTATCTGTTCCGGAGCGAATTCGGCGAGCAGTGCGTCGAGGGCGGGTTCCCCGGTGGTCGGTTCTCCCCTGCGCCAATTGTCCTCCCACGCCGTCCCGGCACGCACCGCGACGACCACCGTTCGCAATCCATATTCGGACAGCGCGGTGATGTCGCCGACCTGCGGGAACGTCCGGCGAACCGCCGATAAATCGGCATCGAAGCCGCGCGCGGTGTCGGCGTTCAGCCAGGTCGCCCCGCTCGCCGCCGCTTCCCGCGCCGCCAGAATGCGGGCGGATTCCGAGAACGTCGCTTCCGTAGTGCGGGTGATATTCGGCGGGGCGGTCCCGCCGTTATCGCTACTACTGCTGCCGCCGCAACCGATCACTCCTGCCAGAGCAACCGTCGCCAGTAGCACCGCGCGCCATTTTGTGTGTTGTTTGAGCATAATTCCCTCCTATTTTCCTGGCACCGGTATCAGAGGTACGTCGGTGCGGAACGGGCTTGCCGGTAAGCCCTCGCTGTTGAACAGGTTGCCGTCCGGGACGTTGCGCCACCCGTAGCGCACGTGGAACGGGTACGGAACCTCGGGGGAATAGACCCGCACGGCGTCCTTTTTCTTCAGCACGAACGCCGCGATTGCCGGGAAGTATTTACCGTCGCCGCCGGCGATCTCCCATCCGGTCAGGACGCCCCGCGCTTCCTTCGGCACGGTCAGCCCGCCGCCGACATCGGAAAATTTTATCAGCATCGTGCTGGCTTCCCGCTCCCAGTCTTTCACCGTCGGCGACGAAACGACCTTTTCCTTATAGGCGATGCGCCGCGCCAGGATCGCCAGCCGGTCGCCGACCGGTTTCTTCTTCTGGGGGTGAATATCCTCAACATCACCCGCGTCGGTGATCACGGCGACG
The DNA here is from genome assembly GCA_043763605.1 of Armatimonadota bacterium. Classification (GTDB taxonomy): domain Bacteria; phylum Armatimonadota; class Armatimonadia; order Armatimonadales; family Armatimonadaceae; genus JACMIU01. Next base: position 21,770 of record JAYULM010000543.1, on the reverse strand, counting down.
CCGGAAAGCGGGATGTTTGCCGACGCTTCGTTCTGCGCCTCGCGGAAGAACGCCCAGCCGGTATTTTCGGGCTTGTCCACCTTCCACGGGGCGAGCTGGACGATCAGGAACGGCGTGTTGGGGTTCTGGAAGTCGGTGCGCCAGTTTTGCACCATCGCCGGGAGGTAGACTTTATACCGCTGGGTTTCCGGCTCCCAGGCGTTCGACTCGCCCTGATACCACAGATAGCCGCGCACCCCGTACGGCGCGAGGGGGGCGAGCATGCCGTTGTACAGAACGGTCGCCGTGTTCGCGTCGAACTGCGTCGGCGGTTGCGGCATACTCGGGCGGCTCGCCTCGACTTTGTATCGCCACTCGCCCGCGAGTGGGATCTTCGCGCCGTTATCTACCGTCAGTCGCATGTCGTCGGCACCCCCTGCGAAGCCGCCCCCGCCGGTATGATCCCAGATGCGCACCGCTATCGTGTTCGTTCCGGCTTTGAGCAATCCTGCCGGGATCGTGTAATCGCGCGGCGTGCTCCAGAAGTTCGGGGTTTCCTTGCCGATGGCACCGACTTTTACGCCATTGATATACGTCGTGTCGAAATCGTCGATGGCTCCGAGCGCGAGTTTGGCGGACTTGCCCGCATCCGCCTCGGACACGACGAACGTTTTGCGGAACCAGACACCGCCGTCAATCGCCTCGATCTCCTCGACGCCCGACTTTTCCCACACGCCCGGCGCGGCAACAGTGCCCCACGCGGAATCGTCGGCGGTCGCGGTGTGCCACTCTTTCGCGCTGTCGGCGACGCCGGGGTCGTCATAATTGCCCTGCGGCGATCCGGCGGCTTTGTACGCGGCGAGTTGCGCGTCATACCGTTTCTGGTCGGCGTTGCGCTTCGCCTTCTCCTCAGCGGTACCCGGGGCGTCGAGCAACGCCATTTCGGCTTTCGGGAACCCGGCACCGAGGAGTGCTTCGCGGCTCATCCATGCCTGGATGCGCGTCCCGCCCCAACTGGTGTGGATCATGCCGATAGGAACTTTGCGCGTTTCGCGTAGTGCTTTGGCGAAGAAGTAGCCGACCGCAGAAAAACCGGCCGCCGTGTTTGGTGCGGCGGACTGCCATTCCCCGCCGTCCAGGTCGGTCGCCGGTTTCGGCAGGGGGCGTTTCGGCACCGTGAACATGCGCAACGCGGGGTCGTTCGCCGCTTTCGCTTCCGCCGCGCCGTTCTCCGCGTTCGCCAGTGACCACTCCATGTTCGACTGCCCGGAGCAGATCCACACCTCGCCGATGAGAACGTCCTTGACCGAAACGGTGTTTTTCGCGCCGGACACAGTCAGGATCGCGGGCGTCTCGCTCGGTTTCTCGGCTTTGAGTTGGACGCGCCACCTGCCGGTGGCGTCGGCGGTGGTGGTCGCCTTCTGATTCTTGAACGACACGGTCACTTTTTCTTCCGGTTCAGCGGTCCCATAGACCGGGATCGGCGCGGATGCTTGTAGCACGCAGTTGTCGGAAAACAGGCGCGGCAGGGCAACATCGGCGCGGGCGGGGGTTGCGGTCGTGGTCGCAGTTATGGCGGCGGCACCGAGTGCCGCGTAGAAGAATTGTTTTTTCATGGTTTTCTCTCACCCCTGCCCCGTTCTTCTCTCACCCCCCAACCCCCTCTCTCATCGGAATGAAAGAGGGGGAGCAGCGGAAACGCAGTTTCCGCGAGTCCAGGAGCGATTCGTGGTTCGTGTTGCCGGGTGGTCTTTGGATTATTTTGCTACGTGGCGGCGTTTCTCCTCCAGACTCCCCCTCTTTCATTCCGATGAGAGAGGGGGTTGGGGGGTGAGAGCCTACGGCGCGATAACCTCGTAATACAGCGTCGCCGCCCCGTCCGGCGCGAGCGTGGACAGTTCGAGCACGGCGGAATCCTTCGTCGCCTTGATCGCCAGCGGCGCGACGCGTTTCCCGGTCGTGTCGAGTCGATACGCCTTCAGTTTCGCCGCGTCGGGACGGCTCAATACCACGGTCGCCGAACCGCGCCGCACGAGGTACGGGAGTTCGCCCCACGCTTCCAGGACCCGGCGGTCCTGCGACGAAAACTTCTGGTTCGTGTTTTGCAGGTCGGTCAGATGTGTGACCAGAAGGCGTTTACTGTCCCGAACGCGTTTCCCGTCGAGACTGGACAGCGATACCACCGAACGCCCCTCGTTTTGAGTAATCTCATATTCATGTTCGGCGATCAAAAGACTCTTGCCTTCAAAGACACCGGAAACGGTACGGGCGGTATCCGCATATGGACTGGCGGTGATAGCGCGGGGCATGATCGTATCTCGGCTAAGGGGATTATATTGCACTATTTTTTTTGAAACTGGATTAGCACCTGTGAAGGCTATTCCAACACGTAACTTTGATATTTGCGACTTGTTATTCTCCAATTTTGGCAGTGCCGTCCCTGGCGCGGTGAGTTCTTTACCACTGGCAAAAGTGATTTTCAGACCGGTTTCTGTGCGCATATCGCCGCGTAGGAACAGCAAAATCCCGGTCCGCTCCGACGCCTGACGGAGCGGGTCTTGCGCCATGTTGAAGTAGTCGGCGGGGCGCGGCGCGATTACCGAGTCGCGCCCGTGCGAGTAGGCGAACCGCCAGATCGCGTCCCAGTCCTGCAATGCCGACACCGCGCCCATGATCAAGCCGCCCTCGGCGCGGAAGCGGTTCGGGAACACGTAGTCCCACTCCGACACCGTGAACGGCTTGCCGAACAGCCGCGTCATCGCCACGGCGTCCGGTCCCGCGCCGCCCGCCGAACTGTTGCCGCTCCAACCGGTCGATGGTAAGCCCCACGACGCGCCCAGAAAACTCGGGTGGTCCCAGTAGAAATGATTGTCCACGAAGTCGAACGAATCCCGCGTCGCCATGAACGCCGGGGTTTCCGACCAGCCATTCAGGTACGTCAGCAACGTCTTCGTGCCGACTTCCTTGCGCAAAAAGCCGGTCATTTCGTCGTAGCCGCGCTTGTGCAGGAATGCGAAGAACGCCGCCACATCGCGCCCGAGGGCGTTGTCCTCCATGTTGCGCGGCAGTTCGGGGACCGGCTTGCCACTACCCGGGTACCGCTTGCCGTACCAGGACTTCCACTCCGTCTCGAACTTCGCCCGCAGATCCGGCTTCCACGCCCCGATCCGCCCGTTGGTCAGGTTCGGCTCGTTGATCAGCGACACCCAGGCGAGCGCGGGTTCGTCCTTGTAGGCGATCTTCGTGTACGGATTGACGTGCGTGAGCAGTTTCTTGCTGAACGCTTTCCAGTTGTCCATAGCCGGTTTCGACACGAGAACGGCGTCCTTGAAATCGTCCATGCCGCCCTCGGTCAAGCCCATTTCTGCCGGTTTGACGGGGCGTGAAACGAACAGGTCGGTCTTGATATACAGCCCACGCCTCTTGCAGGTGGCTAAAAGGTAGTCGAGTTTGTCTAATTGCTCCGGTCGGAACGTCAGGCTGTCCGGTGCCTTCGGGTCGATCAGGTCGCCCTCGTAATGGTGGATGCGCACCGTGTTGTAGCCCAGCCGCATCAGCCGCTCGGCTAACGCGTCCGCTCCGGCATGCTCCAGATAGTTCGCCGAAAAACACAGATTTACGCCGTAGAAGCGTTGCGGCTTGTCGCGCTTCTCGAATCCAAAATGTCCGTCGCGGCGCACGATCAAGCGACCATATTTGCCCGCCGGAGCGTCGGACAGGAACGAGGAAAAGTCGAGCGCGGAGCCGGCTTCGATGTCGAGCGACTTCGGCGAAAGCGGAATCCAGTCGGGACCGGATTGCATCACGAGTTGCTTCTCGTTCTCTACCGTGATCGCTTCCGGCAGTTCTATCGTGAACGACACGGTTTCTGTCTGCCCGGCTTTCATCGTGTGTTCCGTGATCGCGCCGACCCGGATTTCAAGTTCCGACCCACCGAAGACGCGGTTGTCCTGGAGCATCACGCCGGTTTCCCCGGTCGCCGCGACGGTGAGTTTGTTCGCGCCGGTTTTCCCTGCGATTGTCAGCCCGCCGTTTTTGCCCTCGGTAATGCGTGTCGCGGCGGCTGCGGCAGGAATCACGAAGGTTTTCGTGCCGTCTGTTCCCTTCCAAACCGCCTCGCCGCCGACATACGAGCCTACCGGCAGGTTTACCGAAACGTGCGCGGAGTTGACCGGCGTATCCTTGTCGGCGGTGAAAGCGACTGAGACGCGCAACGTTTTCCCGACCGCTTCCACGGTCGGCTTGACTTCGACCTTGCTACCGGCAGTAGTCGCAGCAATACGCAACGTGCCGGTCGTGGTGTCGAGCGCGGCGGCGCGGAACGCCCATCCCGGCTCGAAGATCGCACTGCGAACGGAAAACAGCGTGTCGCTTTCGCCGCGCCGCGCTGTAATGTCGCCGTTTCGGGAAAGCGTCACGGTTTGTTGTGGGGCGGCTGCGGAAGCGGGAAAAGGTATCGTGTAGAGGGTAAAGGCAGTCAGTGTCGCGGCACAAAGCGCGGTGACAGGGCGGCGTAGCAGTGTCATGATGCGTTCAGTATACCGCAGCCGTGGATCACGCCGGGCATTGGCTCACCGGGGCATATAGCGCGATTGCATCCTCGCTGGCAACGATGATGCAATTGCCTTGCCCCTGTCGGATTTTCATCGTCCCCTACGTCCGGCATCACCCGATCTTACTCCCACTCGATGGTCCCGGGGGGCTTGCTCGTAATATCGTAGACGACGCGGTTGACGCCGTTCACCTCGCCGACGACGCGGTTCGAGATGCGCTCCAGCACTTCGTAGGGTAGTCGTGCCCAGTCCGCCGTCATCGCGTCCTCGCTGGTCACGACGCGGAGCACGATGGGATACTCGTAGGTGCGCTGATCGCCCATCACGCCGACCGACTTCGTATCAGGGAGCACCGCGAACGACTGCCAGACGCGCCGGTACAAGCCCGCCTTCTTGATCTCCTCGACCACGATGGCGTCGGCGGCGCGCAGGATCTCCAGCCGCTCCAGCGTCACCTCGCCGATGATGCGGATCGCCAGACCCGGACCGGGGAACGGTTGCCGCCAGACCATGTCGCTCGGCAGACCCAACTCCTCGGCGACCTTGCGCACTTCGTCCTTGAAGAGATAGCGGAGCGGTTCGACCAGTTTCATCCGCATGTTTTCGGGTAGCCCGCCGACGTTGTGGTGCGTTTTGATTTTTGCGGCGTTTTTGGTACCCGACTCGATCACGTCCGGATACAGGGTGCCCTGCGCCAGATAATCGGCGTCTTTCAGCGTGTCCGCGATCTCGTCGAACACGGCGACGAACTCGTTCCCGATGATCTTACGCTTGCTTTCCGGGTCGGTCACGCCCGCCAGAAGGCGCAGGAACCGCTCTTTTTCGTCGGCATACACGAGGTTGATATTGAACGCTTCGGCGAAGTTGCTACGTACCTGCGTCCCCTCGTCCTTGCGCATCATGCCGGTATTCACGAAAATACAGGTGAGTTGGTCGCCGATGGCGCGGTGGACCAGCGCGGCGACGGTGCAGGAGTCGATGCCGCCGGACAAGCCGCAGACGACCTTTTTGTCGCCGACCTCGTGGCGGATCGCTTCCACCGATGTTTCGATGAACGAGCGCATCGTCCACGCGCCCTTCGCTCCGCAGATGTCGTACAAGAAGTTGCGGATAATCTCCGTGCCCCACGGCGTGTGGACGACTTCGGGGTGGAATTGGACGCCGAACATGCGCCGCGCTTTGTCCGCCATCGCCGCGACAGGGATCGACGGCGTCACGGCGGTGACGGTGAAGCCGGGGGGCGCGGCTTCGACTTCGTCGCCGTGGCTCATCCAGCAGACCAGTTCGCGGTTCAAGCCGCGGAACAGGTCGGTGTCGTCGCTAACGTCTAACTGCGTCTTGCCGTACTCGCGGCGCGACCCGGCACGCACGATACCGCCGAGTTGTTTCGTCATCAGTTGCATGCCGTAGCAGATGCCGAAGATTGGCAAGCCGCAGTCGTAGAAGGCTGGGTCAACTGCGGGCGCGCCGGGTTCGTAGCAGGAAGCGGGTCCCCCGGAAAAGATGATTCCGATCGGCTTACGCTCCAGGATCTTCGCGAGCGGGGTGTCGAACGGAACGATCTCGCAGTAGACTTTGCACTCGCGGACGCGGCGGGCGATCAGTTGGGTGTACTGCGCACCGAAATCCAGGACGACGACATTTTCTTCGGGGAGGTTGAGAGTTTGAGCGTATTCGGGCATGGCTATGTTTAGTTTATCACGGCGCTCGACGCGAAAAATGACTCGCCGTGCCGGTGGTATAATCGAATACGCCAACGGAAGGAGCCACGAAGCTTGAACGCTAATATAAAGTCGTTAGAGGAAGCGGCGGAGTATCTCGCCGAGATCAATCACGAGTATGAGCCCGAAATAACGCGCACTTACTGGTTCGATGATCCCACCGAAAAGCAGATTCGCCTGGTTCACGTCAACCCGAACGCCTTTGGGGAGAATGACAAGGTGCGTCCCTTCTACTTCGGTCCCAGTCCTACGCGCGATGGCATTTCTCAGGAATCCGCTATCGCTATGGTGCTTCCAGAGGAGGACGCGAAGATTCCCCTCCCGACCGGATGGGGGGATTGGAGCAATGCCCGACGTACCTGGGAATGGAGACACTAACGCGCGTGGACTGGAGAACCGGCTATCTCGAACAAGCGCACTCCGATTACGAAATGTATCAACGGTTAGAACGAGCGGGTGACGTCGCGCTATGTCACCGGTTGCATTACCTTCAGATGGCGACGGAAAAGCTGGCGAAAGGTTTTTTGACTCCGGCGGGCGGCGCGCCCTACGAGTACACGCATAAGGCATTTTTGCGCCTCATCCGCGATGCCTCAAATATGTCGCGCGTCCGCAGACGTTTGGGGCGAACCGGGCAGTACGCCGCATATCGCAGTTTCCTGCGGAGCGTTGAACCGCTCGCGGAGACGATACAAAACCTGTCACCGGAGGGCGACGATCATCCAAACCCGGAGTATCCGTGGCGCGACGGCGCAGGACACGTGCAGTCCCCGCTCCATCATACCTTCGCAGGGATGGAAGCGCGTGACAACCCGCGCTTGCGCGAACTGCTCGGTTTTGTCGAGATCCTTTTCGCAATTGCCAATGAGGAGAAGGGGGCGGCTGTTTAGCCGACGCCCTGCGCCCGCTGAAACCCCTTGCCCTCGGTCGGGAGGCTCGGGGCAACCATCATTTCCGCCTGTTGCATCTCGCGCAGGTTACGTGCGCCGAGCGACCCCATCGAGAGCCGGAGAGCGCCGACCAGGTTCATCGTGCCGTCGTCCTTGTGCGCCGGTCCGAACAGGATCTCCTGAAGCGTTCCAGACACGCCGACCTTGATCCGGGTGCCGCGCGGCAGGTCCGCCGACGAGGTTGCCATGCCCCACGAATAGCCGGGGGCGGGTGCTTCCGCCGCCGCCGCGATAGTCGAGCCGAGCATCACGGCATCCGCGCCCGCTGCGATGGCTTTGGCAATGTCGCCGCCGCTTTTCATGCCGCCGTCCGTGATGATAGGGACGTACCGCCCGGTCGCCGCGTGGAAGTCGTCGCGCGCCGCCGCGCAGTCCGCCGTCGCCGTGATCTGCGGCACGCCGATGCCGAGCACCTTGCGCGACGTGCAGATCTGCCCCGGTCCGACGCCGACCAGCACGCCCGCCGCGCCCGCTTCCATCAACTCCTTCGTCGCCGCGTAGCCGACCGTGTTCCCGACGATCACCGGGATCGGCGACTCATGGATAAACCCGGCGACATCGAACGCCGCGATGTGCGACGATTCGAACCGGACCGAGCCGACGGTACTTTGAATGAAGAACAGGTCCGCGCCTGCCTCGACAGCCGCCATCCCGGTGGCTTTCGCCGTGTGCGGAGCCGCCGATACCGCCGCGATCCCGCCCGCCGCCTTGATCTCGCGCACGCGCCGGGAAATCAGTTCGGGCTTCACCGCCTCTTTCGCGTACAGTTCCTGAATAAATTGAATCACACCGTCCGACGGCGCGTCGGCGATGGCTTGCAGAACCGCTTCGGCATCCACATACCGGGTTTGTATGCCGTCTAAATTTAAAACCGCCAATCCGCCGAGCGCGCTCATTCGCGCGGCAAGGGCGGGGTTCACCGCGCCGTCCAACGCCGCCGCTAAAAGGGGAATATCGAACCGTATACCGCCAAGTGTCCAGGAAATATCCACGTCACGCGGGTCGATCACCAGCGGACCGGGGACCAACGCCACCTCGTCAAAACCATATGCCCGCCGCACTTTTTTATTACCGCCGACTGTTGTATCCAAAATGAAAAATCCCTCCGATTTTTCGTTTTAATATATCGGTTGGCGAGGCGGATAACAAGCGGCGCGTCAGGCACCTATATATCTCCGCAAGCCGTCTCCATCTCCGTAGAGGATTTTGTTGTTTTTCGCCTCCCAACTCATGCCCGGTTTCGGTTCGGCGAGGCGACCGTCGGGGAGTGTGGCGTGCCACAGGATCTGCGACACGGCGTAGCCAAGCCACTCTTCGCCCTTCGTTTTATCGATCCCCGCCCCGGCTTGGAGCGGCAGTATCAGCACCGCGCTTTTCAGGGCGGCTTTTTTCGCGGGCTGGGCGGGTGCCGGTTTCGCGTCCAGCGGCGGCGGCGGGGTTTGCGCGAAACCGCGCGGGGCGACGATGCCAGCGGCAGCGGCGGCGATGAGTGCAATGATGACAATCGAGGATGAACGCATCCTATGGCTTCCTTGCTTCTTTGTTCGCCTCGGGGGGGCGGATTTCCTGCGTAATGGTTCGGGTACGTCCTCGTCGGGGGATTGGAATCCCCCGAACCACGGGTTACACCGAACCACGAATGCGCCGACAAAACCTCGAACCACGAGTCTTCCGAACCCCGCCGTTTCCGGTACAATGAACGCACGTATGAAATCGGTAGTAGTCGGCATCGACGCGGGCGGGACCAGCGTCCGGGCGTGGTTCGCGGACGCGGCGACGGGCGAACCGGTCGGCGAACCGCTGACCGGCAACGCGGGCGCGTCCGGCGAGCCGCCGCGCGACCTGATCCCGCCCCTGCCGCATCCGGTCGTGTCCGTGTGCGCGGGCGTTACCAAGTACACCCGAAACGGCGTCCCGGACACTTGGGAGCGGTTCCTGCGGGCGCGGTTCCCGGACGCGCGGGTGGCAGTCGTGCCGGACTACGTGATCGCGTTCCACGCCGCCGTGCCGACCGGGAACGGGGTAGTCGTCGTCGCCGGGACCGGCAGCGTCGCGTACGGCGAGAACGCCGCGAACGGCACATCGGCTCGATGCGGCGGGCGCGGCTGGGAGTGGGGCGACGAGGGTAGCGGGGCGTGGCTGACCACCGAAATGGTGCGCCGGACATTGCGCGCGCTTGACGGACAGGCGGTAGCGACCCCGCTCACGCGCGCGGTCTGCGCGGAACTGGCGACAACCGAACCATCGACGCTGGCGGCGGAAGCGCGCCGCCGGGCGGGCGAGGAAGGCGGGGCGGGGCGCGGGTTCCTGCTCCCGCTCCTTTCGCGTCTGTGCGAAGGTAGTAGCGACGACGGCGAGGCGCGCGGCTTGTTCATCGGGGCGGGCGGCTGGCTGGCATCGCTGGCGGGCGCGACCGCGAACCGGCTCGCTTTCACCGACCGGGATACGGTAACATTCGGGGCGGCAGGCGGCGTATGGAAAGCGGGCGGCGAAGCGTTGGAGCAGGCGTTCCTTACCGCCCTGCGACGCCGCTACCCCGGCGCGGTCGTCGCGCCCAACCCGCCCCCGCCCGCCGCCGGTGCGGTCCGACTCGCGCTCGGCACCTGCGGAAAAACGAAGCGAATCGGCGCGGAGGCGGTCTGACATAGTATAGGATTCCCCGCGACCGACGGGGACGATTTCGCGACGGGGATACCCGGTATCCCGCCGCCCGGAAACGAGTGATTTATGGCAAGCAACTACAACAATCGTGCCAAGCCCCCCGCGCCCGCGAGTAATAACAGCGACAGCGACCCCGCCGACCTGAAACTGGTCATCGGCGTCGGCGTGTTCATCGTGCTCTGCTTCCTGGTCGGCTACTTCGTGCTCGGCAAGCGATTCGACGGTGCGGGAGCCAACGCTTCCAACCCCGCCGGGAAGGTCGCTGTCGCCCCGACCGTTGTCCCCGACGGCACACAACTGGCTCCGAAGGGCACGCTAACGATCATCGACAACACGGCAGTGTTGGAAGCGAAGCGCAAAAAAGCGGAGGAAGAAGCGAAGAAGAAAGCAGACGCCGAGGCGAAGAAGAAAGCGGAGGAAGAAGCGAAGCGTCTCGCCGCCCTGGAGGCGATGGAAAACACGGCGTCGCCGTCCCCCACTGCGACCAGTGCCGCCCCTGACCTGGACGACCTGCCAGAGAAGCAGGCACCGGTAGAAACGCCGACGGCGGACCCGGGCGGCGACGACATCGCGCCGACGCCGAAGGTCGAACCGACGCCCACACCCCGCCCATCGCCCTCGCCTATCCCGGCGACGCCCGAGGACCCGGAAGATAAGGGCATGACCGCGCCCCCAGCGGCAACAACCGTGTTCGGCGGCCCCCTCTACAGGGTGCGCGTCGGCACGTTCGAGGGCAAGGGGAACGCCGAAGCGCGCGCCGCTGAACTCAAGGCGGCGGGCTACGAAACCGCCATGGCGACCGATGTGATCGATGGCAAAGTGGTCTACCGCTTGCAAGTCGCCGCCTACAAGAGCGAGAAGACCGCGCGCGAATTCGCCCGCGAGGTCGAAGCGAAGGGGTTCAGGACGACCGTTTCGCGCAATTAGCGGTGTGCCACAAGCCGGGTATGCTTCCCTCGTGACTGCCGCCGATACCGACCGCGTGTACGCGCTCCTGAAACGCCACGCCTGGAACGTGACCGCGTACCAGATCGTGAACCCCGGTATGGAGCACTGGTTTTCGCGAAGCGGCGACGCGGTGATCGGGTACATGCGGCGGTGCGGGAAGCGCGTGGTCGCCGGGGCACCGGTCTGTTCGGAGGAACGACTGCGCGAAATGCCGGGAGAGTCCCGCGTACTTCGGTGCCGCCGGGCGATTGTTCGAGCGGTTATCGCGCCGCCCCGATCACAGCACGATTGTGCTGGGCGCGCAACCGGTCTGGAACCCGCAGCAATGGGCTACACACGGCGACATGCGCGCGTCGTTGCGGGCGCAACTCGCGCGGGCGCGAAACAAAGGCGTCGTTGTTCGGGAGTGGAGTGTGCGCGACGCCGAATCGTCGCCGGAACTGCGTCGGGTTCTGGGCGAATGGCTGGCGAACAAACCGATACCCTCGCTTCATTTTCTGGTCGAGCCGCAAACACTGTCCCACCTGCGCGACAAGCGGATCTTCGTCGCCGAGCGAGGCGGCGTCCCGGTCGGCTTTCTTAACGCGGCACCGGTCCCGGCGCGTAACGGCTGGCTGACGGAGCAGTTCGTGCGCGGCGCGAACGCCCCGAACGGCACGGTAGAACTGCTCGTGGATAACGCAGTCCGTGCCCTCGCCGCGAGCGGCGCGGAATACGTGACGATGGGACTGGTACCGCTGTCGTCGCACCATGCGGACCCCGCATACCGCAACCCGCTCTGGCTACGTCTCCTGATCGCGTGGGTGCGGGCGCACGGGCGGCGGTTTTATAACTTCGCGGGCTTGGAGGCGTTCAAAATGAAGTTCAACCCCGACGATTGGGAGCCGATCTACGCGGTTTCCAAAGAGCGGCATTTTTCCGTACGGACCCTGTACGCTGTCGCGGATGCGTTCTCCGACCGCTCGCCCGCGTCCATGCTATTGCGTGGCGCGGGCAGGGCGATCTGTGACGAGTGGTCCCGTCGGTCGCGACCCACGGATTAATGCACCGGAGCCGCTTCGAACTGATTGCCGCACGCGCCGCCGCCGGTCGCCGCGCCGAACTTGATCCGCTCGCCGGTGAACGCCATCGACGGATAACTCGGCGACAACTCCGTGCTGTTCGCGGGCAGATAATGGCAGATGAACGCGCGTCGGAACCGATCCGCGCTCCGGTTCGGGTAGGAACCGTGAATCACCGAGCCGTTGAAGAACAACACGTCACCCGCTTTCAAGTGGAGTGGGACCGCTTCGAGACCATCCGGCACCGGCACATACGCGTCGGTGAACGAAATCTTCGCGTCCGATTTTTGCGGGCAGAAGATTTGCAACTCTTGCGAACCGGGCACTACCATCATCGTTCCGTTTTCCTCGTCGGCATCGTCCACCGCGACCCACGCCGCATAGCAGGTGTCCGGCGCGACGCGCAGATAGAAGTTATCCTGGTGCAGGTCCTGCCCGCGCGCCCCCGCCGGTTTGAAGTAGAACATGCTTTGCGCCGCCGCCGGTTCTTCGTGCATGAACGCCGCTAACAGATCATGTATCCGCGCGTCCAGCATGTACTTCATCGAAATAGGACCGACCAGTTTATCGGTGTGCAGGTGCGGGTGCATCATGCGCGGATAAAACTTCAGCGGATCGTTTTCGTCTTTCGCCACGTGCAGTTTTTCGCTCAGACCGTCCACCGGACCGTTCTTCGCCTGCTCCATAAACGTGTCCCGGATCTCGGCGATCTCGTCTGCGTCGAACACGCCGCGTACCACGGTGTAGCCATTCTCCCCGAACTCGGTCGCCATCTTCGCCAGATTTTCGGGCGTGAGGTTCGTCATCGGTTGCGTCGTCATTGCATAAAACCTTTCTTTTGTGGGCGTCTCGACTCGTTCTGTGGATTAAAATTCCCCGAACGAGTCGAAACGTCCGCACTTCTGTCATAAGGATACGCTAAAACAGTTCCCCGATCCATCGCACGAACCGCTAAAAACCTATAACATATGGCTATGCCCGAACGCATCGTTACGAACGCCCCGCAGGTAAATCCGCTCATCACCGGGCGATTCATCGAAACACCGACTTACAACGTCTGGAGACCGAAAGGCACAAGAGATTACCTGCTTATCCTGACGGTCGGCGGGGGTGGACGGTTCGGGCATAGCCACGGCGAGGTGACAACGGTCCCCGGCGACCTGGTGATTGTCCGACCGGGCACCCCGCACGATTACGCGACGGCGCGGGGGGCGGGGCAGTGGGGGCTACTGTGGGCACATTTCCTGCCGCGCCCGTTCTGGCAGGAATGGATCACCGGCTTGCCGTCAGTCGCACCCGGAATCGCCCGTCTATCGCTCGGCGAATCGACGCCGGAACGCGCCGCCGTGGAAGCCGCGCTCGACGCGATGGATCGCTACGCGACCGGCGGTCTGCCGCGACGCGCCGAGTTCGCCATGAACGCCCTCGAAGCCGCGCTCCTGCATTGCGACGCCGCGAACCCGCTCGCTTCCGCGCGGGCGCGGTTCGACGAACGGGTGTTCAAGGTGATGGAACTGCTACGCGGGGAACGCCTCGCGGAACCGATCTTGCTCGACAAACTCGCCCGGGCGGTCAACCTGTCTCCTTCGCGGCTTTCCCATCTGTTCAAGGCGCAGACCGGGCGCACACCGGGACAATTCCAGGAAGAGGAACGCCTCCAGCGCGCGCGGCAACTCCTGACGCTGACCAACCGCTCCATAACCGCCATCGCGGAGGAGATCGGGTTCGCCTCCCCGTTCTATTTCACGCTCCGTTTCAAAAAGCATACCGGTCAGAGTCCGAGGGATTTCCGGCGGAGCGGGGGATGACGTTGCGAAAAAATTTCCGCCGACTCTTTTAGCAACGTCATATCGTGCCGCGATATGGTACGCGTAGGAACAACGATTTCAAACCATGTTTACACAAACTCCAAACCCGATAATGACGCCGTTTACGCCGTGGCAACCCCAGCCGTGGCAGTTTATGCCGCGTCGCCGGACAGGTGGGAGGAAGCGAAAGTAGCGTAACACAAGCAACGCGATTTTCCTTATCCAACGGTCCGGGACGTACAACAGTTACGTCGAACGGACCGTTTTTGTTTTTGTATTTCATAGGGGCGTGGCGCAACCCGGTAGCGCAGTGGATTCCAAACCCACCGGTTGCAGGTTCGAATCCTGTTGCCCCTGTCGTGGTGAGTGGTCAGTGTGTAGTGGTCAGTGGTCAGTTCAGGGGGGCGCGGTACCTCTCGCTCGTCTTTACTGACCACTGTTCACTACACACTGACCACTGACCCTCGGGATGTAGTGAAGTGGCATAACCCCTGTCTTGGGCACAGGCGACGCTGGTTCGATTCCAGCCATTCCGATTTGATTAGTGGTTAGTGGACAGTGATCAGTGGTCAGTAGAAGCCGTCTCGTTCGCGGAAACGACTACTTTTCTGATCACTGTCCACTAACCACTAACCCCCTCTGTCGCGTGGTGTAGCGGTTAACACGTCGGTCTCATAAACCGAAGATCACAGGTTCGATTCCTGTCGCGGCACTGTTTGATGATCCAGTGTAGCTCAGTCTGGTAGTAGCGTCCGCCTGAAAAGCGGAAGGACAGCGGTTCAAATCCGTTCACTGGAACTGTTCGCGTATCGCGGGAACAGGTGGTCCTCACTCGCTATAGCGATACGTTTCTTGATTAGATACAATGCTCTCATCAGTTGCTTCTTTTGATGTTGACAATACTATGCAGAGTCTAACAATAAATCGTGTTGATCGGCAGTCTTCCACATTGCGCGAAGCGTTGACGACACTTTCGCCGAAACCTTTGATCACGCTGAGCGAGCTGACAGCATTTTACAGTGAGGGACCGAATACGGTAAGAGGCGAGGACAAGATCGCTCGCATAAAATTGGGATTGACGGTCGCCGACAGAGAAACCCCGTATAAAGTTTTCGTAGTCGGGCATTCCGGTTCGGGCAAATCCACAGAACTTTCGCGTCTGGTGAAAGAAACAGAGAATCAGTTCCGCTATATCCGCTTCGATATTCGCGAGGAATTAGACCCGGTCAACTTCAAACCGTTCGATGTCCTGCTATTGATGATGATCAAACTCACGGAGCAGTGCGCGAAACCGATTTACGAAGGGGGAGCCGGAACGCCGCCGTCCGACAAAATCCTGAAAGCGATCTGGGATTGGTTTGCCGTCAGAACGGAAACAGATACGCGAAACACGGGTGGTCAAGTCACGGCGGAAGCAGGGATCGGAACGCCGGAGAATGCATGGTGGCCCAGGATCGTCAACCTCTTTGCCTCCGTGAAAGGGGAGATCAAACTATCGGCAAGCCGCGAAGATAAGATCGTTAACTATCGGTTGAGCCGCATTTACGAACTGATCGAACTGCTCAACGCTCTGCTGAAGGAGTGTAACGATTCCCTGGAGAACGCCGCGCAACGGCAGTGGGTGTTTATCGGCGAGAGTTTCGACAAACCGGGCATCCCTCCCGCGCAGGTGGAGAATCTATTTCTCAACTACGGTATCATCTTTCAGGACTTGGAAGCGCACCTGATCTTTAACATCCCGCTCACACTGGCGTATTGTGAGCAGGGAAACCAACTTCCCAACCTGACGGAAGATCCTATCTCCATCCCTGACACGCCCGTTTTCAATCCCGATCATTCCCCGCACGAAAAAGGTCGCAAAGCGATGGAGAGCGTTCTGGAGCGACGGATGTCGCCGTCATTGTTCGATCCGGGACAACAGACGCGGCTGATTGTCGCGAGCAGTGGTAACATTCGCCGCCTGTTTTCCCTCACGGCGGCGGCGGCACGCTTCGCTATTCTCCGCAACGCATCGGAAGGTCGGATCGGGGAAGCGGACGTGAATCGCGCCATCGCCGATTTCAAGTGGCAGTTTCAGGGCGCGTTGGGGACCGATTCTTCCGACGAAGTCGCGCTGACCTATGAGGACAAAGCGAAAAAGTTGGTGGCTATCTACAATCAATCGCCTCAGGCGAAGATACGCGACCCCCATTTGAACGCGTTGCTCCGTGCGGGGGCAGTGCAGGAGTTCAACGGAACCTGGTGGTTCGGTGTGCATCCGGTCGTGGTGGATATTCTGCATGAGCAGGGCTATATCGCGCGAAACGCGGACGGGACACTGCCCGGTGGAACCGAATAACGATTACCCGTATGCGGCAGGTTCCGTCGCCGAAGCCGTCGCACATCTTTCCCTGTGGTGTGAAAGCGTCCCGGATGGGCTGGCTCGGGTCTCCTACTTCGCGGAGACGCAACGCGATGACTGCATCGCACAGTTAGAGGCGCGATTGACGGCGGAAGGCGTTCCCTACCATTCGTTGACCCCGCCGAACTTTCCCACGGCGGGAGAGTTGGTGGGCTGGCTTATCGATCACCTTCGGGAGTTGCCCGCGAGTGTGGTCTTCGTCCTCTGGTCGGTGGACGCTTTTCCCCAAAATAGCCCCGTCGAAGACTCCCTCCGTGTCCTGAACTTCAACCGCGAAAATCTTGCCCTGTTCCCATTGCGCCAGGTGTGGTTCATGCCGCGTGAGATCGCCCGCGCGATGATGCGGTCGATTCCCGATCTCGACAGTTGGTTTCTGGTGCGGTTGGAACTGGAGGCGGGGAATAGCGTTCCTCCCGCAAAAGGAATAGCTGCCACGCCCTCACGCAACGACGGCGTCTTTATGGTGCCGCTACCCCGAAACCCGTTCTTCGCTGGACGCGATTCGGAAATTCTGGAATTACATACGGCACTGCAAAACCGTCAGAATGTTCTGGTGACGCAGGCGATTTCCGGTCTGGGGGGCATCGGGAAAACGCAGATGGCAACGGAATACGCCTACCGGTATCGCGCGGAATACACCCACGTTCTCTGGACGCAGGCGGACAATGCGACCGCGATAGACACCGGGTACCGGGCGATGGCGCGGGAACTCCGTTTGCCGGAAAAGGACGCGCAGAACGCGGAGGAGGTGCGAACGGCGGTAAAGCGGTGGCTGGAATCCAACCGGGACTACCTGTTGATTCTCGACAACGCGGACACGCCGGACATCATTCGCCCGTTCCTGCCGGTTTCGGGCGGGCACATTCTGCTGACCTCGCGGGCGCGGAGTTTCGGATCGCTGGGAAATGTAGCGGCTGTGCGGCTCGATACCCTGACCGATGCGGCGGCGGCGGATTTTCTGTTGGAGCGTATTTACCACCGTCAGACGACCCCGGCGGAGCGCGAAGGGGGGGAGAAATTAGCGCGAGAAATGGACGGTCTACCGCTCGCTCTGGAGCAGGCGGCGGCTTACATCGTCGAAACACAGGTCAGCCTGGGCACCTACCTACGCTTATTTCAGGAAACGCGTGCGGAACTACTGGCGCGGGTAGGTCCGGTGCGGAGCGATTACCGCGAAAGCGTCCTGACCACCTGGAAACCGAACTTCGACGCCGTCGCTTCCACAAGCCCCGAGGCGGCGGAACTGTTACGCCTCAGTGCCTTCCTCGCCCCGGATGCGATCCCCTTCGAACTATTGGCGGACGGGCAGGAAACGCGGGTTCTTCCCCTGCTGGAGCGATACTCACTGATCACCATTGAACCCGACGAAAAATCCTACTCGATACACCGCTTGGTGCAGGAAGTCATCAAGTCAGATATGCCCCTTGAAACACGCCTCGATTATGCAGAGAAGGCAGTCGATACAGTGGTTCGCGCGTATCCAGGGAAGGATTTCATCTACTGGTCCAAACTGGACCGCCTTTTACCTCACCAATTGCTCTGTATTCGACACATCAAGCAGTTCAACATTGCTACAGAGCGTGTTGCCCTGCTTCTTAACCAGACGACTTTCTATCTTAACCCGAACTCACGTTAAAGAGGGTTCACGTCTCATCCGTAGTCTGGGCGACGAGGGCGGCGATCTGCCCCTGCACGTTTCGTTCGCGGTCGCGGTATATCATCAGGATTTTTACGTCACGGTGCCGCGAAAAGTCCATCACCTCTTCGAGCGGCATTCCCGCCGCCTGTGCCGCTTTGCACGCCTCGGTGATCGCCGTATGGCGCAGACCGTGCGGCGCGACTTTCACCCCGGCGACCTGACCGCGCCCGCGCACGATCCGGTAAATGCTCGTTCCCGTCAGTCGCCGGGTCAATCCTTTGTCGGCATGGTCGAAATTGACGAACAGCGGTCCAGGTTCGCTCCCGCGCGCGTGCAGCCAATCGGAAAGCGCGGTCTTCGTCGCGGGGGCGAGCGAGAGGAGCGTCTTTGACGTGCGCCGCTTGCCCAGCACTGCGACCGTGTTCCGCGTCATATCTACATCCGCCACGTCCAGCGAGGCGACTTCCGCCCGCCGCAACCCGAGGTCATATAGCAAACGTAGGATCGCCCGGTCGCGCAGATTCATCGGCTCGTTCTCGCCGCTGTTCGTGGTCGCCAGAACCCGCTTGACTCCCGCGACGCCGGGACCGCGCGTGTCGCGGTACGACTCCGCCGGGATATTCGGCACGTCGAGCGTCCATGGCACGATGCCAAGCATTCGCGCGAGTTTGAGCAACGCCCGGAGCGCGGACAGGGCGCGGTTGATCGTCGCCGGGGAGCGGTGCAGGTCCGAAAGGTGCGCTCGGAACCGCAGCACGACACCGTTCGCCCCGCCGTGCCCGCCCGTGAGCAGGGCGTGTACGGCGGCGGCGGCGGTCGGTACGCCTACGAATGCGCGAAACTGCTCCAGGTCGTTACGGTAGGCTTGCAGGGTGCGTTCGTTGCGCCCGGCGAAAAAGGTTTGCAGTAGATCGAGGGTTTCGGCGTGAACGGTGGCGGCGGGCGCGCGCGAGGGAACGGCGGGTTCGGGGAGCGTCGGGAGGTTCGACATGGCATATTCTACCGTGCATGGCATAGCGCGGCGATAGTGTGCGGCGAATCGCATGGGACGCGACATCGAAAACGCGCTATGCCCCCATGTGATCCGATACAACAAGCCCCGTACACCGGAGAGAAACGGTAAAACGTATGCCGTGGGGCGCGGGCGGCACCGACGCCACATCGGGTAGGATAGCGGACGGGAGAAAGACAGATGGGACTATTTGGGGGCGAGTCGCGGCGCGACGTTTGGGATGACGTTGCCGAGACGGTTGGGGGCGTCGTCACCGGGCACGGGGATATTTGGGGCGGTGGACCGCGTGTCGAGGCACCCGTGAGCGGCGGTCTCTGGACGGTCGTGCTGGACATTCAGACGGTAAAATAGTAGCCCGCGGAGAGCGGTATGCGGAGAGCGGTATCATGAGAGTCTTCCTCCTGTGAAAAAACTACCGGGTCGGGGGCGTCCTCCCCATCGTGTCGGGCACAATTTGGTGTTGCGCTTTAAGCAGTACCGGGATGATGTGTTGCGGTTTATCTACCAGGATGCAGTGCCCTTTACGAATAATCAAGCGGAGCAGGATTTGCGAATGATGAAAGTCAAGCAAAAGATATCGGGCGGTTTTCGCACGTCTGAGGGTGCCATAAATTTCTGTCGAATCCGTTCGTTTTTATCGACTTTACGCAAGCAAGGGATAGATATTCTCCCTGCGATTACCGCTGTTTTGAATAATGCTGACCCAATGTGGAACTTCACCTAACTTCCTTATACCTGGGCAGTTACGGAAATTGTGGATATAGATACGGATTTCGCCCTGAATCGGGCAGGTTTCGACTACAAAACCCCGCAGTCAGACACCGGCGGGGCGGAGGTCTTTGAGGTACAGTTCGATTTTCGTATTGCCCTGCCAGTGGTTGAACTTGGGACGGTAGGCAATATCAACCCGACTGCCCGGTGCGAGCATGTCCGCCGCCGCGCCATTCTTGAACCAGACGGCTTTGGTCGCGCCGAACATCCCCGGGAGTTGCAGTTGCAGGTTCAGTGTGTTCTGATCCTTGCCGACGCGCCGTACTTCCTGAACGCGTACGCCGCACGTCGAGAAGACCGGCTCCTCGTTCCCGCGCCCCCACGGCTCCAGTCGGTCGATCTCTTCTAAAAGACCGAACGTCAGCGCGCGCCCGTCCGGTATCTCGGCGTCGATGGCGATGGTGGGAGCGAGGTCCGTCATGTCCACGGTATCCGCCGCCAGGTCGTGCATTCGGTCGCAGAACGCTTCGAAGTGATCGCCCAGCACTGTCACGCCCGCCGCCGCCGAGTGCCCGCCGTACCGCCCGAGCATCCCGAGGTCGCCGCATGCCCGTAGCGCATCGAGCATGTGGAAACTGCCGAAGCCGCGCGCCGACCCGTGGTACTCGTGGCGATCCCGGTTGTAACTGAGCAACACCACCGGGCGGTTGAATAGCCCGACCAGATTCCCCGCCGCGAGTCCCACCAAGCCGCCCTTCCAGGTGTCCTGCGCGAGTACCAGAACGCGGCGGTCGGCGTATTCGGGTAACAACGCCAGCACGGAAGCGTCGGTGACGATCCGCGCCTGTTCCTGCTTGCGTTGTGTGTTCATCCCTTCCAGATCGGCGGCGATCTGATCCGCCTCGTCCTGGTCTTTGGTGATCAACAGGCGGTACGCTTTGTCGGCGTCGCCCATCCGCCCCGCAGAGTTCAGAAACGGTCCGAAGCGGAACCCGATATGCTCCGCGAGAAGTGCCTTCTCCTTATCGAGACCGAAGTGCCGGATCAGAGTCTGGATGCCCTTCTTCTGCGATGATGCGAGTGCTGCCAGCCCGTACGTGACGAAAAGACGGTTTTCCCCTATTACGGGAGCCATGTCCTGCACTGTGCCCAAGGCAACGAGATCCAGGAAGTTCTTGCGGAACGCGGCGCGGGCGCTCGGGCGAATCCGCTCCGTGAGGGCGTCCAGCGTCTTGAACGCGACCGCTACCCCGACGTAATCCTGGAAGTCGAGCACCGACGTGCGCGCGATTGCCGCCGGGTCGTCCCGATACGGGTTGACGACAGCACAGGCGTCGGGCAGAACTTTCCCCGGTCGGTGGTGATCGGTGACGACCACGTCGATCCCGTGTTCCTTCGCATACGCGACCGATTCGACTGCCTGTACCCCGCAGTCCGCTGTCAGGATCAGTCGGGACTCCAGTGTGCGTGCTTTATCCACGCCCGGTTTCTGCAGGTCATAGCCGTCGGAGCGGCGCGGCACGTACCCCGTCACATCGCCGCCGAGGCTTTGCAGGGCGCGGACACACAGCGCGGCGGACGTGACGCCGTCCGCGTCATAGTCGCCGTGGACGAATATCTTTTCTTTATTCTCGACCGCGAACGCAAGCCGGTCTACGGCGGCTTCCATATCCGGGAAACGGTACGGGTCCGATAGGTCGGCGATGTCGGGCGACAAAAACGCACGGGCGGCTTCCGGGGTAGAGACGCCGCGATTGACGAGAAGCGCGGCAGTGATCGGGGACAATTCGAGCGCGCCGACCAGTGCATCGACGGCTGCGGGGGAGGGCATGGCGACATGCCATTTGGCGGACGGGGTCAGGTCGCGGGCTTGCGCGGAGGGCATATACAGGTTCTGGGGGGTGTTGGACATGGTCGGGATGGGTGCTCGAATTGTATCGCGAACGGGTTTGGCGTCGCCCTGCAAACAATTGTGTGAATCTGGAACGTACGGCGCAGGGAGCGTGGTTCTTTACCAGGCGTTCTTGGTCGGACGAACTGCGGCGCGTGACGATCCGCGCGGCGCGTGACGAATCACCAACCAGCATCGGGTCATAAATGACCCGCCTAAGTGGGTATGCATAGCAAATTGCCACTTGGATACAACCGAGAAGTCTAACACAAATCTGTTGAGATGCTTATGTCCAAGCCGTATGACGCCGTCACCAAACGTCTGATCGAACTGCGACCCGCAGACGCGTTTGCACACTTGCAAACCGGGTGTCGTTCCTCCGTCTGCCCCAGGGTCCCGTCTCACTCGTCGACGCCGACCTTTCCACAATCACGT
>JAYULM010000542.1:0-24054 GCA_043763605.1 Armatimonadota bacterium | reverse complement strand
GGTACCCGCTTGCGGGTGGGAAGCGTTCACGCTCCGAAGACGCCGAACTACTCCCACTCCCTGTTCACTGACCACTGACCACTGACCACTACTCACTAACCACCACTCACTGACCACTGCTCACTAACTAAAAACTATGTTCAAAAAAATACTGGTCGCCAATCGCGGCGAAATCGCGGTACGCATCATTCGCGCGTGTAAGGAACTCGGGATCGCGACTGTACAGGTGTATTCCCAGGCGGACGCCGACTCCCTGCCGGTCCATCTCGCCGACGAATCGGTTTGTGTCGGTCCCGGTCCCGGCAAGGACTCTTACCTGAACGTCCCCAACATCGTCTCGGCGGCTCTGATCACGGGCGCGGAGGCGATCCACCCCGGCTACGGTTTTCTTTCCGAAACCGCGTCCTTCGCCGAAGTTTGCGAGGCTGCGGGCATCAAATTCATCGGTCCACCCATAACCGCGATTGAGGCGATGGGCGACAAAGCGACCGCCCGCGAGACCGCCAAACGCGCCGGGGTGCCGACGGTGCCCGGTTCCGAGGGCGTGGTCGGGTCGGAAGCGGAAGCGTTGCGTGTGGCGGCGGGGATCGGCTACCCGGTGATCCTGAAGGCGACGGCGGGCGGCGGCGGGCGCGGTATCCGCGTGGTCCACACCGAGGATGAACTGATCGCCGCACTTAAGGTTTCCCAGTCCGAGGCGGCGGCGGCGTTCGGCAATGCGGATGTGTATATCGAAAAATATATTACGTCGATGCGCCATATCGAAGTTCAGATTTTAGCCGACGAACACGGAAACTGCATCCATCTCGGCGAACGCGAATGCTCGGTTCAAACCGTACGCCACCAAAAGGTAGTTGAGGAAGCGCCATCGGCAACGCTTTCGCTGGAACAACGGCTCGCCATCGGCGCGGCGGCAGTGAAGTCGGCGAATGCGGTCGGGTACACCAACGCGGGCACGGTCGAGTTCATCTGGACGCCGGACGGCGAGTTCTATTTCATGGAGATGAATACCCGGATTCAGGTGGAGCACCCGGTGACGGAGGCCGTGACCGGGATCGACCTGGTGCAGTGGCAGATTCGCATCGCCGCAGGAGAACGATTGCCGTTTTCGCAGGAGCAGATCCGTTGGAGCGGTCACAGTATCGAGTGCCGGATCACGGCGCAGGATCCCCAACGCGGGTTCGCCCCGGGCGCGGGACGGCTGACCAGTGTACGTTTCCCCGGCGGTCTCGGGGTGCGCATCGACACACAAATCTACGGCGGATACCTGATGCCGCCGTTCTACGACAGCAATCTCGCCAAATTGATCGTCTGGGGCGAAACGCGCGCCGAAGCCATCGCCCGGATGCGCCGCTGCCTGGACGAATTCGTCGTCGAGGGAATCCCGACGAACATCTCGTTCCTGCACCGGATTCTGGCGGACGACCGCTATCGGAGCAACGACCTTTCAACCGCGTTCCTGCCGCAACTCATGTCCGAATTGGACCTGACGGGATAAGAGACGCCCGCCGTGTTCACGCATGACCAGTTGTTCAAGGAGTTGTTCCGGCTCTTTTTCCGCGAGTTTCTGGAACTATTCTTCCCCGCCGTCGCCGCAAAGATCGACTTTGCGTCCGTGCGATTCCTGGAGCAGGAAATTTTCGCCGATTTTCCGGGCGGCGAGGCGCGCCGGGCAGACACCGTAGTCGAAGTTCGCACGGTGTCGGGAGACCCGGAAATCGTCGTCTTTCACGTGGAGACCGAGGTGTGGCGGCGTTCCTCGTTCCGTAGCCGCATGTTCGCGTATTACCATTTACTCACCGACCGTTTGAAGAAGCCAGTGTATCCCATTGCTGTCTATTTGAGCCGAGGAACGGGCGGAATCGTGACCGAAACATACGAGCGTGAGTTGTTTGACCTCGCGGTATTGACCTTTCGATACAAGGCGGTCGGGTTGCCAGACCTGAACGCGGACGATTACCTGACCGGACAAAATCTCGTCGGAGTCGCCCTTAGCGCGATGATGAAGCCAGGACCGAACAGCGTAGACTCTGTGACGCGAAAGTGGAAGGCGATACAAACGATCCTGAGAAGCCGCGTCAGCGAATCGGGCAAGATCTTGCTGACGAATCTCGTACAAACCTACGCGGTACTCACCCCGACAGAAGCGGTACAATACGAAAACCTAGTAGCGATAACCGCGACGAAGGAGGAACGAAATATGATCTCATACTGGGAACAACTCGGTCTGCAAAAAGGGTTGCAACAAGGCGTTGAGCAAGGAATGCAACAGGGACAACGTTCCCTGCTGTTGCGACAACTAACTACAAAGTATGGCGAATTACCCCAGTCGGTCTATGAAAAGATCGGGACGATGTCGGAGTCGGAACTGCTGACATTGGGTGATCGAATCCTGACCGCCTCGACCATCGGTGAATTAGGATTACTCGCGTAATCTACCCGCCGCGCAGATGATCGTAGACGGCTTGTGCGGCGGGCTTACTCATCCCGGGTGCCTTCGTCAGATCCTCAACGCCCGCGTTTTTCATCCGCTCGACGGAGCCGAAATACTTCAGGAGGTTGCGGCGGCGGAGTGGACCGATGCCGGGAATCTCGTCAAGTACGGACATGTTAGCTGCGCGCCCGCGCACGTTGCGGTGGTAGGTGATCGCGAACCGGTGTACCTCATCGCGCACCCGCTGTAGTAGAAACAACGCGGGCGAGTTGCGCGGCAGTTCGATGGGTTCCGCGCGTCCGGGGACGAAAACCAGTTCGAACTGTTTGGCGAGACCGATCATCGGGAAATCGAACCCGAACTGCTTCATCGCGTCCTGCGCCGCCGACAGTTGCCCCTTGCCTCCGTCGATCAGGATCAGGTCCGGCTTTTGCGCGAACTTGGCGTTGTTTTCGGTCATCTGGTTGAAGCGGCGAGAGAGCATCTCGAACATCATCGCGAAGTCATTCGGCGTCCCTTCCGACTGCTCGATCTTGAAGCGGCGATATTCGCTCTTTTTGGGCTTGCCTTCCTCGAACACGATCATGCCACCGACCGCGTGCCGCCCCTGGACGTTCGAGTTGTCGTACGCTTCGATACGGCGCAGGGAGTTTTCCGGCATTTCCAGTAATGTCGCGAGTTGCCGGAGCGAACCGTCGATGCGCCCCTGCTCCGCCGCCGAGTGGGCTTTGATCTGCTGGAGCGCGAGTTCGGCGTTGGTCGCCGCCATTTCCAGTAGTTTTTTCTTCTCGCCCTGTTTCGGCACCGTGAGCGTGACCTTCGCCCCTTTCTTCTGTTTGAGCCACGACTCGATGATCTCCGACTCCTCGACATAGGTAGGCAGCAAAATCTCGCTCGGCACGAAGGACGCGTCCTGATAGTATTGCTTTAAAAACTCGGTCGTGGCTTCGGTCAAGCCGCCTTCGCTGTCGGTCCCGTCCAGCAGGAAATGCTCCTGCCCGATCAGTTTGCCGCCCCGGATAAAGAACATCTGCACACACGCGCCGGATTCGTCCGCAACCACCGCCATCACGTCCTGATCGCCGGTCGTGGTGGAAATCACCTTTTGCCGTTCGACGATCTGGCGGACGGAGTGGAGTTGGTCGCGCAGTTTTCCCGCCCGCTCGAACTCCAGATTATCGGCGGCGGCTTCCATCTTCGCCTCCATGTCCTTGATCAGCTTGTCTTGCCGCCCCGAAAGAAACATTTCGACATCTTTTACCCCTTGCCAGTAGCGTTCCTTGTCGGCGAGACTCGCGCAGGGTGCTTCGGGGCACCGTCCCATGTGGTGATACAGGCATGGTCGCTCATGCTCGGTGTTCTTCCATGCCTTACGGCACGTCACGAGCGGAAAAATCTTGTAGATCAGATCCATGCTCTGCCAGACGGCGTGCCCGGACGTGTACGGACCGAAGTATCGGTTCCCGTCGCCCGTCTTTACCCGCCGCGTCACGAGCAGGCGCGGGAACGGCTCCGACATCGTCAGTTGCAGGTACGGATAGTGCTTATCATCGCGCAACCGGATGTTGTATTTCGGGCGGTGCCGCTTGATCAGGTTACATTCGAGGACCAGTGCTTCCAGTTCCGTATCGGTGACGATCCACTCCATATCCGTGATGTTTTGCACCAGCCGCCGCGTCTTCGGCGAGTGGTTCGCGGACTTCTGGAAATAGGAGCGGACCCGGTTTTTCAGGTTGACGGCTTTCCCGACATAGATGATCGTCCCCGTCGCGTCCTTGTAAATATAGCAACCGGGGTTCACCGGGAGAGTGGCAAGTTTATCGGCGAGCGTCAGGTGCGGGGTCGAAGTCGTGTGATCGGCGGGTTCGGGATTCATGGCAAACTATTGTATCGCTCCGGGAGCGAGGCGACAAAACGCCCTTGCTGTCGAAGACTACAAGGGCGTGTCACGGGCTACCGTGCGGGTGCTAAATCGTCCGCCGGGGATGCGTCTACGGCGACATCGACGCCGATGAGCCGGTTCCACAACTGATAATCGGTCCCGGACTTCGGAACGTAAAGATGAGGGTCTTGCGCCTCCATACTCCCTTGCGCCGTAAACACGGTGTGTTTGTTGTCGGATAGATCGAGATACTTTCCGCCCTGTTCCAACCGCTCGCCGTGCGCGAGAACCGGAATACGCTTCAATTCCCCATTATCGAAATCGGCTAACTTTTCGTGTAATTCTTTTACGTCGTACGCCGAGTAGGTACGCGTCGGATTCGAACCGCCGTGTTGCCCCGCTCGGTCTTCGCCGTGCAAGTCGCGGTCAAACGTGTCGGTAGTTTCCGCGACTTTTCCCGTATCCGATTTTCGCGGGTCCATTCCGGGAGCATTCGCGCCGCCTGAGCCTGAACTGATTGAGTTTTTTGACATAAATTTTTTCCTGTGTCTCAGTTCTTCCCCTTTAGCGCAGGTTTTACTCCACAACACGCAGCGCGGTATCCACGCTCCGGACCACCGGGAGGGCATGGATCGCCGAAAGTGCGGCGCGGACATCCTGCTCACGTACCTCGTGTGTCACCCAGACGATCTCCGCTTCCTCGTCGGGCATCGCGCGCTGGATCACCGATTCGATGGAAACGTCGTGATCGCCGAAGATGGTCGCGATAGCCGCGAGTGCCTTCGGTCGGTCCAGCACCCGGACGCGGGCGTAGAATTTGGACCACGCCGACGCGGAGGGGAGCATCGGCAGATCGCGCGACGCCGTGTACGGGACGCGCCCGGTTGCTCCGGCGACGATGTTCCGGGCACAGTGTACGATGTCGCCGACGACGGCACTGCCGGTCGGCAGGCTGCCCGCGCCGCGCCCGATGAGGGTCAAATCCCCCACCGCATCGCCGCGCACGAACACGCCGTTAAACACGCCGTCCACGGTCGCCAGCGGATGCTTCAGCGGGAGTAGCGCGGGATTCACGCGTACTCGGATGCCGTTCGGCAAGCCCTGCGCCGTCGCCAGCAGTTTGATCCGGTAGCCTAACTCCTTCGCAACCACGATGTCGCGGGGCGAAATATGCCGGATTCCCTCGACGGCGACATCCTCGACATCGATACGCGTCCCGAACGCCAGCGATGCCAGAATCGCCATCTTGTACCGCGCGTCGTGTCCGTCCACGTCCGACGACGGCTCCGCTTCGGCGTACCCGAGGGCTTGCGCTTCGGCGAGCACTTTCTCGAAAGCCGCGCCTTCTTCCGTCATCCGGGTCAGAATATAGTTCGTGGTGCCGTTGACGATCCCGGCGATCTCGCGCACCTGATTTCCGGCGAGGGATTCGCCGAGCGTGGCGATGATCGGTATCCCGCCTGCGACACTCGCCTCCATGAAGAAATCTTTGCCGGCTGCTTGCGCGGCGGTGCGCAGATCGTGCCCGACTTTGGCGACCATCTCCTTGTTCGCGGTGACGATGTTCTTGCCGTTCGCAATCGCACGTTCGACGAGCGAACGCGCGGGTTCGACGCCGCCGATAAGTTCGGCGACGATTTCGATTTCGGGGTCGTCGGTAACGTCCCGTGGGTCCGTGGTCAGCGCGGACGCGGCAAGTGCGACATCGCGCGGTTTCGCCAGATCACGCACGGCGACACGGGCGACGACGACCCGAGCACCGATCCGGGCGGAAATCGCCTCGGAATTTTCCTGCAGGATGCGGACTGTCCCCGATCCAACCGTCCCAAATCCCAATATACCTACTTTAATTTCGCGCATGGTTGCTCTATCGTATCAGACGCGAGCAACGGTTTCGAGTCCAACGCGCACGCGATGCTCACTTGCCCAGTGCTTTGAGTATTTCCGGCGCGGTCGAGCGGTCGCCGTGCGACTTGCTGACTTTCGCGAATACGACCTTACCGCCCTTTTCGAGCACGAAGGTGGACGGATACGCGGTCTCCCCCGACGCGTTCCAGCGTAAACCGTACTGGTTTGTGAACGCATAGTCCGGGTCCAGTACGATACGGAAGTTCTTCGGGATCTGTTTTCCGGAAACGAACTCCTGCGCGTGTGCTTGCAACCCTTCCGCCGGACCCGGATAAACGAGAATAACCCGGGTATTCGCCGCCGCGAACTGCTCGGAGCAGGAGAGCAGACTTCCCATCTGTGACGTGCAGACGGGACACTGGTAGCCGGGGAAGCCACGCAAAACCACGAGCACAACCGGCCCCTTCGCCGTCAGATCCGTCAGCGACAACTTGCCGCCGTCCAGTGCCCCCCAGGTGACCGGCGCGGCTTTATAGCCGACCTTCGGTTGCGCGGCATCGACGCGGGCGCAACCAACGGTAGCGACGAGCAGAGCGGTCAGAACGGCGAGTGCGCGTGGGGCGACGGCGCGCGCGGACCGCGAACCCAACCGTACATTGTCAGGCGAAAAAAGGGGCATATCAGGTTTCTCCGCCGGTAGTACAAACAGCGAGTCGGAAAAGTTCGCCCGCACGGGTCATTTTCGCCTCACGCATCGCCGGATTGGTTGCGTCACGTTTGAATCCCGGCGAAAGGCGGTACCGCCATTTCTGGAACCTCCCCCATGACCGGGAGCGTAATCCCAGAAAAGAGCGATACAATAATGGCAGATTCAATGAAGCGAACCGACTTAGATTTTCCGGCGTACAAAGCGCGATTGCTGGAGTTGAAAAACTCCGCCGACGAAACCCTTTCCCGCATGGCGGAGCAGGACGCGGATGGACTGAACACCACCGGCACTGACCGCGCGGAAAGTTCCGTCGCCGGGAACCATCCGGCTGATCTTGGGACCGAAGTGCAATTGCAGGGACAGGATGCCGCGCTGATGGAGAACGAGAGAAACACGATCCATCAGATCGAACGGGCACTGGCGAAAATCGAGGGCGGCACCTACGGCTTGTCCGACCAATCCGGCGCACCGATTCCGAAGGAACGCCTTGATGCCATGCCGCAAGCGACCCTGACTGTTGAGGAAGCGGAAGCAGGCGAGTATCAAGCCACGGGCGAACGGTACAACAACGCTTGAACAGCGCGGAAACCCGGGATACCCCCTTGGACACGATAGCGGCGGCGACAAAAGCAGCGGCGGGCGAGCGCACGATCCCCGCCGCCCTGCTCTATGCGATAGCTGTTCTGGTCGCGGTTTTAGACCAGTTTGTCAAGGTGTGGGCGATGGCGAACCTGCGCCCGCTCGGGCACACCGGTATCGCAGTTCTGCCGAATGTCTTCCATCTGACGTACACCCAGAACTTCGGGATGGCGTTCTCGCTTCTGCAAGGGCAGCGCGTCTTTCTGATCGCGGCGGCGGTGCTCGTGATGGGCGGGATCGTCTGGGCGCAACGGCGCATCGGGTCGCGCGTCCCGGTCCTGCTGGCGACCTCGCTCGGACTCGCCCTCGGGGGAGCACTCGGCAACGGCATCGACCGCGCCCGCCTCGGCTATGTGGTCGATCTGTTCGACGCACGAATCATCAACTTCCCCATCTTCAACGTCGCCGACACAGCGATCTCAGTCGGGATCGTGTTACTCGCCTGGCGCGTGGCGGTGATGCCGTCGTCAGACCTCGTTCCGTCTCTCAAAACGGGAGACAAAATTCCGTCCCTGGCCGGTGTCGGGTCGGGAGAAGGGACGCGACAATAATTCATGTTTCCGATCCTGTTTAAGGTTGGTAATTTCCCCATCCACGCCTGGGGCGTGCTTCTGATGATCGGATTCCTGCTCGGAACCTGGCGGGCGGCGCGCCATGCCCCGCGCTACGGGATCGCGCCGGAGGATCTGTGGGACGCCGCGCTGTTCGGGTTGTTCGGCGGCGTGATCGGTGGTCGCCTCGCCTATGTCGCGCAGAACCTGCCCGAATATACGGCAAACCCCGGGCAGATTTTCGCGATGTGGAACGGCGGCATGACTTCGTTCGGCGGCTTGATCGGCGGTGTCGGTGTCGGTTTGCTCGTCATGCACCTGCGCAAACGGAACCTGCTCGACAGCGCGGATCTCGCCGCGCCGTCGCTTGCCATCGGCTATTTCTGGGGGCGTATCGGCTGCTTTTTAAACGGCTGCTGTTTCGGCGGTGCGTGTCCCGAACCGCTCGGCGTCCAATTCCCCGGATTCGCCAACACTGTGCACGCGACACAACTATACTCGGCGTTCGCGGCGGCGGTGATCTTCGGCATACTTGTTCTGGTCGAGAAGCGGCGACAGTTCCGGGGGCAAGTCATTCTCCTGTTCGCCCTGCTGTACTCCCTGTACCGGTTCGTGGTCGAATACTTCCGCGAAGGCGCGACGGCGGACCTGTCCGGAATCGCCTCGCTGACCAGCGCGCAGGTCGCCTGTGTCGCGATTTCGGCGTTAGCCGGGGCGTATTATCTCTATCGGATGGGCAACAAAGACGGACATGTAATCGAATCCGTTACAGAAAATGGGAATGCTTCGCCTGCTCGAACGCACGAAACACCCCCGCTTTTCAAGTTATGAACACTACCCCTCAAGACGCCGACGACGAAGATTTCGCCCCGCCCCCGGACGAAGTCGAAGTCGGCGAACAGTTATTCACGGTCGCGGTATCGCAGAACGGTGAGCGGTTAGACGTGTTTCTCGCGGCGCAAATCCCGGCACTCTCCCGCTCCCAGATTCAACGTCTCGTCGCGAACGGCGGCGCGACAATCAACGGCACTGTTGCGAAACCGAGCATGAAAGTGTTCGCCGGTGACGCGGTCGTGTTGGAGATCCCCCCGGTACGCCCGACGCAGGTTGTTGCCGAGAATATCCCCCTCGACATCGTGTTTGAGGACGGCGATCTGCTGGTAATCAACAAGCAGAAAGGGCTGGTCGTGCATCCCGCCCCCGGTGCGCCCTCGGGAACGCTGGTCAACGCCCTGCTCCACCATTGCGCCGACCTGAGCGGCATCGGCGGCGAGGAGCGACCCGGTATCGTCCATCGTCTGGATAAAGACACGAGCGGGCTGATGATGGTCGCCAAAAACGATCTCGCGCACCGTCACCTGCAGTCGCAAATCCAGTCGAAAACAGCGGAGCGTCGCTACCTCGCCTATATCTGGGGACGGCCGCAGTTCAACGAAGCCGTGATCGACGCGCCCATCGGGCGACACATGACTGACCGTAAAAAGATGGCGGTCGTCGAGCCGGGTGCCGTCGCCATCGGGCGACACGCGCAAACACACGTTTCGATGAAAGAGCCGGGAGGGGCGATGTCGTTGGTCGAGTGTGTTTTACAGACCGGGCGTACACACCAAATCCGGGTCCACTGCGCCTACATCGGGCACCCGGTCGTCGCCGACCCGGTATAC
The DNA here is from genome assembly GCA_043763605.1 of Armatimonadota bacterium. Lineage (GTDB taxonomy): Bacteria > Armatimonadota > Armatimonadia > Armatimonadales > Armatimonadaceae > JACMIU01. The sequence goes on along the minus strand of JAYULM010000542.1, from coordinate 14,327 downwards.
GGCGGGGAGCGCAAAGTCTCCCCGGAGTGGGTACGCGACAACGCGCTACGAACCCGGATCAACGAGCACATCGCCGGGATGCGCGGGCAAGCGTTGCACTCGCACTCCCTCGCGTTCACGCACCCGCGCACCGGGGAGCGGCTGTCGTTCACCGCGCCCCTGCCCCCGGACATGGAAAACCTGCGCGCGTTGCTTTCCCGGAACCGTTGAACCCCGAAAAAACAGCACAAGGATAACGCGTTCGCCCGTCTATGACGACGACACGCTGACGGGCGTGTCGTCGTCATAGACGGGCGGCTTGAATAGCTCCTACACATACAACGCGAACGGCGACCAGGTCACGCGGACTCTGAACGGCACGTCATTCACGCTGACGTACAACAGCAAGGGGGAACTGGGGGGGATCACGGGCGGCGGCACTACGGACAAGTCGTTCGCCTACGACGCGCTGGAGCGGCGCGTGTCGCGGACGGCGGGGACGACGACCACAACGTTCGTCCGTACGGGCGACGTGAACGGCGGTATAATCCTGAACGAGAAGCAGGGATCCACGGTCACGGCGTCGTACACGTACGGCAACGGGCTACTGGCGAAGGGGAGCGAGTCGTACCTGTTCGACGGGCAGGGTTCGACGCGGCAGGTCACGAACACAGCGGGCACGGTGACGAGCAGTAGCACGAGCGACGGTTTCGGAAACACGGTGGCGTCGAGCGGCACAAAGCCGGAGTACGGCTACAACGCGCAGAGCGGCTACCGCGACGACGGCGACGCCGGTCTGGTGCATATCGCGGCGCGCTACTACGACGCGCAGGTCGGGCTGTTCACCACGCGCGACACCTTCCTCGACCAGAAGCCCTACAAGTACTGCGAACACGACCCTGTGAACGCGACCGATCCGTCTGGCCATTTCACGATAATCGAAGTCATGATCATGATACTCGTGATCGTGCTTGTTGCTGCATTCTTTGTGCCTCATTGGATTCGCAGTCATCCCCCAAAGCCCACGCCGTCACCATCGCCGTCGGACAAAAAGCGAAAAAGACCTCGCCCGAGTCCGAGTCCATCGGACAAGTATCCTGACGACAAATCGCCGTATAATTCTGATGGAGCAATGGAATGGATTGACAATCAGCAGAGGCGAAGTCCGCCTTAGCATCCCCGTTGCCACTGCGGAGAGAAATTCTCTGCAGTGGCAACCACATAAAACCAAAAGGCTGTCAAAGATCATGCGGAAAAAAACTAACGGGCACTCGTCAATCGAAATCCTCATTGTTTTGTTAATAATATTGTCACTTGGTTGTGTCCTGGCATCCGCATCCTTCACAACAAGAGAGGCGATACGTACTAAATCATGTGCAACGAATGTTAAGCAACTGTCCAACGCCCTGTCACTGTACACACATGATTACGATGGCACTTACCCAGCGTTCTCAACGGGTTCTTTCAAATCGAGCAGTTCCAACCCGAAAGTAGCATCTTCTTACAAGGGGAGTGTCTGGAGCGAATTGCTATCTACTTATATCAATACAAATGACCTAAATATACTACGTTGTCCGAGTGCGGATCAAGATGCCTTACCAAAAGGCACTCGAATACATCACGCATTGAGTTACGCTTACAACATTAACCTCTCCGAAGCGACTTACGACACGTATCTAAGAACGAAAAATGTTCAGGGTAATCCCGATTACAAGTTGACCTTCGAAAGCCACACAGTTGTTCTAACAGACGCAAGGCTAGGAATTATTGCTCTGGGTGGTCCAGACGAGACTGATTTGAATCGCCTTAATGCTTTGTACCCACGTAAGTTAAAAACACAAATTTCCAGACAGCGACTCGGGGCAACCCGGCATCAAGGCGGTGCCAATTACGCGTTCGCGGATGGCCACGTGAAGTGGTTCAAGCCGGAGCAGATTAGCGTGGACAAAAAGTGCGATGGCAAGACGCCGGGGTTCGGTTTGTAGCACCTCGGCACATTTCTGCAGATTCACGGGACTTGAGAATCGCCTCCGCCGCGTTTCTGCTTGTTGTTTGTGACCAGATACCGGATCGCCGAGAACACGCCGTCGAATCGGAACGACGGGTCGATGTACCGTTCGATGACGTAAAACAGGAAGTAGTACAGGCGGCAGGACGACCAGACCAGCACCGCGAGCAGGAACGCGGTGCGCAAGTCGGGCGACAGGACGAACAGCCCCGCCGCGCTGGCGACGGTTCCGACGAGAAACAGCACCGCTTTCCCGTACATCGCGTTCGCGCTTTTGAGATCGGCGAAAAGGTTCATACGTTCCAAACGCGAACCGGTGGCGAAAAGTTACTCTGCGGATCACGGTAATCGTCAAAACTGATAAAGATTGCCGACAAAATCGCCGACTAATTTGGTCGCCACTATTGACGCCCGGTTTCGGCGTTGGTACAATACCGTAACAGGAACGGTGATCCAGGCGATTCGCCCTCATTACCCGATCTGCATTTCCACGGATACGATTGCAACCACGCGGCATGAACGCTCACGACAGCAAAAGATTAAACCTCGCTCCCCCCGCCTGCCCGACCACGGGCACGGCGTGTAGCCTCGATTGTCTCCCCAAAGGGACGAAGGGGCGGGTCGCCTCGGTCGCCGGTCCCAACCGGTGCCGCCTGATGGAACTCGGATTCACGAGCGGAACCGAGGTCGAAGTGTCGCGCCGCGCGGCGTTCGGCGGACCGCTCGAAGTACGCTTGCGATCCTATCGCCTGTCATTGCGGTGCGAGGAAGCCGCCGGGATAAGCGTGGAGCCAGCGTCATGAGCCGTGCCGGAACCGTCCCCGAAGCGGGGTCGGTTCACCCCTACCCTCGAACCAAACCGACCGCCCCTAAAATTATCGCCTTAGTCGGGAATCCGAACTGCGGCAAAACCACGCTTTTCAACGCCCTGACCGGCATGCGCCAGAAGGTCGGCAACTACCCCGGTATCACTGTGGAGCGCAAGGAGGGCACCCTGCGCCTGCCGAACGGCGACGCGGTCACGCTGATCGACCTGCCCGGTCTGTACTCACTCACCCCCCACTCGCCCGACGAACAGGTCGCGCGCGATGTGCTGCTCGGCTACCGCGCCGACACGCCCCGCCCGGACGCCGTGGTCAATGTCGTGGACGCGTCGAGTCTGGAGCGCAACCTGTATCTCACATCGCAGGTGATGGACCTCGGTCTTCCCGTGCTCGTCGCGCTGACCATGAACGACACGGCGGCGGATATGGGCGTACGCGTGGACCCACGGACGTTGTCCGAATCCTTGGACGACGTTCCCGTGCAAGCCGTCAATGCGACTCGCAACGCCGGGGTGCGCGATCTGGTCGGCGCGATTCAGTTTCTCAGCGAATCGGGGACGCCGCCCCCGCTGCGCCGCTGGAGTCTGCCGCCGCTCGCCGAGTCGGAAGTTGCGGAAATGGCGGCGTTGATGCAAACCCACGACGGCATCACTCCCACAGCGGCGTTCTCGGAGGCGACCCTGCTCCTTTCCCTCCCGGACGGCTCCGCGACACAGACGGACGCCCTGCGGCGACACTCGCCCATCGTGCGCGACCACCTGACACAGGACTTAGCCAACTTCCACACGGACGGCATCGACCTGTCGCAAGCCATCGCCGAGGCGCGGTACGCCGATGTCGGGCGGATCGTCTACCGGTCGGTCCGCCGCGACGCGCAGGCTCCCGAGCAAACGCTGTCGGATCGCATCGACCGCGTCGTTCTGCACCGGGTCTGGGGCTACGTCCTGTTTCTCGCGGTGATGGCACTCCTGTTTCAGTCGATGTTCACCTGGGCGAGCATCCCGGCGGACTGGATCTCGGCAGGCGTGGACTGGCTGGGGCAAACCGTGGCGTCCGCGATGCCCGAAGGCGATTTGCGCGATCTGGTTGTCAACGGCGCGATTGCCGGCGTGGGCAACACCGTCGTCTTCCTGCCGCAGATTCTGCTCCTGTTTCTATTTATTTCGTTTCTGGAGGACACTGGCTACCTCGCACGGGCGGCGTTCCTGATGGACCGCTTGATGAGCCGCGTCGGGCTGCACGGCAAGTCGTTCATCCCGCTCCTGTCGTCGTACGCCTGCGCGATCCCCGGCGTGATGGCGGCGCGGACCATCGAATCGTCGCGCGCCCGGATTCTCACGATTCTCGTCGCGCCGCTCATGTCCTGCTCGGCACGGATACCGGTGTACGCCGTGCTGATCGGCGCGTTCATCCCGGCGACGCCCGCGTTCGGGTTACAGATCGCCGGGCGGACGTTCGGTCCGTCCTGGCAAGCCGTGACGCTTTTCGCGATGTACGCATTAGGCACCGGAGCCGCGTTCGGAATCGCCGCGCTGTTCAACCGGACGATCCTGAAATCCGAAGCCCCGACGTTCCTGATGGAGATGCCGCCCTACCGCCTGCCGTCGCTCCGCTCGGTCGTGTTGCGGATGCTGGAAAACGCCTGGACGTTCGTGTCGCGCGCCGGAACCGTGATCCTCGCGCTGTCTATCGTGCTCTGGTTTCTGTCGTCGTATCCGAAGCGACCAGTCGGCACGTCCCCGTCCGAAGTTTTGCGCCATTCTTACGCGGGGAAACTCGGTCACTTCATCGAGCCGGTGATCAAGCCGCTCGGCTTCGACTGGAAGATCGGGATCGGCTTAGTCGCGTCATTTACGGCTCGGGAAGTGTTCGTCACCGCGATGGGCACGGTATACAGCGTTGGCGAAGACGTGGCGGAGGACGAAACGAAACTGTCGGTCGTGGTCGGCGACAAGATGAAGGCGGACATCGACGGACGCACGGGACGCCGGACGTTCACACCGCTCGTGGCCATCGCGCTGATGGTGTACTACGTCCTCGCCATGCAATGCATCTCCACGGTCGCGGTCGTGAAGCGGGAAACGAACGGCTGGAAGTGGCCACTGATCCAGATTGCTTACATGACCGCGCTCGCGTGGTTCGCCGCGTTCGTCGTGTATCAGGGCGGGCGTTTACTCGGATTCCAGTAATTCACCCGTTGTCGTTGCTTCCGCTTCGATTAATTTCTTCAGAGCAAGCAGTTCGTAAAGATGAGATTGGTCCTTCGGACGGTTCGCGGCGCGTTTCATGGTAATGAGATCGTCGAGCGAAGCAATCGGTACGACGAAGCCGCCTAAATCAATGGGAATCGCCCTCTCGCGAAGTGCCTCGAATGAGTCCACACCAGGTATTTCCCGCATAACGTCTACCGAACCAAACTTCGTCTTTAGATTCAAAAATCGAGATTTTTGCAAGGTTTCCGGTGTGATTACGAAGTGATCATTGATGGGTCGTCCCAAAACACGCGCCTGAATCAAAGGCAAAAAGGCGGCAAGTCGCTCGGTATTTTCCGTGCTGACTGCATAGGCGAAGTCCACGTCGGTCGTGAAATTGTTCGCGCCATGCGCTCGCAACGCCAGTCCGCCGATCACAACGAAATCAATCCCAGCTTCTTGGAATGCTCGTATCGCCTGCAAAAGTTGCTCTATATCGTTCACTTGCTTCGTCAATCCTTTTGATAAACACGGATGCCAATGCTAATTGCCGTATGCGCTCGGCGGGAGTCAGTGATAAGTTCTCACGCAGGCGGGCGAGATCCACCCCATTTTCGTCCTGGTCGCCCCAGTAGTTCGGGTTCTCTTGCTGGAAGCGAATAATCTCTTCCTCGGCGGCTTTTTGATCCTCGGGTGTCATGGCAAAATTATACCGCGCTTCGCCGGTTGACACGAGTTCGCGTAAATGTTACAATTACAGTAATGGACACACTTTTCCGCACACAAATCCTCGTCGCGCGCGTCGCTGACAGCGACGCGCTTGCCCGCGAAAATCAGGGAAATCTGTTGCTGGACCGCCCTTCCGCCCGTGAGTTGGGACGCGCCGCGACAAAGATTCTGGAACGCGGCGAGTATTTCACCAACAACCGGCAAGTTTCGATAGCTGACGCGGTGCGCGACTCTGTCGCGCGGACGGTTTCGATTCCGCCTGACGAGCCGCTCTCGTATACGCCCGCCGCCGAAGCCGCCGCGACGCTGACGGTCTCCGTCGCGAACGAAACTTCCCTCTCGGCGGCGAAACGCTTGACCGATGCCGGGGCGCGTCCGCTCGTATTGAACTTCGCCAACGCCATCGAGCCGGGCGGAGGTTTCCTTTCCGGTTCGGTCGCGCAGGAGGAGTATTTAGCTCGCTCGTCCGGCTTGTACGCAAACATCAAGGACGACCCGATGTACCGCTTCCATCGGGACATGGGCGCGGAGTCGTTCCTGGCATCCGAATGGGCGATCCTCTCGCCGGATGTCCCGGTTTTCCGTAGCGACATCGGGTGGCTACTCGCCGAACCCTGGCGGTGCGCCATGCTCACCTGCGCGGCACCGGTCGCGCGTCAGGTCGGTCTGGAGCGGGCGACCGCCGCCATGAAAGTGCGAATCGAACGGGTTCTGGCGATTGCCCGCGCGTACGGCTATCGTTCGCTCGTGCTCGGCGCGTGGGGATGCGGCGCGTTTCACAACGATCCCGATGCGGTCGCCCGACTCTTTCGCAACGCATTGACCGGGGAGTTTCTCGGCGCGTTCGACGAAGCGGTTTTCGCCGTGACCGATTGGTCGCCGGACCGCCGATTTCTCGGTCCCTTCCGTGACACGTTCGCCGAATTGGGGTAAAACGTAACTACTATGGACGCACAACAACTCATCACGCTCGGTCTGGTCGCCGTCGCCGCCGTTTCGCTGGGTCGCCGGTTATGGAAGTCGGCACAAGGCGAAGGGTGCGACGGATGCGCGGGCGCGTGCGGGAAGCCGGCCCCGAAGACTGGCATTCGCCCCGTCCCGCAGGCGATTCCGCTGGTGAGTCTGTCCGTGCGACGCGGCAAGGGGCGACCGATAAATGGATAGCAGTCCCGAATCCGACGCCGAAATACTCTTCGCCTATGACGACTTGCGGTTGCGCGTCTCGCCATTCGGAGCGTCGTTGCGCGGCTTGTGGCGCGAAACTGCCGGAGTCGTCGAGCCGATCATCACCGCGTACAGCGGCAAAGCGAACAAGGTCGGCGGTCAGGGGGATGTACTGATCCCCTTCCCCGGTCGTGTCAGGGACGGGCAGTATACGTTCGAGGGGCACACCTATCAGATGCCGCGAAATGACAAGGACGGTCCGAATGCGATCCACGGGTTCGTCCGGTCCCAACTGTGGCGCGTCGCCGAGCATCGCAAGAACCGGGCCACGTTCGTGGTCGATTACGCGCCCGACACGACCGCGTACCCCGCCGCGCTACAGGCGATTGTTACCTATTCGCTGGACGAGAACGGGATGATGTGCCGCTTCTCGGTGAAGAACACCGGCTATAAAGCCGCACCGGTCGGAGTGGGTTTCCACCCCTATTTCGCCGTGAGCGAGGGATTGATCGACGCCGACACGCTACACCTGCCGATGCAATCGGTGCTGGAGTTCGGCGACGCGCTGATTCCGACCGGGAGTGTTTTACCCGTCGAAGACACCCCGCTCGATTTTTCCGCGCCCCGCGTCATCGGCGACACGAGATTCAACACCTGTTTTACCTACCCCACCCGCGACGGCAATGGAATAACTCGGATAGTTCTTTCCTCGCCCGAAACCGACCGCGCGACTACTGTTTGGATGGACGAAGCATTCGGGTTCGTCGTCCTGTATTCCGGTGATCCGCTCCCCGAGACGCACCGCCGCCGCGCGCTCGCTATCGAGCCGATGACCTGCGGTTCGGACGCGTTCAACCACCCCGAGTGGGGATTGGTCGCCCTCCCGGCAGGCGAGACGTTCGCGGGTGCCTGGGGTGTGACCGTCAAATAGTGCCGGGCGAAACGTTTTTCGCGCACTCGCCACAAATATAATCGACCGCGCCAAGGAGTTGCGGCAAACTTCCCGTCGCATAATGTTTCGATTGGAGTACTGTGTTGTGTAGCGTCAGGCAGAAGAACTGCCAGCCGGTGCCGTTGCTAACGATTCCGTAGACCGGGAGAAGCAGACCGCTCTGGAGATTGTTCCAGCGGCAGGCGACCATTTCTGCCACACACTGTGTCGCGCCCTGCTCGAAGTCATCCTTCTTGGCTTCCGCTACGCAAAGCAGGGGAGTTTCCATATAGGCTCGCTTCGGGGCGATCAGGTAGTCCGCGAACCCCGTCAGAATGTCCGTTTCCAGCGGTTCGGATTTCCATACCTTCAAAGTGGGATGGCGTGGGACAATCTCTAAAAAGATCGTATCGATCAGCGTAATCTTCCCAGCCTCGGAATGTACCAGGTCGAACGAATTTAGCCGCGAAAGCACGGCGGTCAATACCAGACTCGGTTCGAGGGGCGGCGCGTCTAAATCCCATTCCGTGAAATTGATGGCGGGCACCAGTTGCAACGCGTCCTTAAGGCTTATCCCCGAATACTTTCGTTTCACGGATGCCGGGGTTATGTTCTTCCGTGGGATAGTTGCCATGCGGATAGTTTACACGGGAGACGCATGTCCCGGCAAGATGTTACAATCCGGGCATGTCCTCCCCAATCCGTTCACAGGCGGGGGCGTGGGTGTGTCCGTCAAATAGTCCCGGGCGAACGTTTTTCGCGCACTCGCCGCAGATGTAATCAATCGCTCCGAGCAACTCCGGTAAATCATTGGTCGCAAAAAGTCCCGATTTGTAGATAGCTTTGTCTATCGCGAGACAATAGAAATACCAGCCGGTTCCGTTACTGACAATACCGTACACCGGAATTTCTAACCCCGCCTTGCTGTTATTCCACCGGCAGGCAACCATTTCTGCAACACATTGCGCTTCCCCTTGCTCGAAATCGTCGCGCTTCGCTGCAGTCACGCAAAGTAAAGGAGTCTCAACGTATGCCTGCTTAGGAGCGATCAAATAGTCCGCAAACCCTGTCAATGTGTCTGTTTCTAACAATTCAGTCTTCCACACCTTCAATTTCGGATGATTCGGTACGATCTCTAGAAATATAGTGTCAATAAGCGTGATTTTCGCTGCTTCCGATTGAACCAGATCGAACGATCCCAGCCGGACCAGATTGTGGCTCAATACTGGACTCACAGCGAGGGGGACGATGTTCAAGGTCCATTCGGTGAAATCCTTAGCGGGAATTAGCGGGAGTGCGTCCTTGAGGCGGATTCCTGAATACTTGCGTTTAGGCGGGCGACTTCCGACTCTTTTCAAAATGGTAGCCATGCCGTAGTTTACCGGGGGACGCCTGACCCGGCAACCGGGATATGCCATGCTATAATTGGAACATGTCCTCCCCCGCCCCTTCCGTCCGCATCATGCACTTCGCCGATGTCCATCTCGGCGTCGAAACCCTCGGCAAACTGAACCCGGAAACCGGTCTGAATACCCGCCTCGAAGATTTCACCGCCACGCTGAATCAAGCCATCGACCGCGCGTTGGACGCCGACGTTGACCTCGCCTTGTTCGCCGGGGACGCCTACAAAGCCCGCGACCCGAACCAGACGCACCAGCGTTCTTTCGCCGCCGCGCTGAAGCGACTCACCGACGCGGGGGTGCCGGTCGTGATGCTGATCGGGAACCACGACATTCCCAACAGCCGGGGGCGCGCACACGCACTGGAGATCTACGGACTGCTCGGCGGACCGTCGAGCGGCGTCCAGATCATCGCGAAGCCGGACGTACTGCCGGTCGAAACGCGCAAGGGAGCGGTCCTCGTCGCCGGTATGCCATATCTCGTTCGCTCCCGCGTGGTAACGCAGGACGAGACGAAGGGGAAGACGGTCGAGGAGGTAGCGCACCTGATCCGCGATAAGTACGCCGCCTATATCGCCGACATCGCCCGCCAGGTTGCGGATGCGCCGGAGTATATCGCGCTATTGATGGGGCACTTCACGGTCGCGGACGCGCGGGTCGGCTGGCAGAACTTCCTGCTCAACGCGAACGAGCCGCAGGTTCCGGTCGAGGCGATAACGCTGTACTCGCCGGGCGGGGTGTCGCCGTGGGATTACGTCGGGATGGGGCATGTCCACAAGCATCAGGAGATGAATCGCGGGAACGAGCCGCCGGTGATCTACCCGGGTTCCATCGACCGGATCGACTTCAACGAGCGCGGCGAGGACAAAGGGTTCGTCGTCGCGGAGATCAAAAAAGGACACACGAAATGGAAGCACGTCGCCCTGCAAACGCGCCGGTTCGTGCAGGTGGACGCCGACGCGGGCGATTCGGACGACCCGACGGCGGCGATCTTAGCCGAACTGGATCGCTATCCCCTGCTCGATTCCGTCGTCAAGGTGAACTACAAAGTGGCGTCCGACAAGGCGATGCTGGTACGCACCGACGAGATCCGCAAGCGTCTTTCCGCCGCGCACGTCGTCGTGTCACTCCAGCGCGACATGCCGCAGGGCGAGGGCGTGATCCGCGTGGACGGGATGACCGAGGCGATGACGCCGGAAGCCGCCCTCGGCAAATACATGGACGCCCAGCCGCGCCTCCTGACCCGCCGCGACGAACTGATGACCGCCGCCCGCGCCCTGTTTGACCAGTTGGCGCACGAGGAGTCGCTCGGCTAAAATGAGACCAAAGAAAAGCACTTCCGCAGACAAGCCGTTCGACGTTATCGGCAAGCAACTGATCGCCGCGCACCCCGAGGACTGGCTCGCGCTGATCGGGATAAAAGACACGGGGACTACGCCGCTGGAGGTTCTGGACGCCGATCTCGCGACTATCGTGCCTCAGGCGGACCGCGTTTTGTTGCGTGGCGGGACTGTGCCGGAACTGTTCAATATCGAACTCGAAACCGGTCATCACGGAAACGTCCTCGCGGAACGACTGCTGTTGTACAGCGTCGCGCTGACACAGAAATATCGGTTGCCGGTGCGCAGTGCGGTGTTCCTGTTGCGACGCGAAGCCGACAGCCCGGCACTGACCGGGTCCTACGCACGAAAGTATGCGGACGACACAGTCTACCTGCGATTCGACTATCAGGTCGTTCGCGTCTGGAAACTACCGGTGGGTCCGCTACTCTCCGGGGGAGTATCTACCCTGCCACTCGCGCCCATCGCCGACGTTCCGCAGGAAGCCCTTCCCGAGATCATTGCTTATCTGGGAGAACGATTCGGCGCGGAATCGCCGGAGCGGGAGCGGGAGTACTGGCTTTCCACGTATTTTCTGATGGGCACGAAATACCCGGATCATGTAGTAGACGCTTTGCTGAAAGGAATCGGAACGATGTTTGAATCCACAACATATAACGCGACGCTCGAAAAAGGTCGAACGCAAGGCATTTCTCAGGGGATCACCCAGGGAATCACCCAGGGAATTGGGGAGGGCGAGAGGCGTTCACTCCTCTTGATCGGGTCCGAACGTCTCGGCGTACCGACCGTCGAAGTTCAGTCGCGAATTCAGGCACTGCCAGCCGGATCGCAAATGATCGATCTGCTCAGGCGGGTGTTGCGGGTGTCGTCCTGGGAAGAATTATTTGGAGATTGAAGTGATGCCTACAACGGTATCGGGACGGATATAGTGTGCTATAGAGGCGACGAGGCGGTGACGACCGCGATTTGTAGCGAGATTCTTCCGCGCCGCTCGGATCTGCCGTGCTATAATGAACGCTGTCCCCGCGACGGCTTTCAGGAGAAAATCGGTTGATCCCCGTTCGTTTACAACTCAAAAATTTCATGTCTTACGGCGAAGGCGTGCCCCCGTTGGAACTCGCCGGGGTGCGGCTCGCCTGTCTATCCGGCGACAACGGCAACGGCAAGACCGCCCTCCTGGACGCGATTACCTGGGCACTTTTCGACGAGTGTCGCGCCAAAACGAAAGAGGACGTGATCCGTCTCGGCGCGAACAGTTGCGGCGTGATTCTGGAGTTTCTGGTGGACAGCACCCGGTACCGCATCGACCGGCGAATCTCCCGCAAAACGACCGGTGCGAGCGGCGGCGGGTCGCAGTGGGAACTGCAGGTGCGCCGCGAGGACGGTTCGTGGCACCCGCTTTCCGGCACCACGCAACGCGACACGCAGGAAAAGATCGTCGCCCTGCTCCACATGGACTACGACACTTTTCTATCTACTGCCTATCTCGCGCAAGGGCGCGCCGACGAGTTCGCGCGCTCCACTCCGAACAAGCGCAAAGAAGTCTTAGCGGATATTCTGGACCTGTCTCGCTACGACCGGTTGGAAGAGATGGCGAAGGAGCGCGAAAAAGAGGCGAAAGAAAAAGAGACGGACCTGACGCGGACCCTCGCCGGGATTGACGCGACGCTGGCGAGCCGCGACCGTTACGAAATGCTCCTGGAGGAAGCCACTCGCAAGTTGCAATCTGCGACAGTGGAGCGCGACCGACTGGGGCATGAGCGGCACGAGATCGCTCTCAACGTCGAACGGTTGGACGTTTTCGAGCAACGTGCCCGGAATATGGAAGACAAGATTGTCGAAGCCGAGGAGCGCAACGCCGAAGACTCCACGACGATAGACGCACTCCTGCCGCGCGTCGCACAGGCGCAATCGCTGGCGGACCGCGCCGGGGAGATCGAAGCGGCGTACCGGCGACTGCAACAGTTACAGACCGAGATCGGGCAACTGGAATCGGTATTCAATCGCGCCCTCGAACTCGGGCGCAAGTGCGGCGATCTGGAACGGTTGATCCGCACCGAGGAAGGCAAACTGACCAACGAGCGGTACCAGAAACAATGTCTGGTCGAGGAGTTGGAGCGCGACATTCCGACGCTGACCGCGACACAACGCCAGATCGAACAACTGACAGCAGACCTGGCGACGTTCGGCGACATCGACGCCGCGCTACGCGAAAATGAACAGGCGCGGCAGGGCTGGGAAGACCGGATGGCGGATCTCAAAGACCGCAACGCCGCCGCGAAACACGCCGAAGCGCAACTCGTCAAGCGGCTGGAAGCGTTGCAATCGTCCTCCGCGTCGAACTGCGAATACTGCGGCGAACCGCTCCCGCCCACCAAACGTACCGGTGCCATCGTAGAAGCCGAAGCCGAGCGCGAAACTGTGCGGTCACGGCTCGCCGCCATAGTACGCGAAGCGGGCGGGGTCAAGCAGGAGATCGCCGTGCTGAAAGCCGCGCAGGAAGAATTGCTCCGCTTTCGCCAGTCCCGCGCCGAACACGAAACTCAGATTCGCTTGTTCGGTCAACAGGTGATGCGACTGGAGGAGCGGTTAAAACGACTTCCGGAGACGATAACCGAGCGGGACGCGCTGGACGCGCGACTACGAAGCCGGGATTTTCTTCACAACGAGCAAGAGCAACTGGCGCAACTCTCTGCCGAACGCGAGAAAGCCGAAGCCGCGCACACCCCGCTCGAAGCCGCGCGTGCCGAGACGAACGCCCTGCGCAACGCCCCGCGCGACGTGGACGCACTGAATAATGCGCAGGGCGTACTCCAAACCGAGCCGCCGCGCATCGCGGAACTGCAGGCGAAGGTCGCCAAGCGGATCGGGCAGATCGCGGTCGCCCGTCAGCAGGTGACGAAGGCACGAACCGATTCCGCCGAACTGCCCGCGCTCAAACAAACGCTGGCGGAATACGACGCGCTGATCGCCGGGGCGACCGAAACCGTGCAGCGCGCGGATCGCGAGATCGGGCAGTGGAGCAGCCAGTTGGAGTATTGCCGCCAGCAGGAGCGGGAGCGAGTCGTGTACCAGGCAGAGTTGGTCGAGGCGGGGAAACAGCGCGACCTTTACCGCGAACTCGCCGGGGCGTTCGGTAAAAAAGGTGTTCAGGCGTTGATCATCGAGAATGCCCTGCCCGACATCGTCTCCCACACCAACGAACTGCTTGCCAGGTTGTCGAACGACGCGATGCAGGTGGAGTTGCGCACGACCCGCGAAGCGCGCACGAAAGGCGCGGCGAACATCGAAACGCTCGACATCATCATCTCCGACGAAATGGGGACGCGCCCGTACGAGATGTTCAGCGGGGGCGAGGCGTTCCGCGTCAATTTCGCGCTCCGGGTGGCGTTGTCGCGCGTGCTCGCCAGCCGCGCCGGGGCACCGCTACAAACCCTGATCGTGGACGAGGGCTTCGGGACGCAGGACCCGCGCGGACGCGAGGCGATCACCGATGCCCTGCAGGCGATTCAGGACCACTTCGCGCTGATCTTATGTATCACGCACATCGAGGAGATCAAGGAAGCGTTCCCTACCCGGATCGAAGTCGTCAAGGGCGCGAACGGTTCGACATTCACGATGATGTGACTCCGATCCGCCGCGCCCACGGACAATAAATTGTTCCGGTGGGAGCCTTCGGCTGTAGACCCTGCGGGTCAAGGAGTCGAACGGTTTTCGCAAGCCAAACGCCTCTGGTGACCCGCAGGGTCTACAGCCGAAG
>JAYULM010000541.1:0-24104 GCA_043763605.1 Armatimonadota bacterium | reverse complement strand
CGGAGGACGTTCGGCAACGAAGTTGACCGCAGACGTGGGTTTCAACCCGCGATTATATACGCGGTTCAACCGAGAGAGCGATAATGCAATCGCCCTGGGTCCGGAACAATCCCATTTCTTCCATGCGCGACCTATGCTATAATGACGGGAACGCGATCTTTGACAGTTATGCTACGAACGCAAAATCCTTCCACCCTCTCCAATGATAGCGACCCCCAGTCCGTCGCCGTCCCTTCGCCCCGCCTCGAGCAGACGCGTAGCGGCGAGGACGCCGTACAACGCGCCGCGAGGGCGGTAGTCAATCGCACGATGGAAGAAGGGAATGATAAGCGCGTGCGCCGCCGCTCACGCCGCACCCGCCGCACGCCGATCCTCGCCGGTACCGGGCTACAGTTTCACTACGGCGTCGGGCTACTGATGATCTTCACGCTAATTCTGGTGATCTTCAACGAGCAGATTAGCAAGGCGGTTTGGAAGGTGTTGCATCCGCCTGCGCCGCCGCCGGTCCCGGGGACTGGCGCAGTGCCCGGGGTCGTGGTCCCGGAGGGACCCGCTCCGTGGTGGTTCCACGTCGAGATTCCCGCGCTTTTGATCGGGTTCGCGATTTGGCTGTACCTGACGCCGGGCGTATGGGATTCGCTCAAGGCGTCGCTCGGCTTGCACAAGGAAAAAGAGCGGCGTTCGCGCAAGCGGCACACATGAATCGTGAAAAACGGGTATAACGTTCGGCGTGAAGGAATCCCGCTCCGTTGATTGTTGACGGCAAACTGTCTGTGCCGAAAGTGGTCGTGCATCTCGGCCCACCGCTCCTGCTCACAGTTCTGGTATCGGTGTTAGTCACCGTCGTCTATGAGTGTCTGAATGGTGCCCGGTGGTTGCACATCTCCGCGCCCCCGCTTACCGTGGTCGGTGCCGCGCTTTCGATCTTCATCGCGTTCCGCAACAACACGGTCTACGACCGCTGGTGGGAAGGTCGCACTTTGTGGGGGGCACTGATCAACTACTCGCGGACGTTCGCGCGGCAGGTGACGACGTTCGGCAAATATACGTCGGAACACGGCGACAAAGAAGCGATGGAGCAATGGCAACGGGAAACCGTGATGCGGCACATCGGCTTCGTACACGCGTTCCGTCTACATCTGCGCGAATCCGACCCGACAGGACCGCTCGGCGTCGATCCGTTCGTGTCGGACGACGAGACAGGGGAATACCGCGAGGCGCATAACGTCCCGTCCGCGATCCTGCACCGGCAGGGCAGGGAGTTGCACGAGGCGTGGCGGCGCGGCTGGATTCAGGACTTCCACCTGAACGCCCTGGACAGCACGCTGACCGAACTGACGAATATCCAGGGCGGGTGCGAACGGATCAAGAACACGCCGCTCCCCCCGGTCTACACATATCTCGCGTACCGGGTCGTCGTCACTTTCTGTTGCCTGGTCCCGCTCGCCCTGGTTTCCGACTTGCGCTGGTACACGCCATTCATATCGCTCCTGATCTCGTTCGCGTTCCTGGTGCTCAACCGGATCTCGCAACTGCTGGAAACCCCGTTCGCGACGCGGGTGAACGACCTGCCGCTGACCGCGATGTCGCGCACTATCGAGATCGACCTGCGCGAGCGCATCGGCGTGGGACCGATCCCGGAACCGATCAAGCCGGTGGACGGGATTTTGCTGTAAGCGGGGCGGGTCTTTATGCCGGGAACCTGCGGAATTGAGTTCGTCGTATATGTCTCAGGATTTGGGGGCGAGCGATTCGCCCTGATCCTCCGCCGTAAGGAGACTGTTTTTATGCCACGTTTATCACCGTTATTCGCCGCACTGATCGCCGTCACAGGAGGCGTTTTTGTAGCCACTACTCAATCCGCTCACGCGCAAACCGCCAAGCCGGATTCGGCGGCGGCACTAACTATCGGTTCCACCGCACCGAAACTGCCGGTCGGTGCATGGGTCAAGGGCAAGCCGGTAAGCCTCACCGATGGCAAGGTTCACGTCGTGGAGTTCTGGGCGACGTGGTGCGGTCCCTGCAAGACCACTATCCCACACCTGACCGAGATCGCGAAAAAGTATGCGGGCAAAGCCGATGTCACCGGGGTCAGCGTCTGGGAGCGGGGCGCGGACGTTCCGGCGAAGGTGAAAGCGTTCGTCAAGGAGATGGGAGCGACGATGGATTACCATGTCGCCCGCGACGATGCGAAGGGGACGATAGCCGCGTCGTGGATGGAGGCAGCGGGGCAGGGCGGAATTCCGACCGCGTTTATCGTGGATCAGAAAGGCAAAGTGGTCTGGATCGGGCACCCGATGGACGGTCTCGATGAAACACTCGGCAAGGTGATTGCCGGGAAATACGATGTCGCCGCCGCGAAAAAAGCGTTCCAGGAAAAGAAGGATGCCGAAGCGAAAGAAGAAGCGAAGTCGGCGAAGATGCAGGAGTTGTTCGGTCCCGCCGTCGAGCTGGCGCAAAAGAGCAAGTTCGCGGAAGCCGTCGCCGCCATCGACAAAGCCCTCGAAACCAGCCCGGAGTACGCGGGTGATGTCGCTTTCCTGAAGTTCCGCCTGCTGATGAGCCATGACGAAGCGGCGGCGCAGACGTACGCGGCGAAGGCGGCGTCCGCCGAATTGAAAAACAACGCGGAAACCCTGAACGAGCTGGCATGGGGTATCGTCGCGCCGGACTCGAAGGTCAAGAAGCCGGACTACACGGCGGCAGTGACAATCGCCGAAGCAGCGGTCGCCGCGAGTCAGGAAAAGATCCCTGCCATTCTCGACACGCTCTCCTACGCGTACGAGAAGGCGGGCGATCTGGACAAGGCGATTGCGGCGGAAGAGAAAGCCGTCGCCCTCTTCCCGGCGGACGCCAAGTCGGAGGAGATGGCGAACTTCATGGTGCGCGTCGCCGAACTCAAGAAACTCAAAGCGGCGACGGGGAAATAATCCCGCGCGACCCGCGTTCCCATGTGAACAACGCGCCTGCCAATTACGGCAGGCGCGTTTTGTTTTGAGGATTCTACCGTGACGCTGCCGTGGGGCTAAAGGGGCGATTAAAAATTCGAGACGCGTAGTGCCCGTCCTTCATCTCGTGGCACGAAAATTGCTACAGGGGTAGAATACTGGAACAGCGATACTCTGCCAGAGAAGGCGTGGTGACACGATTCCTCGCGCGGTACGCTCCTTTACATTTTCGCCGAAAATTATAGCGATAGGGATGTCGCGGAAAGTGGAAACAATGAAAGTTATCCTCAAACCGGCCGGGCTTTTGATGATTACGGGGGTCTTCCTGACGGTGGTGAGTTTCGCTGTCGCCGGTATTTTGCGATCCCGGATCAAAGAACCCCCCAAAGCCGCAACGATTGATCTGTTTCAAAGCAAGACAGGGAAAAAGAGCAACATAAATCTATACGACTCCAAGGAGACGATGGTAGTGGTCGACCTGACGAGCGTGGGGAAAAGCGACTGGGTGCATTGGGGGCGCGGGGGCAGTGCCGCTGTGACTCGCAAAGCGCGTACCGGATCTCCGATAGGGACGTTCGAATTGCTCACGGGCGACGGAGATCTGTTGCCCGCCGGGACGGAACGGGGTCCCTCACGCGGCTTC
The DNA here is from genome assembly GCA_043763605.1 of Armatimonadota bacterium. Taxonomy (GTDB): domain Bacteria; phylum Armatimonadota; class Armatimonadia; order Armatimonadales; family Armatimonadaceae; genus JACMIU01. Next base: position 20,513 of record JAYULM010000541.1, on the reverse strand, counting down.
ACCTGGCGCGATGGCACACCGACCTCGACAGAAAAGATCACTTACGACGGAGTACATCTGGCGAAAGCCAACGGGTTCCGCCTCCGGATTCCGGCGGACCGGACGGAAAAGACGGCGATTTTCTATGTCGGCGGATACAGATCGGGAGGGTTTTTTTCCGCTAAACTTTCGGACGGCACGAAACCGACAGTAAAAGTAACGGATATTGCTCTGGGGAGTGGCTATTACAGCCGCGCCTATACGGTCACGTTTCGGACAGCGGCATCCGGGCAAGACCTCGAAGCGGTCTGGAAAAAGGATGATGACCAGGGGAATATCTCCCTGCAAGCCGTAGCGCTACAGTAAACCGTATGTCCAAAAAAAGACCGGCGGGACCTTTCGGTCCCGCCGGTCTTTCGTTTATCTGACCTTTACTTCTGTCGCGGCGTTGGACTCGGCGACGCCGGTTGCAGATAGCGCAACGCGACCGCTTTCGCCTCGGGCGGCATTCCGGGGTCGTTTTTGATGCGTTCGACCAGTACCTGATTGCGTTGCTTCGACTCCGCGAGCGTATAGGTGTGCCCTTCGTCGATCTCGTCGCTCGTCAGGCGAAGCGACATGACGCCGGATACGCCGATAACGAACATGCCCAAAACGACGGCGACGCCCCGGACGACCGGATGTTCGCGCGACAGGAACTGATCAAGTTTTTGAAAGACTGACAAAGGCTTATCTCCCGACACACCGTCCGACAAAGGCGATTTGGCTGTACCTGTGTGTCTACTTGGATCGATTATACCACCCGTGTCGTTAGCCGCCTACCGACGAATTACCAGGTTCGGCGGATTTATTGCGGCGGCGGCGGACCCGGTTGCCCCATGCTGCGAGCCGTGCTCTGTCCGCGTTTCATGGCGGCGATGGCGGAGGCTTTCGCGGCGGGCGGCATGTTGGGGTTGTTCTGGATGCGGGCGATTGCCTCCTGTTCCCGGTCCTGGGCGGCGGATACGGTTTTCCCCTGATCGGAGTTCGCATTGCATCCCGACACTATACCCACGGCGACGCAAGCCACCGCCACCCGAAGCAGGGGGTTGTTGTTAATCATGACTTTTTCTTTCCGGATACCCTGGTATCGGGGTATCCCCCTTAATAGGGGTACCACCCCTGACGCATAAACATGCGCGCCGTGTTGAACGGGAGGTGTATGTGCTTGTACCAGTAGATCGACCCTTTCGGCATCGCCTTGACATGTCCGTCGAGGAAGATGGCGTTGGTTGTCCGGTTGTGACGGAATCGCGGTTGCATCGAACACTGTCCCCAACTACTCCAGGTCGTCCAGACGTTCTCATCCGCCACGATGTCGCAATCCCCTAACGCCAGCGATGTCGCGTTGCCGTCCCGCGAAGGATCGATGACACCGGCTGTTTTGATGCTGTCGGTCCAGAAAAACTGCCAGGTGATAAAGCCGAAGAAACTCTGGTTGCCGTCGGCAGTACCTTTTTCCAGCAAGCCGATCTTCTCCGAGGGCGTTTCGATGTCGGCGAGGGTCGGGAAATCTACCTGCTCCGGGTCATAGGGTGAGCCACATCCGTCCCCATCGGGGAACAGGTCCTGGTGTAGCCCGTAGTGACTGTTTTGCCACTCGGAAGGGTTGGAAGGGCATCGATACACCGCACCCGGGTTGCGCGCGACATACGGTTTATCCTGGTCGCCGACTTTCACGTACGGGTTGATGGCGTCGGTGTAATAGACCCACGGGTCGGTAGCACTGAGACCGGGGGCGCAGTACGCCTTCATGGGGAACGTTTCGTCGTAATCCTGGACATACTGGGCGATCCCGAGTCCGACCTGACGCATGTTACTCAAACAACTGACTCCGCGCGCTTTTTCACGCGCCTGCGCGAAGACTGGTAACAATATAGCGGATAGTATTGCAATGATCGCGATAACGACAAGCAACTCTATCAGGGTGAAGCCTGCTCTGGCTTTAAACATTGGTCTATCCTCCTGTGTGATGACAATGTAGTCATACAGTGTTCTATAACACCGTTCGATAATTATACCAGCAATATCCGTGCCATCCGGGCGACTATCGGACGCGGATAAAAATATTTTTTACACCGCCCTTTATGGTCCCTGCCGGAGGAGTATTCCCCATCTGACCGGGATCGCGAAAAAGTACGCGGGCAAAGTCGATGTTATCGGCGTCAACATTTCCGAGCGCGGGGAGGCTGCCCCCGCAAAGGTGAAGGCATTCGTGGATGGGATGGGCGAAAAGATGGACTATCATGTCGCGCGTGAGGATGCGAAAGGGACGGTAGTGGCGGCGTAGATGCGGGTAACGAAGCGAAACACGATTCCGACGGCGTTCCTCATGGACAAGAAGGGCAAAATCGTCTGGACCGGAAACCCGATGCGCGGACTCGACGCGGTACTTGCCGAAGTCGTCGCCGGGAAATACGACCTCGCCGCGCCGAAGCAAGCGGTACCGGCGAAAGCGGCGACAGATACGGCGAAAGGGCGCGAGAAATCGCCGGAGAAGATGGCGGAACTGTTCGGACCCTCCCTGAAACTCGCGGAAAGGAATCAGCTCGCGGAAGCCGTTGCCGCCATCGCGCGGGTCGCCGCGCTGAAAAAACTCAAAGCGGCGGCGGTACCGGCGAAGTAACCGGACGCGTTAGGGTCGGACGGCGAGCCGTCCGACCGAAACGAAACCACGCGCCCGCCATTCCCGGCGGGCGCGTTTTTTCTTGACGAACGCCCCTCTATGCCGCATAGTAGCAGGGGGATTTCCGGGTGCCGCGCGAACGGCATCTTCGCCGCGCGACGGCGGACCGGTCTCCTCGGGACAGGATTTTCCTGAAGGGTTTACAAAAGTATGGCACTCGGAGTCGGAATCGTTGGTCTGCCGAACGTCGGCAAGTCCACGCTCTTTAACGCGATCACTAAAGCGGGCGCGGTCGCCGCGAACTACCCGTTCGCGACAATCGATAAAAACGTCGGCATCGTCACTCTCCCCGACGAGCGACTGGACGCCCTCGCGAAAGTGTTCACCAAAGGCGACCGGGTGCCGCCCATCGTCCCGACCGCCGTGGAGTTTGTAGACATCGCGGGACTGGTCAAAGGGGCGCATAAAGGTGAGGGCTTGGGCAACCAGTTCTTAGCCAACATCCGCGAGGTCGCCGCCATCGCGCACGTCGTGCGCTGTTTCGATGACGAGAACATCATCCATGTCGAGGGCAAGGTCGATCCGGCGGGCGATCTGGAAACGATCAACACCGAACTCGCGCTCGCCGACCTGCAAACGCTGGAAAAGCGGATGGACCGATTGAAAAAGACGGCGAAAAACAACAAGGACGACAAGGAACTCTTAGACCTTGCCGAACCGCTCTACGCGCACCTTTCGACCGGCGCACCGGCACGGACCTGGGGAACGAACCTGGACAGGGCGACGCGCGAGGCGGCGTACAAGAACTTCGCCCTGCTGACCTCGAAGCCGGTGATCTACGTCGCCAACGTTGCCGATACCGACCTGCCCGATGGCGAGGGGAGCGCGAACGTGCAAGCCGTGCGCGACTACGCCAAAAAGGACGGCACCGAAGTCGTGGTCGTGTCGGCGCAGATCGAGGCGGAACTTTCCGAACTCGGTGAGGCGGAAGCGTCGGAGTATCTCGCCGACATGGGGCTGACCGAAACCGGGTTGAATCGGCTCGTCAAGGTCGCCTATCAACTGCTCGGATTGCGCACGTTCCTCACGTCGGGTGAAAAAGAGGTACGCGCGTGGACGATCCGCGCCGGGGACAAGGCACCGCAAGCCGCCGGGGTGATCCATTCCGATCTGGAACACGGCTTCATCCGCGCCGAAACGATTGACTGGGATAAGATGGTCGCGGCGGGCGGATGGGCGGCGGCGAAGGAAAAAGGCTGGGTCCGCATTGAGGGCAAGGAGTACGAAGTCAAGGACGGCGACGTGATGAACATCCTGCACCAGGGTTAAAACAACTGTTTGATTATACCATGCCCTCATGGTATAATCCGAATAGTTAAGGAGGGAAGACCAATGATTAGCGTTGATGATGTTGCGGCATACATACTTCAAAAACAAGGTCCCATGTCTTCGATGAAGCTCCAGAAGTTGCTATACTACTCGCAGGCGTGGTCATTGGTGTGGGACGAGCGCCCCTTGTTCGGGGAGCCTGTGGAAGCGTGGATCGGGGGACCGGTGATTCGGTCGATCTATGACAGCCACAAGGGGCAGTTCATAGTCTCGGCTTGGAGTGAGGGCGATTCGTCGAAGTTGGACGAGTCGGCACGCGAGACGGTTGATGCGGTGCTGGATACCTACGGTGCGATGACCGCCCAACAACTGTCAGACTTGACCCACGGTGAGACGCCATGGATAACAGCACGCGAAGGTACACAGCCCAACGAGCGTGGTAACATCAGGATCACAGATGCGATGATGCACGAGTATTATTCTGGGCTTCCGAAGGACGTCACCCTTGCCAAGCAAGCGTGACAGGGCGAAAAACGCTCTGGCGAATAAGGATATTCTGACGCTGGAAACCATCGTCGCCCGCGACTACTCGATCCCGACCCCGAACACGGCACAGGAAGTCATTTCCTACTACGCGAAACGCATCTCAAAGGATGTCAAACTGCCGTCACAGTTCGCCGCATTGGTCCCCAAGGTGCGCGAGTTCCTCGACACGAAAGCGTTCGGGAAAAGGGTGGACATCGAGACGCCGGAAATGATTCAGGCGATCTCGACGAACGTCGCCGCGTATGTAACAGTGAAAGAGTTCGCCGAAGTCCTGCGAAGCGCGGTTGTCGAGGAAAAAATACCGGTTCTGGAAAGCGAGGGACGGCTACTATCCGAAACCAACCCGTTCCCGTTCGGAAGACCGACGTTCGTTGCTAGCAAAACCGTCTTCAATTTGGTTGCCCCGGATAACAAGTTCGAGGAACGATTCGCCCGTTTCCTGGAAGACGCGCCCGACGTGGAGCGGTTCGCTAAACTGCCGTCGCAATTCGGCTTCACGATTGAATACACGGACAATGCGGCGAATATGCGGTATTACGAGCCGGATTTCATCGCGGTTCTCGCGGATCAGACGCGTTTCGTGATCGAGATAAAGGGCGGGAAGACCTGGACGTGGCTCACAAAGACCGCGCCGCCGCATTGTGGTGCGAGAACGCAACGCTACTGACCGGGGAAGTATGGCGGTACCTGAAGGTTCCGCAGACCGGGTTCGAACAGTTGGAGCCGTGCGAGTTCGCCCATATTCAAGTGCTCGGCTACGTTGGCTTGCTTTAATTTCGTTGTTGTTTCGCCTGTCCCATTATGCCAAACCCGGGCGGGCGCGGCAAGCGGGACGGCGCAGATTCACGAACCGCCGAGCGGTAGTCGGTACGTCACTCCCGGCGTCGGGTAGCCTGGCAGGGCACATTCCGCGCGAAATACGAGACCCGCTTTCTCCATCACGCGCGTCGAGGCGACGTTGTCTTCGAGCGCGACGGCGACCACCGCCGCCACGGATGCATCGGCGGCGGCATATTCCACCAACGCCGTCGCCCCTTCCGTCGCCAGTCCCCTGCCCCAGAACGCGCGGCGGAACCGGTAGCCTAATTCCAGTTCGTCGGCGCGGAAGCCGACCTCCGCCGCGAACCGGTGGTCCGTCGCCGGGCGCAACAGGAACCACCCGATGAAATCCCCGGTCGCTTTCTCGATGGCGGCGAAAACCCCGTACCGTGAGCCGACAGCGGAGTAGCGGGTGGTTTGAAGGCTAATCCATTCCCGCGCAGGCTCCTCCGACGCAGGCGGATCGAAGCGCGGCAGGATGTAGCGCATGATTTCGGGATCGCAGTCCATTTCAAACAGAAACGGCGCGTCGTCCAGCACCAGCGGACGCAACCGCATCCGTTCGGTTTCGAGAATATCCGGCATAATAACCTTTTTCCATAGTCGCCGTGCAATCACGCGACGGCGTAGCCGGTATGTGGCACACGTCGGCGGCATGTTTCTATTTTATCGCGAACCTCCCCGGATCGGTGTGGCGCGGCGGACTCGCTCGGTAGGTTTAGTCGTGCCGGAGTTTGCCGGGGGCGGTGCCGACTTTTCTTTGATCGCTTTTGCCAGCACCTCGACCAACTCCTCGATCTGCCGGAGTACCTGCGCCGACTGGATCATCACCGAAACGCGCCCCTCGTTGAACGTGCCACCCTGCGACCGGAACGCAGTCGTCAGCGGACGGAGCGTTGATACCGGGAGTTTCGTCTCCTTGTTGAACAGGATCGCAATCGTCGTCCCCTCGGTCGTGATGCTTTCGACGCCGACTTCCTGACAGCGTAGCCGCAAGCGGAGCAGACTGAGCAGGTTCCAGACCGGTTGCGGCGGGTCGCCGAAGCGGTCCTCGAACTCTTCTTGCAATCGCGCCACGTCGTCGCGCTTTTTGACGGCGGCTAACTTCTTGTACATCAGGATGCGTTGCGCCTCCCCGGGCACGTATTTCTCCGGGATGCTCGCCGCGACCGGCAGGTCCACGGTCGGGAGCGGCTCCTCTTTCTCGGCGGGTACGCCACCCTTCATCTCCATGACCGCTTCCTCCAACAGTTGCGTATACAGATCGAAGCCGACCGATGCCACCGTTCCGGACTGCTCCGCACCGAGGATATTGCCCGCTCCGCGCAGTTCCAGATCCCGAAGCGCGATCTTGTAGCCGGAGCCTAAGTCGGAAAACTCGCGGAGCGCGCCGAGTCGTTGTTCGGCGACTGTGGACAATGATTTCATCTTGCGGTACATCAGGAAGCAGTAGCCTTGCCGCCGCGACCGCCCGACCCGTCCGCGCAGTTGGTAGAGTTGCGACAAGCCTAATTTGTCGGCGTTGTCGATCAGGATCGTGTTGACATTCGGCACATCCAGGCCCGATTCGACGATGGTCGTGCAGACGAGGCAGTCGAATTTGTGCTCGTAAAAGTCGAGCATCGTCTCCTCTAATTCGTCCTCGCCCATCTGCCCGTGCGCGACCCGGAATCGGCATGTCGGGATGATTTTTTCGAGTTTGTGTGCGGTGTGCTGGATACTTTCGACACGGTTGTGCAGGAAGAACGCCTGCCCACCCCGATCCAGTTCGGCTTGCAACGCATCGCGTACCAGGTCGTCGTCGAACTCCTTGATATACGTTTTGACCGGCATGCGTCCTTCGGGCGGGTCGTTGATCAAGGACATATCGCGGATGCCGGAAAGCGACATTTGCAAGGTGCGCGGGATCGGGGTCGCGGACATCGCGAGAACGTCCACGCTCTGCCGCATCTGCTTGAGCCGCTCCTTGTGCGTGACGCCGAACCGCTGTTCCTCGTCCACGATTACCAGACCCAGGTCTTTCCACTCGATGTCTTTCGACAACAGGCGGTGCGTTCCGACCACGATGTCTACCGCGCCGATTTTGATCTCTTCAGCCGTTTTCGCCAGTTCTTTCGAGGAGCGGAAGCGCGACATCATGTCTACCCTCATCGGGAACGCCGAAAGCCGCTCGCTGAATACGTTGAGGTGTTGCGCGGCTAAAACCGTGGTCGGGCACAGGACGGCGACCTGCCGTCCCTCGCTCGCCACTTTGAACGCCGCCCGGACCGCGACCTCGGTCTTGCCGTAGCCGACATCGCCGCAGATCAGCCGGTCCATCGGGCGCGGTGCTTCCAGGTCGCGTTTCACTTCATCGATGGCGGCTAACTGGTCCGGCGTTTCGGTGTGCGGGAAAGCCTCCTCCATCTCGATCTGCCAGGGCGTATCCGCACCATAGGAGTACCCTTCTATTGCCGAACGCGCCGCGTACAGGATGATCAGGTCCTGCGCAATCTCCTTGACCTGTTTTTTGGCGCGGGTCTTGGCGCGTTCCCAGTCGTTGCCGCCGAGTTTGCTGATGCTCGGTGCCGCGCCCTCGGAGCCGATATACTTCTGGACGCGGTCGACCTGGTCCGACGGCACGAACAGTTTGTCGCCACCGTCATAGGCGATTGCCATGTACTCACGTTCCGCGCCCTGCACGGTCATACGGGTCAGCCCGGTGAACTGCCCGATGCCGTGCTGGATATGCACGACGTAGTCGCCCGCGTTCAGTTCGAGGAGCGACGTGATGCGCATACCGTCCCGGAACTCGCGTTTGCGCCGCTTCTGCGCCTCGATGCGGTCGCCGGGGGTGCCGAAAACCTCGGTGTCGGTCAGAACGACCAGACGCCCGTCGGTCAGGCGAAACCCGGAGCGCAGGACGCCGTCTAAGAGGGCGATACCGGAACTGGTTTGTAGGGTCGAAAGGGGAGCCTCGCCGAGTTCCCGCTCGGTCAGCACGGCACGGACGCGCGGAGCCTGCACCGACACGACCACGACGCGGGCGTTCATCTTGTTCTTGTAGGTGCGCAGGGCTTCGCCGAGCAACGCGGGCTTTCCGGCGAAACTTTCGGCGGGCGCGGCGTCGGTGTAAAAATGTGCGTCGTGCGTCAGCCACGACACCGACCGCGACAGGAGCGAGAACGACAGCGACTGCCGGTTTTCGGTCAGACTGCGCCCCGCGTCGTCGAAATCGAGGCAGAGCGGTTCGGGTAGTAAAATAATTTCCCCGCGATTCGCGCGGTTGGCAAGATTCTTGCGTACCATACTAATGTCGCGATCCGCGTGCGACTCCATCTGCGCCGGTTCGTCCAAAATGACCAGCGCGTCCGGGGAAACATAGTCCAGGGCGCAGACGGCGTCCGGGTGCAGAAGCGGCAGATACCGCTCGACCCCGGCGAAATAGACGGCTTGCGAAAGTTTGGTCGCGTCGTCCTCGACCGATTCGCGCAGCCGGTCCAGTTGCTCAGGTTCGGCACCGTCCTTGCGCAAAACGGCTAACTGTTTTTCGAGCCGCTTGCGGAGCGTTGCGGACGCGGACGCCATCGTGTCGCGGGTATAGGCAACTTCATGCGCTGCCGGTATAATGATGGACTGTTGCTTGCCTTCAGACCGCTGGGTCTCGCGGTCGAACGGGCGGATCGTTTCGACATCGTCGCCGAAAAGGTCAATGCGGACCGGTTTAACGGAGTCCGCCGGGAAGACATCTAAAATGTCGCCGCGCCGGGCGAAGGTGCCCGGGAGCGAGATCTGGTCCTCGCGGATATAGCCGAACGCGGAAAGGCGCGCGGAAAGTACGTCGAGGCTGACCGAGTCGCCGACCGAGACGGTCAACCGGCGGTTTTTCAGGGTCGCGGGTGGAGCGACTTTTTGCAAAATCGCGGTGATCGGGGCGACGAGGTGCGACGGTTCGCCGTTCGCGAGGCCGGTAAGAGTCGCGACTCGCTGACCGGCGCGGGAAATATCGCGCCCCGATTCCTCGTCATCCAAGACGAGTGACAGCGACGACGGCAGGAGGCGCACCGGGAGCGCGCCCTCGGGCAGGAAGCGGCGCAGGTCCTCGGCGAGGCGGATCGCCTGTTCGTCGGAATAGGTGACCAGTAGCAGGGGGCGCGACAGTTCGGTCTGGATACGGGCAAGCAGGAAGCCTTTCGCGGCGACCGGGACACCCTCGACCAGAGGGGCGCGGCGTTTGCGGCGACCGAGACCGTCCACGATATTGACCAGCGGCTCATAGCCGTCCAGAAGCGGTAGTAGTTGCGACAGGTTCATAGGAAAGCAATTTAAGGCATACAACTGTTTGACAGGACAGCCACGAAACGGGACCGGAAACGCCGAAAGGCACCCGGGCGATTCACGGGGTATTTCCCGCTACGGAGAGTTTTCCATGTACAGAAAATCCTCGCCGCATACGGAAAAAACTTTCCGCGTGTCGCCGATGCCATGCGGGTTATACCCGCTACGGGGGAGGAGTGCAAACCTCCTGTACATGATTTATCGGCGAAACTGCCGACGCGTCGGCAGAAGTGCCGACATACAGGATACGGATCGAAAGCGAACGAATGACAACGCCTCTCACGCCCGAAAAAACACGTCCCGCCCGTCCCATCGCGCCCCTCGCCAACAGTGCCGTTACCCTGCCGACGGATACGCGGAACGCCTCTGGGTTAGTGTACGCCGGGCTGATCGGAACTGCGGTCTCCGTTGTCGCGCTGCTCGGCTTATCTCTCAAATCCGTGCCCGGTCCCCCGAATTCTGCCACTATCAAGCCGCCCCGGTCAGCACCGAACAAGCCTGTAGCAGCGACGTCGAACACATTGCCCTTCAAAACGGGTGCCGCGCTACTCGGACTCGGCTCACTGGGTCTACTCGGAGTCGGAGCGAGCAAAACGTTGCGGTCCTCCTCGCGTAAGGAGCGGGAATTCGCCTTCGCCTTGCAGACCGAGGAAAAGAATCGCGCCAAAATACACGCGGCGTATCAGCAATTGGAAGCCCATCTGATTACCCGCGAGACGGAACTGGTGGAAACCAAGAACGCCCTCGAAATGCAGGTGCGGCAAATGCAACGCACAATGGCGAAGGCGACGCGCCTCGAATCCGCCGTGGAATCTACCAACGACGTGATCATGCTCTACGAAGCCCCGATGCAACCGGGGCAGACGATGCGACTGATCTATGTCAACCCGGCATTCGAGCGGATGACCGGCTATTCGCGCGAGGAACTGGCACTATCGTCACCGAAGATGTTGCAGGGACCGAAGACCGACCCGGCGTCGGTCGCCCTGCTCCAGGAAAAACTGTTCGCGTTCGAGGCGGTGCGTGTCGAATTGCTCAACTACAAAAAGGACGGCTCGCCGTTCTGGGTCGAACTGAACATCCAGCCGATCTACGACGCGAACGGGTTGCCCGGCGGCTGGATGTCGGTGCAACGTGACATTTCGGAACAGCGCAACGCAGCCGAGAAGATCGCGCACCAGGCGACGCACGACGCCCTGACCGGCTTGCCGAACCGCACCCTGTTCGACCGCCGCCTCGCCGACGCCGTTCACACCGCGCAGGGGAACGACGGACAGGTCGGCATCCTTTTCTTCGACCTGGACCGCTTCAAACAGATCAACGACACGCTGGGGCATCCGGTCGGCGATAAACTTCTGCAAGAGGTCGCGAAGCGGCTCCGGGCGCAATTGCGGCGGTTCGACACCGTGGCACGCATGGGCGGCGACGAGTTCACTGTGCTACTCCCCGATGTTTCCGGTCAGGAGGTCGTCGAGGAAACCGCGCGGCTTCTTTTAGAAGCGATGGACGAGCCGTTCGACATCGACGGACAGGAACTGTTCGTCACCGCGAGCATCGGGCTTTCGCTCGCGCCCCGCGACGGCGTCGATTCGGCGACCCTGCTCAAAAACGCGGACACGGCGATGTACCGCGCCAAAGAGGAAGGGCGCGACTCGTACCGTGTCTACTCGCAGGCGATGAACGCCCGCGCGAAAGACCGTCTCGAACTGGAAAACAACCTGCGTAAAGCGTTGGACAAGAACGAACTGTACCTTCTCTACCAGCCGCAGGTGGACCTGGTGACCGGGGAGATCTTCGGCGTCGAGGCACTGATCCGCTGGGAATCGCCGACACTCGGGCGCGTTTCTCCGGGGCAGTTCATCCCGCTCGCCGAGGAAACCGGCTTGATCATCCCCATCGGCGACTTCGTGTTGCGCGAAGCGACCGCGCAGGCGTCGCGCTGGGCGATGGCGGGCAACCCGATCCGTGTTTCGGTAAACCTGTCGGGGCGGCAGTTCGAGCAACCCTGGATTGTGGACCTGATCGCCGAAGTGTTGCGTGAATCCGACCTGCCCGCCGAATACCTGGACATCGAAATGACGGAAGGCATGCTGGTCAAAGGTGACAACGTCAAACAGCGGCTCAACGACCTGAAAGCCCTCGGTGTGCGTCTGTCTATCGACGACTTCGGGACCGGCTATTCGTCGCTCTCGTATTTGCGGACGTTCCCCTTAGACGTCCTGAAGATCGACCGCTCGTTCGTGACGCCCATCGGCATCGATCCCAAGGGCGAGGCGATGGTGCGCGCCCTGGTCGAACTCGGTCACGCGTGCGAGATGGAAGTAATCGCGGAAGGCGTCGAAACCGACGATCAACGCGCCGTGCTTTGCGCCCTCGGTTGCGACGCCATGCAAGGATTCTTCATCTCGCAGGCGATCTCCGCCCGCGAGATCGACCTGCTGGTGCGCAAGACCGCCGCCGCCCGTATCCCGGTTCCTGACAAAATGCAACTACGCCTCGTTTCTTAAGACCTGATGCGGAATCAGGGTAAAGTGGATTATGCTCTGTGTCTCGAAATTACGCCGCCACCCTCGGCACTTTCACTCGTTCACTGGGTTGAGTGTCACCCAATTTGACCACTTGCTTGCTGAGTTCCAACCGGCTTACGAGGCACAAAGGAAACAACAACAAAATATCAATAGAGTTCTTGCGAAATTTACATTGAAACGGTTTTGGTTTATCCTAACCCTACCGTGATAACTTACTCGCATCTTACTCGCGGGCTTTCCGCACCGATAACGGCTTCGCGGAGCCATGACGTGCGGCGAACACGAAAACCGGTGTTGCCTGCGGTCCATCTTCCTGAGTCACCGGCTCTTTCAAGTAAAACAGAACACGATATGCCGCAGAACTTTTCGTGCGCTGGTGGAGAAGACGCCGCACTGGTCGCTTGAAGTACGTATATTCCGACACGAGCGAATAGCCGAGTGGGTTTTCGACGATCTGCCACACGGCACGCATCAGCGATTCACGCCATTCGTCAGCGATTTCCTCGCTCACGTGCAAGCGAAAATGCTCCCAGCCATCGTTCAAGTCAGTGAAGAAAGCGTTCGCTATGTCAAGAACATAGACGGTCGGCGTTTCGTCGGTGTCGCTCATTTCGCCCGCGATCTCGATATACACTCGTCGCGGACAGGGCTATTCAGTTATTCCCGCCGCGCCGGGAACCTCACCCCCCCCGCCCCCTCTCCGTGCCGGAGAGGGGGAGTAAGACACCGGAGGCGAGACGTTCACCGCGTGTCCATTCTGGCTCCCCCTCTCCGGCACGGAGAGGGGGTTGGGGGGTGAGGTTCCGGGGCAACCGCGTAACTCCTATTGGTTTTCGATGAGCCGGTCGTAAACCGAATGATGACCGATCCAGAACCAGACGATGTTCGGCGGGTTGTCGCGTCCCAATGCTCGGTAGTCATCCCCGACGCGCACCGACCAGAGCGAACCGATGCGCTTGAAGTGAAGCGACGGGTGTTTCGGGTCGGCTTCGAGCAACGCGAAGTTTTTGTGCGCGAGTTCCTGCACCTCTTGCGGCAGGTCGGCGAGAAAATCCCAAGACCGTTTGAGGGCTTTGTGGTTCATGCGGCGGTCTTCGCTTGGGCGTCCAGAAACGCGGGACGATGGGGAGGCGCGTCATAAACGAGCCCTGCCGCAATCTCCGCGTCCACTTCCGCCAAGAGCGAATCGAGTTTGCCCGCCGCTAAATCGGCTTCGATCTGCGCGTCCCATGCCCGCATATCGTCGTCGGCGCGGCGCGTTTGTTCGTCCTGTTCCATGCGCCACTTAAGTGAAAGCGCGTCGGAGACTTCGGAATCGCGCTCGGCTTGCGGCATGGGGGCGAGGCGCGTGGCAATCGTATCCGGCACGGTGATAGATAAGGTCATCGGGTCCTCCTGTTGCCATTATACCGAACGGTTCGTTCGCTATGCCGGTCAGTTGCGCCGCTCTAATTCGCGGGCTTTCCGCACAGACAACGGCTTCGCAGAGCCATGACGTGCGGCGAAGACAAAAACTGGCGTTTCCTTCGTGCCGTTCTCCCGTGCAATCGGCTCTTTCAGATAAAACAATACGCGGTAGAAGGCGGCATTTTTGGTGCGCTGATGAAGCATACGGCGTACCGACTTCTTGAAATGTGTGTCCTCTAAGGCGAGCGAATAGCCGAGCGGGTTCTCCGGTATTTTCTGCACGGCGCGAAGGAGCGATTCCTGCCACTCGTCAGCGATCTCCTCGCTGGCATTCAAGCGAAAATGTTCCCAACCGTCGCGCAGATCGGCAAAAAAGGCTTCCGCGAATTGCAGAACGTAAACCGGCACTGCGTCGTCGGTGTCGCTCACTTCGCCCGCGCCTTCGCCTTATAGTCTTCCATGCGAGTGACGAGCGTTTCAAACGACATGAACCTTCCCGCTTCGTCGTCGGCAACTCCGCGCCGGATAGCGGCTTCTTCATCAAGGCGCAGATAGTCTTCGGCGTCCCAGACATCGGAAAGCGCGTCGGCGATCAGCGAATCACGTTCAGACGGCGGGAGGGCAACAAGGCGGTTGGCGATTTCGTCCGGCAGGGTAACGGTGAGGGTCATCGGGTTCTCCTTGCGTCATTATACCGAAAAGGAAAGCCCGCATATTTCGGCACGGGATTTTTCCGAGTCGGTTACGCTCCGACCAGTACCTTCGATGTTGTCTCAGAGTGACCGTTTGTGTACGCACCGTTTTTTGGGATTTGCTGTTTTGCTACCTCACGGGTCGCGTAGTCGCGGGTCAGGTCAAGGTTTTTCCGTAACTCGTGCAGAAACCCGGACGCGCACGCCGCAAACATGTGGTTGCCTTTCTCTTCTTCGCCGAGACGCAAACCTTCTAATGCGCCCGCGAGTTTCGCCATATATTTCAGCGTTGCAGCTAATCGCTCATCATTCTCAATCATGAATTTGCACTTCCAAAACGCCCTTCGGTAATTTCGTCACCTTGATAAAGTCGAACGTGTCGCGGGGGACAAGTTGCGGGAACGCCCACGCCAGTGTCGCGCCAAACGCGAAAACATCGCCGCCGAATCTTGCTTTACACGTCGTTACATCAACCAATGCGGCGGCTTCGGCGTCTTACGCCTTGATGGATTCCGACGCTTCGTCAAATAAAAACAGTAGATCGAAATCACCGGGGTTAGGCTTCGCGGACACAAAACTGCCGTCGAGTATCACCAAGCCGGACAAGCCTTTCGCCCGCACCGCATCGCGCCATGCCAGCAGACCTGCGAGTACAGTGGCGCGAACGGAACCGGGTTCGCCGCCGAGCGCGTCCGCGATTTCGTCCCATGTCGCAGCGTGATGACCTTCAGGGAGCCAGCCGTCGTCACGAAAAGCGGGAATAGGCATAACATGTTCGATGATACCGCGACCGGAGCAGATTTACCGATTTTGTTCGGTAGGGTAGCGGTTACGGTCATCGTATACTGATCCCGGAATGAACAAGCCCGCCGCGCAACCGTGTACGATCATCTGCGCGGCGGATAAACGAACCACAAATCTGCTACGGCGTTTTCGCGCCTTCATAGGCACCAAGGCTCGGCTTCACGGGGCGCGGCTTGCCGTCTAAGTCCAATTCGGTCGGGGAGGGAACTTTCGCGGTCTTGGGCGCGGCTACGGGTTTCGCCCCAGGTTTAACCGGCGTTTTAGGCTTCGTGGGCGCAGGGTCGGCAATCGCAATGCCCGTACCGATGCAGGGCGAACCCGGTTTAAGGTGAAAGTCACCGTTCTGTGGGTCAACGAAAAGCGGGTCGGCTTTGATGTTCCCCTCGCCGCTCAAACCGCCTTGAATGTTGCTGTAAGTGAGTGTTGTTTGCGCCGTTCCTTCTTTCGCAGTGGCAATCTGTGACGAATCCGGTGCTTCGTTGCCCCAAATAATACACCCAATGAGCCTCATTGTACTTCTATTGACTACCCCACCACCTTTAGGATTGGTCGTTATTTCAGGAATAGCAAAACTTATTGTCTCTCCATTGTACGGAACTGGGTCTCCGATGGCTGTCTTATTCCCCGATATAGTACAGTTCATCAAAGTAACCTCCTGATGATAAGGGAAACTACTGCCACCACTTGTGCTAACTCCACCTCCATTACAGATTCTCCACCCACTATCTACGCGGTAGCGACTCACTGCTGTATTGTCTACAATCAAGCAGTTCATAATTGTAGAATCTGAGGTTATATACACTCCGCCACCGTCCCCGTCAACGACAATGTTTTTGCTGATGGTGCAGTTTGTTATCTTTCCTGCCCCAAGAATTGCACCACCACTTCCCCAACCACCGTTTTTGTCCGAACGAGCTCTGTTTTCATTAAAGATACAGTTGTCGATTGTACCGAACCAGTTTAAGCCTCCCCCGCCATACTCGCTAATATTTTTTGTGAATGTACACCTTGTCAAGATACCACTACCAGACGCTCCGCCTCCATTATCATCCTGTGACTTATTGCCGATAAAAATACAGTTTGACAAATCCGCTGTGCCAAAAAATCCGCCACCGCCTCTGTACGAAGTGTTCTCTATGAATTGACAATCTGTCAATATGCCATTACAATTAGCCCCACCTCCAGTCTCAGCAACATTTTTTTTAAAGATACATTTTTTGACTACAGCTGTTCCATTGCTGAATATTGATAACCCGCCTCCCTCCGAGGTAAAAGCAGTTGCCTTATTAGCCTCAAAATTACAATTCGATACAGTGAGAACTCCACCACCAGCGATTCCACCTCCTGAATTTTCTATGAAATTACAGTCCGAAACTTCGATTTTGCAGTTTGTCTCAATGAAGATTCCACCACCACGCTCGTAACCATTTTTGACAGTAAGTCCTCGGATTATCGCCTTATCCTCTTTTGTATGAAAATTGAACCCTCGATGGTTAGTGGTTTCTGTCCCGCCGCAGTCAATGATTGTCTTTTCCGCGCCGTGTTGCGATTTAATCGTCAGGCTTTTGCCGCCGCAGTCGAGGTCACGGTTGCCGTTGCCGGAGTAGGTTCCGTCCGTGAGCGTCACCGTGTCACCGGCAGAAGCGTTGTTGATCGCGGCTTGAATCGTTTTGTACGGCTTGGTTTCCGTGCCGTCGTTATTGTCGTCCCCGGTCGGGGAAACAAATAGGACGGTTGCGACGCGGGGGCGCAAGGCTTCGGCGGATGTGAGCGTACCGAAAAGGATGGCGGTCAGAATCAGGGCAACAGAAAACATCGGTGAAGATTCCTTTTTATAGAGGCTGGTTAGAAAACGTTAAGTTGCGGCGCAATGTGACCACTATTTTTCGTCTTTTCGTGTTCGGTATCCCCGCCTTGTTGATGCTCGGCAACTTCGTCAGGCGAAATGTACCACGACGGGGGGGAAACATCAAAGAAAAGCCCCGCGCCGAAAGGCGCGGGGCTTTCCCGTATCACTCACGCAAACCGCTACGACTTAGTAGTCGTCGTGGTCGTGACCGCCGCCGCCACCAGCGGACTTCTTCTCCGCCTTTTCCACCACCAGCGACTCGGTCGTCAGGATCATGGACGCGATAGACGCCGCGTTCGAGAGGGCGTAGCGTGTTACCTTCACCGGGTCGATCACCCCGTAGCCGATCATGTCGCCGTACTCTTCGGTCAGCGCGTTGAAGCCCTGTCCCTTCGGAAGTCCTTTGACCTTGTTCACGACTACGGAGCCTTCGAGACCGGCATTCTCCGCGATGGTGCGAAGCGGGGACTCCAGAGCGCGGCGCACGATCTGCACGCCGACTTCCTCGTCCTTGTTGTCGCACTGAACCGCGTCCAGCGCGGGGATGATGTTGATCAACGCCGTGCCGCCGCCGGGGACGATGCCTTCTTCCACCGCCGCGCGGGTCGCCGAAAGGGCGTCCTCGTAGCGGTGCTTCTTTTCCTTGAGTTCGGTTTCGGTAGCCGCGCCGACCTGGACCACCGCGACGCCGCCCGCTAATTTCGCGAGCCGCTCGTTCAGTTTTTCCTTGTCGTAGGACGAATCCGTGTTCTCGATCTGCTTGCGGATCTGCGCGATGCGACCCTGGATCGCTTCGACGGTGCCCGCACCTTCGATGATCGTGGTCTCATCCTTGGTGATCGTCACGCGCTTGGCGGTGCCGAGCATATCGAGATCGATGGTGTCCAATTTCATGCCGAGGTCTTCGGTGATGAACTTGCCGCCGGTCAGGACCGCCAGATCTTCCATCATCGCCTTGCGTCGGTCGCCGAAGCCGGGAGCCTTGACCGCCGCGACGTTCAGGATGCCGCGAATCTTGTTGACAACGAGCGTCGCCAGTGCGTCGCCGTCTAAGTCTTCGGCGATGATCACGAGCGGGCGGCGGGACTGGGCGAGTTTTTCGAGGATCGGGAGCAGGTCTGCCGCTGCCGAAACTTTCTTCTCGTACAGAAGGATCGCCGGGTTCTCGATCACGGCTTCCATGCGCTCGGGGTCGGTGACGAAGTACGGGGAGATGTAGCCCTTGTCGAACTGCATACCTTCGACGACTTCGAGGCTCGTCGCGGTGCCCTTCGACTCCTCGACCGTGATGACGCCGTCTTTGCCGACCGCGTCCATGGCTTTAGCGACGAGGTCGCCGATCTCTTTGTCGTTGTTGCCGGAGATCGCCGCGACCTGCGCGATTGCCGCCGAGTCGGCGACCGGGGTGGCGTTGGCTTTGAGTGCCGCGACCGCCGCCTCTACCGCCTTGTCGATGCCGCGCTTCACCGCGAGCGGTGCGCCGCCGGCGGCGACGTAGCGCAGACCTTCATTGACGATGGATTGCGCGAGTACGGTGGCGGTGGTGGTGCCATCCCCGGCGACATCGTTGGTCTTCGAGGCGACTTCACGGACGAGTTGCGCACCCATGTTCTCGAATTTATCTTCGAGTTCGATCTCTTTCGCCACGGTCACGCCGTCTTTGGTGATGGTCGGCGATCCCCATTTTTTGTCGATAACGACGTTGCGTCCGCGCGGTCCGAGGGTGACCTTGACCGCGTTCGCGACCGCATTGGCTCCGCGCTCAAGCGCACGGCGAGCCTGCTCATCGAATAGAAGTTCTTTAGCTGCCATAATGTTGCTCCAGTGAACAGTGTTCAGTGATTAGTGGTTAGAATAGATAGAAAGTCACGCGGACGACGTGGCGAGCGAAGCGTGTTAGAGAACACTGCTCACCAGCCACTGCCCACTGACCACTACGACTTAATCGCGTAGATTTGATCTTCGTCCAGGATCATGACGGTGTCGCCGCCGAGTTTGAATTCGGTGCCGCCGTACTTGCTGTAAACGACCACGTCGCCTACTTTTACCGTCAGGGTGCGGCGTTCGCCGTTGTCCAAAACGCGACCGTTACCGACCGCGACGACCGTGCCTTCTTGCGGCTTCTGCTTCGCGGCGTCGGGCAGGATAATACCGCCTGCGGACTTTTCTTCGGCTTCGGCGGGCTTAACGACGACCTTATCACCGAGGGGTCGGATGTTCATACGATTTTCCTCCGTGCAAAAAACTTCACGTTTTTTCGCAATATTTTGGCAGACGATCAGTGCGACTGCCAATGCCGATTATAGCGCGGCGGTTCCGGTATGTCAAGCGGATGGCGGGCGGTTTCAGGGCGATCCCACGCCCACCACAGCATGTCCCCGATGTTGCCCGACGTTACCTCCCGGGTCACGCCAGTCGCGGAAACGAGGTGCTCTTCGGCACCGGAGGTGTCGCATTACGTCGTCACATCCTCCCACGCTCATTTCCCGGCATACAGTAGTGCGGTCGCTGCCCCGACGAGCAGGACTGCGCCCGCGAAGCGCACGGCGTAGGTGCGCCGTCCCTCGTCACCGTCCAGGCGTCCGGGCAAGGCGGCGTTCACCGCGAGCAGGAACAGCCCCGATAGCATCGCGAAAACATTGACCAACACCACGCCCTGCGACCGCTTGAAGGCTTCACCGATGCAGAAGACGCCGACCACCAGAAAGATCCCTGTCAGCGTCGCGCCGAGCCGCCCGCGCCAGTGGCTCAATGCTTCGCGGACGGCGGCGCGGCTTTCCCGGTCCCGGAGCAGGAACGGCAAGCCTGCCGCCGCGATCCCCCATGAGACGAACACCGTGGTCCAGCGCGCACCGAGACTGCCCGCCGCCGCGCCGAACAACAGATCCGACACCGCGAACACGGGCACGATCACGCCCGCCATCAGCGCGACCGGACGTTCCCCCAACGCCTGCCAGCGCAGTTTTTTGTTGTACGCGATACCGAGCGCGCCGAGTGTTGCCACCGCGAGCCAGGCATAGACCTGGGGGGGGAACCGTTCCTGCGTGGTCGCAAACCCCAAAAACGGGACGTAGGCTAAGAACGGCAGGTAAAAGTTTTTCAGGGGCCAGAGCGAGCCGACCACGGAAATATCCGCGCGATAAACGCTACGCAGGTACAAAACGTTGCCGAGCAGGTTCACGAACACCAGCGTCAGCAGAAGCCAACCCACCCCCGCGCCGAACCGGGGCGCGGCGGTTCCCGGCAAGAGCAACAGAAGCGGGGACAGTAACGCGCCACCCAGAAAGCGCAACGCGAGAAACGGCTCCGGCGCGGAAACCGCGTACCGCGCCGTCCACTTCTGCGAAAGATCCAACGCCGCGAACGCCCCCGCCGCAATCAGCGCGAAGGCAAGGGCATCCGTGGGAAGCGAAAGCGACTGCGGCATGACGGGATTGTACCCGAGGGGAGGGTGTTAGGGTGTTGGGTGTTGGGGGTCATCGGTTGCGATCATCGGTTTCACCGACGCCTGTAGGTGGCTCCGCCACCGAGCGTCCTCCGGACGCGCCAAACACGAAACATTGACGCGGTCGCCGAAC
>JAYULM010000540.1:0-1737 GCA_043763605.1 Armatimonadota bacterium | reverse complement strand
TTGCAAGTACCTTCAACCGAATTGACGAAGACTATATTCGACTTTTCCGAGAGCGACGACCGTGCCAGCGCGACGCTCCGGATCAGTGCCCCCGGTGTACGCGACCTCGCCTTCTCGAAGGCGTGGCGTAGCGGGGCGGACCGGGGGGCGCACTTTACGCCCGGTTCGGAGGGCAACATCACGATCCCTCTCCAGATTCACCTGTTTGATGGATGTGCGGATGTGCCGTCGGTACTGGGATGTCTCATGGCGGTTCGCGGCGGTTTGACCCCACTTCCTCAACAACACCCGGTGTTGCCCTTTTCTGCCGCTTTCGACCTGGTGGCTGCGAAGACCGGTCGCGAGAATTGGAACGAGCGCCTCGGTTACCTGTGTTGTGGGGTTCAGGACGGGCCGTTCACCTTCTGGCAACTGGGTTGGGTGGGGTCGCTCATCAACACCTATTCCCTGCTCGAAAGCATGACGGAGGATGCGTTGCAGCAGGTTCGGCGCACGTTCGATTTTTTGTCCACCACACAAACCGGAGTCGGTCTGTTCTGGCCGATCCACAACGGCGAAAAGCGGGTCGGCGACGGGTTTGGAAAGCCACACGCGGAGCGTTGGTTGTTGACACGCCGTTGCGGGGACGCTCTGTATTTTCTTATCAAGCAGTTCGATACTCTGAAGCGTCAGGGGCACCCCGTCAATCAGGAGTGGGAAAGCATGGCTCGCCGCCACGCCGACGCCCTGGTCGAATTATGGGAGGCGAACGGACAGTGGGGACAGTTCATCGATTGTGAGACCGGCGAGATTGTCGTCGGAAACTCCACCAGTGCTGGACTCGTGCCGGGTGCCCTTGCCCTTGCGTCCGCGTATTTCGACGACACGAAATACCGCCGCGTGGCTGAAGAAGGGGCACGTTTCTTCTACGACCGGTTTGTGAAGCGGGGGTACACGACGGGGGGACCGGGAGAAGCACTGCAGTGCCCGGATAGTGAGTCAGCATTCGGACTGCTGGAATCGTTTGTGGAAATCGCCGAGTTGACTCAGGAGACCGAGTGGATCGAGATGGCACGCGACACGGCGCACCTGTGCGCGACCTGGTGTACCCCGTATGATTTCCGCTTCCCTACGGACTCCTTATTCGGGCGTCTGGACATGCGGACGACGGGAGCGGTCTGGGCGAACGTCCAGAACAAGCACGGTGCCCCCAATATCTGCACGCTCTCTGGAGTTTCCTTATTCAAACTCTATCGCCGTGTGACGGCCACCGGGGGCGACGGTTCACCTTACCTGGACTTGCTCCGTGAAATCGCGCAAAACCAAACGCAATATGTTTCGCGTCCCGACCGCCCTATCGGCGGGATGCCGCCCGGTTATATGAACGAGCGTGTCAACTTGTCCGATTGGGCGGAAGGGGTCGGGGAGATTTTCTATGGCTCCTGCTGGCCCGAGGTCAGTATGATGTTGACCTGGACGGAGATTCCCGGCGTTTATGTGCGGAGCGATACCAGACGGGTCACAGTGTTCGATAATATCACCGCCGAGGTCACGGAAGATCGCTCCGAATCCGAAATCTCGCTCCGTCTGCATAACCCGACGCCATTTCCGGCGCGTGTCAAGGTGTTCGTGGAGAGTGCCGACGAACTCCCGACCCCGTTAAGACCTGATGCGAAATACGGCTAATCGGTCCTGAGAGCATTCTGGACGGTTTCATGACGAACAAAATGTCGGCGCAGACGATAGAGGCACTTCACA
>JAYULM010000539.1:0-6040 GCA_043763605.1 Armatimonadota bacterium | reverse complement strand
GGGGAGTCCCGAGGCGGAACGTCACCGCGTTTCCCAGACTGCCCGAAAAGCGGAACCGTGTGACTGCCTTAGACTCCCCCTCTCTCATTCCGATGAGGGAGGGGGTTGGGGGGAGGGAGCAAACGGGCGAGGGGGAATGCCAAGCCGGAGGCAAGTTTTGCCCTCCCGCACTCCGGGTAAAAAACACGAAATGGCAACCGTCCCGATCACTCATGACATACTGGAAACACCGTCTCCCGCGCGCCCCGACGCCGCAACGGCACCCGCTACCGTCCGGTACGTGCTCGTGGACTACCCGCGCATCATCCTGTTCGCTCTCGGCGTGTTCCTGTTCCTTCGCTTTTTCGAGAGCATTTCGCAGGCGTTATTCCTGTTCCTTTTTGCCATTCTTCTCGCCGTCGTGCTGAACGCGCCGGTGCGGTTTCTGGAAGCGCGAGGCGTCAAGCGCGGGATCTCGGTCGCCGGGGTCGCGCTGATTCTGTTGACCGCTCTCGGCACCACGCTGTATATCGCCGGTCCGCGACTCGCGGACGAAGCGGTGACGCTGGTACAGAAGGGACCGGAGCGGGCGGCGCGTGTGCGGGACAACGTCATCCTACAAACGAAGAACTATCCGCAGGTCGCCGCGTTTATGGAGAAAAATGGGTCCGCGCTCAACTCGGCGACGCTGGCGAAGAACGCCACCGCGCTCCTGCCGCGCATCGGGCGATACACGCTCGGATTCGTCGGCGCGGTCGCTACCGGGTTCTTTCTGTTCGTGCTGACACTGTACATCGTCGCGCAACCCAAGCCGCTAATCAAGGGTTTCCTGTCCGCCGTGCCGCCCGCCTACCGCAAGGAGTCCGCGCACGCGCTGACGCGGATCGTCGGGCAGTTGGAAGCGTGGGCGCTGGCAACGTTGCTTTTGATGGTGATTATCGGCGTCGCGAGTGGGGTCGGACTGGCGCTACTCGGTGTCCCGAATGCGCTGTTATTCGGGATCATCGCCGGGTTCGGCGAGGCGATCCCGACCATCGGACCGATTTTGTCCGCCGTGCCCCCGTTCGCGGTCGCGGTCGCCGACGACCCGGCGAAGGGTGGGCAGGTTCTGTTGCTCTTTCTGGTGATCCAGCAGGTGGAAAATAACCTGCTCGTTCCGTGGATCATGTCGCGCAACCTGAATCTGCACCCGGTCTCGATCCTGTTTTTCGTGGTCGCACTCGGCTCCCTGCTCGGCGTCGCGGGCGCGCTTCTCGCCGTGCCGACTGCGATCATCGTCAAGATTCTGTGGGAGGAGTTCTACCTGAAAAAACGCGCCCCGCGCGAGGACGCCCTGGATGCGGCGGCAGACGCGGTACTCCGGGCAGGCGAACGCGTCCGTCCGGCGAAGCGCGCCGCCGCTCCGGTCGCGGTGGAAGCCCCCGCCCCGGACCGGATATAACGGACGCATGGCTTTACCGGAAATTCATCTGACGGGCGACGCGGCACAACAGGGCGAGATGCACGGGCGGGCGTTGCGGGAGAGGATCGCGCACAACCTCGCCCTGTATTTTCACCGGTTCGAGCGGGAGATATTCCTGCCGCGCGGCGACGTGCTGGCGTTAGCCGACCGCTACGCCGCGACTATCGCGGCACAAAACCCCGACTATTTCTCGCAGATGCGCGGCGTCGCCGCCGGGTCCGGGTTCTCGCTCGGCGAAATCGTCGCGCTGAATATCCGCTACGAAATCCTGTACTACCGGTTCGGCAAGATCGCGCTGGCGACGGAGGTGATGGGGACGGTGGCGCACGAGCCGAAGCCGGACGGCTGTACGGCGTTCGCGCTCCTGCCGGAAATCACGGCGTCGGGGCATCTGCTGATGGGGCAGAACTGGGACTGGATTCCTGACGTGCAGGGCGCGGTCGTGCGCACCACCGACGCCGACGGTTTCGAGACGCTCGGGTTTACGGAGGCGGGGATCGTCGGCACCAAGATCGGGTTGAACACGGCGGGGATCGGTCTCGGGATCAACGGTATGACCACGGTGGACGACGACATGGAGCGGATGGCGAAACCGTTCCACGTCCGGTGCTACGAGATCCTGCGCTCCCGCACCCTCGCGGACACTGTCGCAGTTATCACGGGCGAAGGGCGTTCTTGCTCGACGAACTTCCTGCTCGCGCAAGCCCCGGACGGCGTCGCGAACGTTGAAGCCGCGCCAGACGTGGTGAATATTCTGTCCTGCACCGACGGTTGCCTGACCCACGCGAACCACTTCGTCGCGCCGGACGCCCTCGGGGTGCGGGAAACGCCGAGCGAGCGTATCGGCTACTCATACGCGCGGGAGCGGCGACTGCGAGAACTACTCCTTGCCGCAAAACCACTCACGGTCGAAAAAATTCAGGACGCCCTGCGAAACACGGAAAACGAACCGTTCGGTATCTGCCGCCACCGCGACCTGACGCAACCGGAAACCGGGCATTATACGACAGTGTCGTCCGTAGTGATGGACCTGCACACGCGCACCGTCCACCTGACCGACGGCGCGCCGGACGAGTCGGAGTACCAGACGGCGTCTCTCGGCTGAAATGTCACGAGTCGCCGGGGGCATATTGAGCGGTGAGCGTGGCTATGCTACAATACCGGCAACGATGGCGGCGAAAGATATTTTTCACGATGCCTGCGTCCGGGCGTTGCAAAAAGACGGCTGGAATGTGACCCACGATCCGCTCACGATTTCCGTTACGCTTCGTTGTTTTTGACCCTCTCCTGGAAGTAGTTACACAATGGATACCATTGAGCGATACCGAACTATAGTCCAAGACGTGTTGAAGCCGTTATCGGAACGGCGTTACACGGGGCGCGACGTTCATAACGAAGCCGTCTTCGATACGAAGAACGACCGATATATAGTCATGTCCGTCGGCTGGGAGCATCCGAAACGTATCCACGGCTGTATAGCGCACCTCGACATTATCGGTGTCAAGGTCTGGATTCTGCAGGACAGTACCGAAAGCGGGATCGCTTACGATCTAGAGGCGGCGGGGATTCCGAAGAGCGACATCGTTTTAGGATTCCACCCGTAGTACGCCCGCCCCTACACCGGTTACGCAGTGGCGTGATGCCGCGTGGTTCGTCAGGGTGCCTTACGGAACGGTGTCGCTTGATCGAGTTGCCGCAAGCAGGGGTACTACCACCGAAAGCGGCGTCGGGAGCGGGTCCGACCACAGGTCCGCGATGCCGATCTGGAAGCCAGGTATCGCGGCGAACGTCAGCGTATCGACCGGTTTCGATTCCGTGTAATCGGTCGCGTCCGCGTTATGGCGAAGAACCCGCACGCTCTGCTTCCGCTGGTCGATAAACACGATCTCCGTGACGCCGATCCCCCGGTAGTCGGTTTCGAGCGACGACACATCGGACGGGCGGTCATGGGGCGAGACGATCTCGATCACCAGGTCGGGTGCCCCGTAAATCGCCTTCTGCCGAATAATTCCCCGGCGCGCTTCGGTGACAAAAATCAGATCCGGTAACCGCCCCCGAAAGTTCGTGATCTCAACCGCAGTTCGCGAACCGAGAAGGACGCCTTGCTTCTTTTCATCAACGAACACGCCGAGCGTCCTTTGAAACCAGGCGTACAACTTTTCATGATCATATTGTGCCGACATTTTTGCTACTGCTACCCCGTCAATCAGTTCGACATCGTCATCCTCGCCGAAAGCATCCAGAAACTGCTCGAAGGTCATCGGTTGCGGCGGGGTGTAGACGCGGCGCGGCTCCTCTTCCACAAAAGTGAGACCGGATCGTGATGGCACGTAATCGAGTAAGGACATATCCGTTTTCTCCCCCGCCCATTATACCGTTTGCGCCGCCTGCTCCCAAACCGCGATGGTTTCATCCGCCATCCGGCGGCAGGTGAAGGTTTCGGCGCGTATGCACCCCTGTTCGCCGCGTTCCCGGCGCAGTTCGGGGCTTGCGAGGAGTTGTGCGGCGGCAGCGGCGAGCGCGGCGGCATCGTGCGGCGGGAAGTAGAGCGGTACCTCGCCCAGCACTTCCGGCATACAGGGCGCGTCCGAGGAGATTACCGCGCCGCTGGTTCGCATCATCTCCAGCGGGGGCAACCCGAACCCTTCCGCGCGTGAGGGCCAGACGAAAACCGCCGCGTGGGCGTACTCGTCCGAAAGGTGCTGGTCTTCCAACCCGGTGAGCAGTTCGGCGCGCAGACTGTAGCGGTTCAACATGTCTTTCGTGCGCGCCGCCGTTGCCTCGGAGGTGCAGACGATTCGCAGGGAAGGCGGGGCGGGTCCGAATCGGTCGCGGTGATTCGCCAAGGCATCGTACAACAGGTCGAGATTTTTCCGGCGGTCGGGCGACGCGATACAGAGCAGTGTGTTCGCGTCGCGCGGTCCCGTGTAACGCGGGGGCGGTGTCGCGACCCCGTTATAGATCACTGCGAACCGGGAGTCGGGAAGATACCTCAACACCGACCTTATCTCCTCCTGCGCCGCACGCGAGACCGTGACGATACGGCGCGCCGTCCGCGCCGACGCCATCGTCTGGTAGTGCCAGTAGCGATTGATCAGGCGTTCCCGGAGCGTACGAGGCGTGTGGCGGTCCCAGCCATACTTCTTGATCCCCATTGCGTCGTGGAGGACCAGCACGGTCGGAACGGGTGAACCGGGCGGGAGGTAGTTCTGCGTACCGAAAACGAGGTCCGGTTGGTCGGCGCGAACCTGCGCGTTCCAGAGTAGCCAGTCGGTGCGCAACCGGTCGGGCGACAGAATCCGCGTTTCGGCTCCGGGCGGGACCAGCGCACTTGCTTCGTCCGAAAGCGGGCGGTCGAGGTACAGCAACAGGCGCGGGATCGGTTGCCCCGACGCGGCACGCTCCCCGATCCCTCGGAGCAGGGCGCGGACGTACGAGCGGAAGCCGCCCCGGTGCGGGTGGGACAGGGGGCGCGCATCCACCGCTACGACGAGAGGTGCCATCTGCCCGTTACGACGCGACAGGGTTCAGGAACGTGTCCAGCAGTTCGTGCAGCCGCTGTTTTACCGACGCGGCGGGCGACTTCGCCGCCCCGGCGGCGTCCATCTCCGCCCGGTCGAACGCCAGCGGCAACCGGACGCGGTCCGCATGCACAAACGAGCGCAGGTGATCGGCGAACGTTTTTTCCTGCGGGTTGATCTCGGCGAAGCCCGTGACCGTCGCGTCCCCTTCAACCAACTCGAACTTGATTCCGTCCAACCGATCCTGCAACGTTTCCGGCGCGACATAATCCAGCGTATAATGGGTGCTTCCATCCGCACCGTTTCGGTTGCTCATCTCGACTTCCTCGAAATCCCCGAACGTTTTCAATGCGTTCTGTATCGCCTGGATGAAGGGCGGGGGGAGCAGGACGAACGCGGCGGCGGCGTGCCGGTCGCTATCGACGCCGTCCGTCGCCACGGCGCGCGCGGCGACGAAGCAAAGCGTGGTCAGCCTGATGTCGGGCGAAACGGAGATCGTGAACGGAACCTCCCGGGCGTCGGAACCAGGCGTCAGTGTCATATCGCGCGCGACAACGGTCTCGCCGTAACTTCTTTCGAGCGGCGCGTTGCCGAGGGGAGCATACTCCGCCCCTAAAAATGCCGTGTTCACCGGGTTCAGCGGGTCGCGCGATCCGGCAAAACCCACCGGCGTCATAAACCCTTCCGTGTCCTGCTCCGCGATGCCGACGGTGATCTCGGAGAACGTGACCGTCTCGGCGGGGTGGGGGGAGAGCGTCACGATCCCCGAGATCGTGTCGTTCCAGGCGAAACTCTCGCCGTTGGTCAGATGGACGGAAATCCCGGCATCGTCGGCGGAAACATCGGTAACTATTTCGGTCATGCTCATGGTCGGTAGGTTCACTTTCGGTGCGGGTATTTCCTGCTATTCCCGTTTTGCTCCCTCCCGCCGCGCCCTCCCTCCCGCCGCCCCCTCCCTCATCGGAATGAGAGAGGGGGAGTCTGGAGGAGCCAGGCGGTTCCGTTTGCCGGGCCTCGAGCACGTCACTCTCGCAGGCCTTTCAATGGGCGGGTGTCTGGCGATGCGTGCCGCAGCCTT
>JAYULM010000538.1:0-1738 GCA_043763605.1 Armatimonadota bacterium | reverse complement strand
ACCGTCGCCCCGCCAACCGGAGCCACTTTGTCCAGCGTCACGGACACCGTTAGGGACGCGCCTCCACTCACCGACGCGACCGACAGCACCACGGGCTTGAGTACCGGCGCGGTTCCTGTGTCTGCGCTGACCACGATGAAGTTGCCCGCACCCTGCGCGACACCGGTGAACCGCACTTCGTAGGGAGCAGGAACAACGCCGTTTGGCACGGTGACGTGAACGCCGCGATAGAACGTGTGGTCGTCCTCAATATCCCAACCGACAGGTGCGATAGACGAGGCGACAAGTACTTGCCCGGAGTAGATTTCCCATGTTGCCCCTGCTGTCGTTATGACTACAGTCTTGCGTGGCAGTGTCAAATCGAGGCAACGACCCGGCGAAACTTTTGGCAGTCCGGTCGGGGCAACTCGCACGGTGAGCGTATTCTTGCGACGCGGCCACCCAGCGTTTGGCACATCGGTCACAGTCGGGTCGCCGCAAACCCCGGTCACGCGGGTAACGAGTTTCAAGGGATACGGTGGCACCACGCCATCGTTCGCTAATCCCTTATTTTGAATCTCCGACTGAAGAAATTGGGGCAATTCCCATTCGTCGTTATACGAAAGCGGCAGACCGCCCTGCTCAAGGTTCTCGTAAGCGTTGTCCGACCAAGAGGTGGTTGTCTCAGTCGGCGGGGCGAGACCGGAGCGCACCCCGACCTGTGCGCCCAGTCGTGCCGCGCCCGTGTTGCTGGACAACACGCCGTCCCGTAAGGAACGCGCACCGGTGACACGCCCCGTGACGCCGGACAGGTCAAACGTGGCATTTGTCGAGACCGTGCCTTCGAGTTGGCTCGGTGCGGAGAGCGTTAGTGCCGCATGACTACCGCCCGTGGCGTCATCGCGGGTGTAGACAGCCTCAGAGGGGCGACGTCCGAAGTAGCCCCCCGTCGGCGGGTAGAGACGCATGACTCGATCTAAGAAGCAGACCCAAAGATTGCCCGCATCATCATACCGTAGCCCCTTTGGAGCCAGTCCCCCCGTGATTATCTTGACGGCGACTCCGGTAGTGAGATCGCTCTCCCAGACCTCGCCGCGGTTCGCAAACGAGCTACCCGTCATGTAATAGCCCTTACCGCCAAGTGTTCCCGTCCCGATGCGCGATGCTACGAATTGACCGAGATAAACATTGTTCTTGAGTTCCGGGGTCACGGGAACATATCTCTGCGTATCGAACGCGAAGTAGCCGTCCCCACTTGTGTAATAGACTACCGTTCCATCCTCATTTACGGTCATCCCATCCCCGCCGACCAGACCGTCCCGCCAACTGCCTAAGTTAACCCACCTGTACAAATACCGCTCGACACTCCCTACGCCGAGGTCTATCCGGTACACGTTCGTCAACATCTTGCCCGTGCGCGGATCCATGTCCACGTCATAGTTGGAATCACCCCGCAGAGTGTAGTCACCATTGGTTAATCGCTGGGTGACATTGCGCTTCGGCGTCCAGCTACCCTGATCCCATTCTTGCACTATGCTCTGACCGCTGACCGAGAAGAGACTGGCTCCTGATCGGACAAAGGAGGTTCCATCCGAGACTCCCGGCAGACCAACATGGCGGACAGGTTGGTCGAAACGCTGGTAGTCCTGATTCAGGAAAATACGCGGCTGGTTCGGTGCTACGGCACGGGGACGTAGTAGCACCTCTCCGTCTGCAAGAGCAGTGACCCAGAGGTTTGAGACGTTCGGAGCGTCGGTCG
>JAYULM010000537.1:0-6042 GCA_043763605.1 Armatimonadota bacterium | reverse complement strand
TCCGTAAAATCGTTCGTTGCCATGCCGCATTATCCAGCAATGGCGAGGCAACAGCCAGACCAAGAAATGTGGGTAACGATAAGGTCTGAAGACCGGGGTATATTTACTGTCCGAAAGCTAATCAGTCAGAATTGGTCCAGTTCACCGGAGGGCGTCACCGTCCCGCCGTAACTTTTCGATTGTCGCATGGCACTATGTGGTGAAGATGAACGATTTCGAACCGTTAGTGATTCTCGCTCAGTCGGGAAACGTGGAAGCATTCGAGAAGTTGGTGCGGCTTTTTCAGGACAAAGCGTTCGCCATCGCTTTGATGCACCTGGGGAACCGCTATCAGGCAGAAGATGCCGTGCAGGAAGCGTTCCTGGAAACCCACCTCCGCTTGGCGCAACTCGCTACACCGTCCGCGTTTCCCGCCTGGCTACGTAAAATCGTCCGGGGCAAATGTGTTCGTCAATTGCGCAACGGGAAAAGTGCCCCGGCGACCGTGCCACTCGATGAGGTTGCGTTCCTGTCCGCCGCCGCGCCCAGCCTGGAGGAGATGGCACTGGAGGCGGTGTCGCGGCAAACCTTACGGGAAGCGATGGATATCCTGGATACCGAGCAACGAAATGCGTTGCTTCTGTATGCAGTCGGGAACTACGATTATGCGGAGATCGCAGAACAGATGGGACTTTCGCTCCCCCTCGTCAAAAAGCGGCTTTACACCGCCCGATTACAATTGCGCGGCGATGAAAACTTATTGGCACTGCGCCTGAGCATGGAACGACCGTCCGGGCGGATCGACTTCGCCGAACGCGTCCGAGAGAGGGCCACACGGCGGGCACAGAAACGAAAGGAAATGAAGATGGAAACACAAGACAGACAGGATGCGACGCCACGCGTCGAACTGGTAGGACCGGATATAAAGGTTAAGGTGCCGATTAAAAACCTATACGCTTTCTACCGATACGAGATGTTACTGTTCAACGACGGCGAGCCCGCCCCTGCGAGCGAAGAAACGGCGGAAACGTGGAAATGCGGGACCTGGGTGAACCAGCACGGGGTGATTAACGGTCTGCACTCGCGTACCCATGACGAAGCGGTTTCCGGCGAGGATAGTTTCTGGGAATGGCCGAATCTGCAAGCCTTTTTGATCACCCTGAACGGGTGGCCCGCCGGGTTCGCGATGGTCGCGTCCCCGCCGAACGCGACGCCGGGGGTGGACTACCGGTTGCAGGAGTTTTTCGTGATCAACAAAGCCCGGCGGCGCGGAGTCGCCTCGGAAGCGGTACAGCAACTATTCGCCCGGCTTCCCGGCAAGTGGGAACTCTGGACGGACCCGCGAAACATTCCTGCGTCGAACTTCTGGCGCAAGACGGTTCCGCTGGTCAGTGAAGGAAACTTTGTGGACGAGATGATCTATGCGGGAGGCGAGAGTGATATGCCCGGTTATGTGTTCACGACCTGAAAGTTTCCGGCACGAGTGATTGACACAAGCCCTTCGCCGTGATAACATCTACGCCGTTGTCTGTTGAGCGGGACACACCAAATTCAGGCGGGCGTTTCCCGCATAGACAAAAGCGAAAAGAGTTTAAAAAGTACGATGTACGCAATTATTCGGACGGGCGGCAAACAGTACCGCGTTCAGGAAAACGAAACGATCATTGTCGAGAAACTCGCGGGCGAAGCGGGCGACGCGATCACGATTGACGATGTATTGTTCCTCGGTGGCGAAACGACGAAGGTCGGTTCCCCGACTGTCGCGGGCGTGAGCATCGCGGCGACCATCGTGAAGCAGGGCAAGGGTCCCAAGATTCACGGCTACACCTATGTCAAGGTAAAGGGCGAGCAACGTCACTACGGCCACCGCCAGGAGCAAACCATTCTTCGCATCGACAAGATCGCGGCGTAGAGATTTTAAGAACGGAGTTTTAAAAAATGGCACATAAAAAAGGCGTCGGTTCGTCGCGCAACGGTCGTGACTCGAACCCCAAGATGCTCGGTGTAAAAGAATACGCGGGGGAGTATATCTCCGCCGGTTCGATCATCGTTCGGCAGCGCGGTTCGGAGTTCGATCCGGGCGCGAACGTTGGCATGGGGCGCGACTACACGCTGTACTCCAAGATCGACGGCTACGTGAAGTTCGAGGGGTTCAAGAAGAACCGCCGCGTGTCGGTCTACACGACCAGCCCCTATGCTAAGGACGCGGCGACCGCGACCGGCGCACCCGCCGCTACGGAAGTCGCCGCCACGTAAACAGACGCGACGATTCCAGGTATAATCAGGCGACCCGAACCGTCAAGCGCGGTTCGGGTCGTTTCTGTTTGTCGGGCGTTAACAGGACCGTTTTTCGGAGCGTCTATCGTCCGAGGAGATTTGTTATGGCTACATTTATCGATGAGGTGGAAGTGTTTTTCAAGGCGGGCGACGGCGGCAACGGCGCGACCACATTCCGGCGCGAGAAGCACGTGCCGCGCGGCGGTCCCGACGGCGGCGACGGCGGGCGCGGCGGTTCGTTCTACGTCGAAACCAGTCTGCATCTGTCCACCCTGTTAGAGTTTCGCCCCGGCAAGATTTACAAGGCGGATCGGGGCGGCGATGGGCTGGGCAAGAAGCAGTCCGGCAAGAACGGAGGCGACCTGATTCTGAAAGTGCCGGTCGGCACACAGATCAAGGATCTCGGCACCGGCGCGATTATCGCCGACATGGTCCGCTATCCCCAGCGCGAAACAGTCGCGGCGGGCGGGCGCGGCGGGCGCGGCAACCAGCACTTTGTGTCGTCGATTCAGCAAGCCCCGTCGTTCGCGGAGAAGGGCGAGCCGGGTGAAGAGCGAAAAGTCTCGATGGAACTCAAACTTCTCGCCGATGTCGGGTTGCTCGGGTTTCCCAACGTCGGTAAATCGACGCTACTGTCCCGTGTCAGCGCGGCGAAGCCGAAGATCGCCGATTACGCGTTCACGACACTGGTACCGAACCTCGGCGTCGTCCGCGTTGACGATGACAGTAACTTCGTTATGGCGGATGTGCCAGGGCTGATCGAAGGCGCGAGCGAGGGCGCGGGTATCGGCATCCGCTTCCTGAAGCATCTCGAACGAACGCGCGTACTGATTCATCTGGTCGATATTTCCGGCATGACCGGGCGCGACCCGCTTGAAGACTACCGCATCATCAACAACGAATTAGCCGAGTGGAGCGCGGAACTGGCGGCACTGCCGCAGGTAGTCGCCCTGTCGCGCACGGACATTGTCACCGAGGAGGGTGTCGTCGAGCGTTACAAGGCGCACTTCGAGGGATTAGGGATGACCGTGTTCCCGATTTCGTCCGTGACCGGGGATAACATCACGCCGCTGATCTGGCACGTCCACCAGAAGCTACAGGAGATCCCGCGCGACAAGGCGGCGACGGCGGAAGGCGGCATCCCGTCCGGGATCGTCTATATCACGCCGCAGGCGCAAACGTCCGACGACGACCCGAAGAAGTTCAAGGTCGAGCGCGACGAAGCCGGGGTGCTCGTGGTTTCCGGCAAGGCGTTGGAGCGGATCATTGCCATGACCGACATGGACAACGAAATGGCGGTCCGCCGTCTGCAACGCCGTCTGGAACGGCTCGGCGTGTTCCGCAAACTCGCGGCGGCGGGCGCGGCGGAAGGCGACACTGTGCGTATCCGCGATGTCGAGTTCGACTATATCGACGACGAAGCACCGGAGACGGCGGAAGAAGCCGAGGAGATGGAGTGAGTTAGTGGACAGTGACCGGTGGTCAGTGAACAGAATGAAGCGCAGTACCCCAACTAGATCGTCCCCTCTGTCCACTGACCACCGGTCACTGTCCACTAATGCACGATAGAATGGCGGGGAAGTTTTCACCATGATTAATTTAGAAACAGCCGAGCGTATCGAGTTTGCCAGCACACCCCCGGCGATGCGTCGTCAGGTGCGGGAAACCGCGCTACGTGTCCTCTACGCGGTGGACGCCGGGAAACGCCCGCTGGACGAGGTCATGGACGATTCCGTGAGCGCGTCGGAGTTGGACGAACGGGCACAGGGCCACCTGAAACAGTTGGTGGGCGGGGTCCTCGACAATCGACACCGCATCGACGCCGCGCTGGACCGGTTCGCGACCGACTTCCCAACGCATCGGCAAGCCGTGGTAGACCGGAATATCCTGCGTCTCGCCGCCGCCGAAATTCTTTTCAACGTGTCGGACGCCCCCCCCGGTGCGGTGGTCAACGAAGCCGTGGAACTGGCGAAAAAGTACAGCACGAAAGACTCCGGGCGGTTTGTCAACGGCGTACTTGGCGCACTGGTCCGCGACCATGTGGGCATCGAAGTCCCAGCCGCCTCGCCAGAGGATGACTCGGAAATCGAACCGGACACCGCCCCGACCCGATTCTGGGGCGAAACAGACCCGGAAACCGAACCCGACACCCCGGACCCCCTCACACCCAATACCCAACACATCGGAAACGCAGGCGGCGGAACACTTTCCGCCAATTCTGCGAACCCAAAACCCAACTCCGAGGAACCCCATGCCTGAGCCAATTTTGTTAGATGGAACCGCGACTGCGAAAACGATCCGTGATGAAGTTGCCGCCCGTACCGCCCGACTCAAAACCGGGTACGGCGTCACCGTCGGGCTTGCCGCCGTGCTTGCGGGCGACAATCCGGCGTCCGTGACGTATGTTCGCATGAAACGCAAGGCATGCGAGAAAGCCGGGATCTACAGCCGCGCCGTCGAGTTCGGGCCGGACGCGACCGAGGCGCAGGTGTTCGACGCCGTGCGCGAACTGAACGCCGACCCCGCCATCCACGGCATCCTCGTACAGCACCCGCTCCCGAAAGGCATGGACGAATACCGCATCCTCGCCGAAGTGTCGCCCGAGAAGGACGTGGACGGCATCGGGCGCGGCTCACTCGGCGATCTGGTGAAGGGCGACGCCGCCTTCGTCGCCTGTACCCCGGCAGGCATGGTCGAACTGATGGACCGCTATAACCTGCCAATCGCGGGGAAACATGCCGTGGTCATCGGTAGGTCGGTCATCCTCGGCAAGCCACTCGCCCTTCTGCTATTGAACCGCAACGCCACCGTTACGATCTGCCATTCGCGCACCGCCGATCTGGCGAAGCACATCAAGGACGCCGACATCGTCTGCGCCTGCGTCGGAAAGGCAGAGTTCATTACCGGCGACATGCTCAAACCCGGCGCGGTCGTGCTCGACGCCGGGTATAACCGCGTGCCCGGTCGCACGTCCGATGTCGGCGACTGCGACTTCGATTCCTGCGCGAAGGTGGCGTCCGCGATCACCCCGGTCCCCGGCGGCGTCGGTCCTATGACGATTGCAACTCTGCTCGCCAACACGGTCAAGGCGGCGGAACGGTCGGCAGGAATCGAATGATACCTGTGGAGTAATGGAAGTTCGGGAAACCATTTCGACAGGTCCCATGTTCAGTCTGCCCACAGCCTACGATGCTGTTTTCCGTCACTGAGGGAGGACTCGGTAAGGAATGAGTAAAATGGGTACAAAAATTCCATGAAACAGATCGTATCATTCGCTTTGCCCGCCGCCTTTCTCGCATTTGCTACGGGTTGCTCGCCCGAAACGGTCAGCAGTGCCTCCAAAGATGTGGAACGGAATACGGAGGTCGTCGAACGCGAAGCGAACAAGGTGGAGAAAAAGTTGCGCCCCGCAATCACCGAGGCGAAGAAGCAGGTCAAGCCGGGTTTACAGAAACTGGACCTTGGCGCGCGGGCGACCGCCGCGCTGAAACTGAACCGCAACCTGCCGCAAACGATCCGCGTGGACGCCGACACGGACGGCATCCGGCTTCGCGGCTCTGTCCGGACGAAAGAAGAGAAGGCGTTGGCGGAGCGAATCGCCCGCGATACGCTCCCGGCGGATGCGAAGTTGCGAAACGAATTGACTGTTGAGGAATAGCGGACGCTGAAGGGTTCCGGTGTAAGCACTTCGTGCTGTAGACGCTTCGCGTCGGGGGAGCGGTTCATCGCCGCGCGAACTGAGCCTCTACCTGACGCGAAGCGTCTACAGCACGAAGTGCTTACACC
>JAYULM010000536.1:0-24371 GCA_043763605.1 Armatimonadota bacterium | reverse complement strand
GAAATGGCTACGCCCTTTGCGCGAGAAGCCCACTCAAAAAAACAAACACGCTTCTTGTCAGGAAGCCCGAAAAACTCTATTTTGCATCAAGTCTTAAGGCAATCACTGTCATAACTCGCTCAGAAACATCTATCCCCTCCACGTTTACTTCCCATGATTGCACCAGCCGAGTCAGTATTTCGTCACGAATCTCTTCCGTGGAATCGCCTGAAATCGGAGTGGTCTCGTCTCGCTGGTGCGTGAGTTTTGATTGTGAACTCATACATTATCCCTTCCAAACCACGGTGCCAGCGACACGCGTAATGCCTGAACCGCGCTATGTTTGCGCGACGCGACCGTTCCGATAGCGATAGTCAACACATCTGCAATCTCCTGGTACGAAAGCCCTTCGTACTCATGGAGCAGGAACACCACACGTTGCGGTTCGGGAAGATCCTGTATCGCGTCCTGGACGGCTAACGCGAGTTCCATCGGTACTTCGCGCGAATTTTCGGTTTGTGTATCGCCGAGTGCCCCCATTTTCGATTCCGGAGAGCGCAATCGAGACAGACTCAAGTTGTAGGCGATGCGAAGGAGATAGGGCAGTAGTTTTCCACGCGGTTCGTAGGTCCGGCGATTTTCCCAGAGTCGCAGGAAAGTATCCTGTGCGATGTCGGCACCGGAATCCAGATTTCCGTTAAAGAAGCGGGCGGCAAAACGTATGATCCGCGCCTGGTATCGGCGAATCAAGCAGGCAAATGCTTCTCCGCCGTTTGCCTGTGTAGCCCACGACACAAGTTCGTCGTCGGATAGATTCTCGTTGTTCACCGTCCGTTTTGTTCCTTCTCAGTGGTATAACGCGCGGCGCGGCGCGTTTCTTCGATAAGGGTGGAATTTTTTTCAAAAGTGATGGCGGATAGGTAAACTGAACAAGATCAGACAGGCAGCAAGAACCGTCCCTTCCGAAAGTACGCGGAGAAATGTTACGGGCGCGGGACCAACTTCGCCATCAATACCTCGGTGGCGAGTTGGGCATTGGCATTTCGGGCGAGATGACGGCGGAATGTAAAGAGCGTTTCGAGATTTTCGGCGACTTGCCCGGAGTTGGGATAACGTTTCACCGCGTCCAGCACGGCGGTGCGGCGGTCGGCGTGTATCAGCGGCGCGTTGGGTCCGCGCAGGACTATGGTGAGGAGGTCGGCGTACCACGCGCAAAGCACTTCCAGCGCACGCCCCAGATCGCCGCGCGCCGTTTTGTCGCCGCCTTCCTCTTCCGTGTCGCCTTTTTTCGGCTTGCCGGGCTTCGCGGCGTTGCGAAAATCCTCGGCGAGACGGAACGCGCCGATGGGGGGACATTGCGCGATGCGATACGCGACATCGAGCAAGGCTTCGCGCTGGGTGCGGATTTCGGGGGCGTCGGCGAGGCGGAACGCTCTGCCAGTCGCCCCTTCCGCGTACGCGGAGAGTACGCGCGCCTCGTCGACCGGTACATTCTTCATCGCGACCAAGCCTTGCGTGATCGCCTCGGTCGATGCCTGTCGGAAGCGGATCATCTGGCAACGGGAAAGGATCGTCGGCAAAACAGCGGACGGGGCAGGGGCGCAGAGAACGAAGTTGACATACGGCGGCGGTTCCTCCAACGCTTTAAGCAGGGAGTTTGCCGACTCATCGTTGAATGTTTCCGCCCGCTCGAAAATAATCACGCGTTTGGGGGCGGCAACCGGGGCGTAGGGGAGCGACTCCAGAATCCCGGGCGCGTGACCGGAGCGCGACCAGAGTTGGTACATGCGCGTAAACTCGCCGTCGGGCGCGATGCGCTTGATGTCGGGATGCTCGCCCGCATCGATGCGGCGGCAGTTGGCGCAGGTATCGCATGCGTCGCCGTCCACCGTGCGATCCTTGCAAACCAGTGCCTTCGCAAACTCGACGGCGGCGGTTGTCTTGCCTACTCCCTCGGAGCCGACGAACAGGAGCGACTGCGGGACCGCGTCACGGGCGATGAACGTTCGGAGAGCGGTGGTCGCGGTGTCCTGACCGATTACGGAAGAAAGTGCCATCTACGCTCCGTTAGATCTCGAAAGATAGTGTCCGACTTAGAACCGCTCGAAACGCTCGACATCGATCACGAACGTGACCGCGCCGCCGACTTCGACCTCGACCGGGGACGGGATAAACGTTCCGACCGGACCCGCGTCGGGGGGCAAGACGTTGACGAACTGCTTGCGCGTCTTACTCGCCTCGCCGATCAGGTTCAGGGCGCGGTCTACGTCCTTCTCCTCGACGCCGATCAGGAGCGTTACATTGCCCTCGCGCAGAAAACCACCGGTGGACCCGATCTTGGTGAACTTAAACCCGCCCCGGAGCAGACCTTCCGTGATTCTGCCGCGGTCGCGGTCGTGGATAACGGCTATTACCAGTTTCATTAACGTGTATTACTATCCCTCGGTTTCTGTTGCGGGCGATAGGGGGGGCGGGGACGGCTTCCGCCGCCCGGACCGCCGCCGCTGTTAAACGGTCGGCGCGGTGCAGGACCGCTACCGCCTCCTCCATTGCCTCGGAACGAATTATTCGGACGCGGTCCGCTGTCGCCGCGATCCTGCGGCGGACGCCCCCCGCCGAAACCCGGTCGGTCGCCACCGCCACCCGAAAATCGGGGGCGGTCGCCGTTCCCGGGTCCCGGTCGGTCGCCGCCGAATCGCGGGCGATCCCCGCCGCCACCACCGGACGGCGGACGGTCTCCGCCGGGTCGCGGGCGGTCATTCCCGTACGATGGTCTACCACCACCACCGAATTGTGGGCGGCTGGGCGGTCCACCACTGCCACCACGAAATTGCGGACGGTCGTCGTAACGCGGACGATCCCCGTTCCCCGGACCCTGCGGACGCGAGGGCGGACCGAACCGGCTCGGTTCGTCGTTGCCACGGAACCGGTTGCCTCCGTCGCTCGGAGGACCACCGGGTCGCGGCGGACCTTGCGGTCGTCGGTCGCCGCCAAAACTCGGTCGATCCCCGCCACCACCGAATCGGGGTCGGTCACCGCCGCCGCCAAACCTGGGGCGGTCGCCGCCAAAATTGGGTCGGTCGTTACCGCTACCGTTGCCCCCATCACGATTTCCGCCGAACGACGGACGATTCCCGCCCGGTGTCGGTCGTCCCATCGGTCGCGGGGCGGGGCGATCCATCGGGCGCGGTCCGCCTTCCCGGTCGCCGCGCGGGGCGAATGATCCGCCCGGGCGCGGCGGGGCGGGGCGTCGGTTTCCCTGAATATAAACGCGCTCCCGTTGCGGCTCGCGACGCTCGCCATCGTAGTGACCGCGTTGCCCGAACCGCTGTTGCTCATCAGGTTCGACATCGGGGGCGTTTTTGCCTTCCCCGATCAAACGCAATTCGTCTTTGGTCAGATGACGCCATTCGCCGGGTTGCAGTTCCGCAAGTCGGACCGGCCCGACGCGGGTACGGATGAGTCTCAGAACCGGGTATCCCAGCGCGTCTAACATCCGGCGCACCTGACGGTACTTGCCCTCATGCAAAACGAGTTCCAGTAACGTAGTCCCCGGGTCGTGCCCCTTTCCAACGATCTTCGCGCTCGCCGGAGCGGTCACATAGCCGTCGGCGAGTTTCAACCCCTTTGCGATGCGGGTGAGGGCGTTCCCGTCCGGCTTACCTTTCACGGTGACGAGGTACGTCTTACCCATGCTTTGGCTGGGGTGCGTCACTTTGAAAACGAAATCGCCGTCGTTGGACATCAGAAGAAGACCTTCCGAGTCAGCGTCAAGCCGTCCGACGGGCACGAGCCGCGCCCCGGGGATTGTCACCAGATCGACTACTTTCTGGTCGACGTGCGGGTCGGACACGGTGGAAACGAAGCCTACCGGTTTATGCAGGGCGACGTAATGTCGCTTCCCGGAGGCGGAAATAATCTGGTCGTCAACGGCGATCTCATCGGTCTCCGGGTCCACGTTTGTCCCCTGAGCCGTTGTTGTCTCGCCGTTCACTTTGACGCGGCCTCCCGAAATCAACTCCTCTGCCTTGCGGCGCGAGGTGATTCCGGCGGCGGCGAGCACTTTTTGTAGTCGCTGTTCCATAACAGGCTAATCCTATCAGAAAGACGGCTCCCGCGCCCACCGCCCACAGGAAGATTTTCCCGACGGAACCGAGGACACTTCCTGCTTTCCGCGACGCGACGACGACCGGTGCGACCGCCAGGTCTTCGTCGGCGAGTAGCGGCACACTGCCGCGATCTACGCCGTCCACGCGCGCAATCAGTCGCCCGATCTCCTGCCCCCGCCCGATGGGAGCGGACAAACCGGGGGTGGCTTCGGCGACGGTTTGCACCACGGGCGCGGGACGCGTGGCGTCACTGAACGTGACGAGGTCCGCGCCCGCTACGGCGCGCACGGTCGGACTCGCCGCGTTGAGAACGGCGACCGGCGGTGCGGATTCCCCGGTTCTCATAGCAAGGATGGTGGGGAATCGACGGAACGCCCACCCCAACACGGTCGCGGTTTCGCCCGTCGCGTTGTCCGACGCACCCAGAACCACGCCGATCAGTTGCCGACCGCCGCGCGTCGCCGAGCCGACGAAACAATGGCGCGCCGCGCGGGTGTAGCCGGTTTTCACGCCGTCCGCTCCCGGAAATGTTTCGTAGAACGTTTTCGCCTTCGACGCGACAACCCTGTCCGTGGATTTCGACCGGGAGATTGCCCGTTTCCGCACCTTCACCGCGTCCCGGAAACGCTCGTTGGCGAGCGCGGCGCGGGTGATGAACGCGAGGTCGTGGGCGGTCGTATAGTGATCGGGGTCCGGCAACCCGTTCGGGTTGGTGAAATGGGTGTTCGTCGCCCCCGCTTCGGTGGCGCGTGCGTTCATCAGATCCGCAAATTTAGCGACCGACCCGCTGATATGCTCGGCGATCACGACCGATCCGTCGTTCGCGCTCCGCAACATCGTGCCGTACAGCAAGTCGCGGCTCGTGAACTTCTCCCAGGGCTGAATATGGAGCGAACTCGCTTCGATGTCACGAATCTTGACGTTCAAACAGGTGACAATATCGTTCGGCTCGGTCTTTTCGGCGAGCAGAAGCCCGGTCATGATTTTCGTGGTGGATGCCGGATAGAGTTTCTGACCGGCGTTCTTTGTCCAGAGGATTTCGCCGGTCGCAACGTCCATCAGTGCCACTGCTTTCGACGAAACGATGGGCACACGGGCAAGATTCGCCGGGTCATAAAACCCCGGGATGCGCACCGTACTCACCAGCCGCTGTGCCTTGTCGAGGGGCAATTTGGTCGGGTCACCGATTTTGGTGGCAACACTCGCGCGGGGGCGGGGGCGGGCTTGCACCTCGCATGTGGGCAGGGCGAGCGAAATCGCGAGGAGAGTGAGGGAAAATCCGTGTTTCATGTCGTTGAGTCATTCCCCATTCCGGCAGCGATCAACGCGGTTTCTGCCGCGTCCCGGTCGTCGGATTGCGCCTCCTCGTCGTCTTCAAGGGCGGGGAGTTCGTCGAGCGAGGACAATCCGAAATAGTGCAGGAATTGTGCCGTCGTCGCGTACAGTAACGGGCGACCGGGTGCTTGTTTGCGCCCTGCTTCGGCGATCAGTTCTCTTTCAACAAGTGTTTTCAATACTCCGTCCGATCCAACTCCGCGCACCGCCTCGATTTCCGCCTGCGTGCAGGGCTGACGATAGGCGATGATCGTCGCCGTTTCCAGAGCCGGTTTCGACAGTCGATTCGCATGCGGCGCAAGCAGTTTCCCTATATACGGCGCGTAAACAGGGCGCGTTGCCATCTGGTAGCCGTTGGCGATTTCCACGACCTGCAACGCGGATTCGACGCGGTCGTAACGGTCGCGCAGTTCTCCGAGGGCGATTCCCACGGTCTCGTTGTCTGTATCGGTCGCCTTCACCAATTCCTTCACCGTCAGCGGATCGCCGGACGCGAAAAGCAACGCCTCGATGATCCGCGCCGTTTCATCGGTTCGTAGCATCGTCGCCATCCCCATCTGTTTCCCGCTCCTCGCCGACACTCACGCGGTGGATTCGTATTTCGCCGCAAAAATGATCCTGAAACGCCCGCACTTCGCCGCCTTTGAGCAGTTCGAGCAGGGCGAGAAAAAGCAACACGATGTCCAGTAGGAGAAATGGCGCGGCAGGCAGCAACGATTCGAGCGAAACGCCGTCCGCGCCTGCTCTCTCGGCAGCGGTCAACAGTTCGCGCATTTTCATGCGGAGCGTGATCTTCTGACGTCGTACGCTGGTGATCTGCCGCTCACCCGCCCCGACCTCACTGAGCATCCGCTCCAGCGTACGCAATAATGCGTCCGCCGAC
Source organism: Armatimonadota bacterium (assembly GCA_043763605.1). GTDB lineage: Bacteria > Armatimonadota > Armatimonadia > Armatimonadales > Armatimonadaceae > JACMIU01. The sequence continues at coordinate 18,065 of JAYULM010000536.1, read as the reverse complement.
AGTTCGCCGAATTTCGGGGGGACCCGATACTCGCCCGACAGTTCGACGCGATTGCGAAAGTAGAGTTTGCGGGTCTCGCCCTCACAGTCGCGCAGGGTTTGGGACAACGCCTGGAACCGGGAATAGTCGAGCAACTGGCGCACCAGTGCGGCACGGGGATCTTCGGAGGGGGCACCGGATTCCGGCGGATCGGGTTTCGGCGGCGCGGGCAAGAGCAGCCGTGATTTGATTTCGATCAGAGTCGCTGCCATCACGATAAATTCGCCTGCGACCGACAGGTCCAACTCTTCCATCGTATTGAGATACCGAATGTACTGATCACATAGGAGCGCGACGGGGAGATCGAAAATATCCATGCGCCCCTGCCGCACCAGATGCAGGAGGAGATCCAGTGGTCCCTCGAACGTGCCTACCTGCAATTGCGGGGGAAACATCGGCAGGGTTGGCGGCGTCAGGATCGGGGCGGGTAGATCGCCGAAGGGGAGTTTCGCGAGATTATGGGGGCTGGTGGTAGCAGTTGATGTCACGGCGAAAAAGCGGCTTGCACGGGCGGATTGTAGCACGGGAAATCAGACCCGGCAACGCGAACGACTGTTCCAAGGCGGGGAAGCGGGTGGTGGCGTCGGGTTGTCCGTCGCTTTCTCCCCCGCCGGGTCCCACATGAGGCGGCGGTAGTAGGGAGAGTCAGCCTTCGTGCAGGAAAAAATAAATCCGAAATAATTTTTCTTAACACTGTCTTAATGTTGATTTGCTCTTGACAGAGTTGGGAACGGCGTTTATAATGGGCAAAATCCAAACGCTGCTCCCTTGCTCTCCATCGTACATCGGGGCGCGGCGCGAACTTCCAACGTTCTCCGTGGCGTGTTTTCCCACACCACTCAGGATACCCCGATACACGGGCAACAGCACCGACACCGCCGTCGTTTTTTCAAGCATAGGTAGCCGTCACTTCGAGTGTCGGCGTGCAGACTCCGGGTCTGCCTTTAGGCGGTTTCGTTCTTTATACGGTCGCACTCGTCGTCGAAGCGTCCGCTCGGGTAGTTGTTGTTGCTGTGTGTTTGCGCCGGGATGCTTTCGCTATCGTCGCAATTCACTTTCAATTTTTTTGTTCAATTAGGAAAATATCTATCAACGTGCGACATGCCAATGTGCTGATTGTTGATGACGATCCGGCCGCCCGACTCCATTTGCGTACCATGCTCATGGAAATCGGTCATTCCGTTACCGGTGAAGCGGATAATGGAGGACAAGCATTATCTCTGGCACGTTCCTTGAAACCGGACGCGCTTTTGATGGACATCGTCCTCGGTTCCCCGTTGTCAGGGCTGGACGTAGCGCGGACCCTCTCCACCGAGCGGGTCTGCCCGGTGATCCTGTTCTCGGGCAACGCGACCGCCGATGCGATAGCCATATTAGACGCGAGCGGGGCGATGGGCTTCCTGTCCAAGCCGTTGCGGCTCTCGGATCTCGCACCCGTTATCGCCATCGCGGTGGCACGTTTCAAGGAACTGGTCACGCTCGAAACCGAAATCAAGACGCTGAACGAGCGGATGGAAGCGCGCAAATTAGTCGGTCGTGCCAAGGCGATACTGATGGAGAAACACGGTCTGACCGAACGCGAGGCGTTCTATCGGATACAGACGCAAAGTACGGCACTAAGTAAGCCATCGCACGAAATCGCCCGCGCAATCATCACCGCCAGCGAACTCGCCGGATAGATAGAACCGTTTTCCGAACACCGACCGGATATTACATTCATATCGCAATCGTCGCAAACAGGCAAAACAAGGAATGTGTAACTTGTCCGCTTGTTTTGCATTCTAAACAGCAAGCATTTCGATTCCCCGCGCCGGGAAGATTCGACCGACTCGAACACCGTTCGACCTTTCGGAGGGAACGGGGCGAGAGCGACTTCGTTTTTAAACGGTGCGTCGGAAGCAATGTGTCTGCAAAATCCCAAAACCCAATCATGCTCTGGAGGCTTTCGTAATCCCATGTGCCAAACCCGCGCCCCGCGCTATCGCGCCCTGCTGTCCGCACTCGCGCTGACATCCCTTTCCCTGTTCGGCGGATCCGCTTTCGCTCAGGACACCGCCAAACCGACATCCGAAGGTACACCCGAAGCGGTGGCACCGGTACAATCTCCCGCCCCAGGGGTAGTTGTAACCGGTGTCATCGAAGCGAACTACACGCTCAACTTCAACGAACCGAACACTCATCAGAACAAACTGTACTACTTCAACCGGCGCGAGGGGCAGTTCTCGCTCAACCTTGCCGAAATTCAGATCGCCAAAGCCGCTACCCCGGAAAGCCGTACCGGTTTCGTGATCAAACTCATCGAAGGCGAAGTGTCCCGCTTCAACTTTATCGGGCCCGATCTCGACACCAACAACGTGCTCGAAGCCTACGGCACGATGCTCATTCCCATCGGCACCCGCGAACTGAAGTTCGACGCGGGACAATTCGAGACGCACGTTGGTTACGAGACGGTCGAGATCGGAACCAACAATTTCTTCTCGCACAACTACCTGTTCGGCATCCCGAGTCCGTTCTATAACGCCGGTGTACGGGCATCGTACCCGGTGTCGTCCCGGCTGACCGTGAACGGCTATATCTACAACCGATACAACGGTCGAACAGACGACGGCAACCGCGACCTCGCGCCGGGTTTCCAGATCGCTTATTTGCCGTCGGCGACCTCGTCTCTGGTCCTCAACGGGTTGGGGTCGCGTGAAAACCTCGCCGACATCGGAGTGTTCGACTCGGAAAACACACCGACGACCACCGTGCCGCGCCAGCAAAGTGTGCTGGACCTGATCTATACCAACCAGGTCAACCCGACCACCAAGTTCGTTTTCGAGGGGTTGTACCGCTTCGGTAAAGACGACGCCAACAAAACTTACAGTTTCGCGGGCGCGGCCGTTTACGGAATCTTCGGACCGCTCGGGATTCGTGCCGAATACATGGCGGACACGAAGGGGACGTTCATCCTGGGCGATTCGTCCATCGGCGCGGGAATTGTCAACCCGAACAAAGCGAACGACAAGGCGAGCCTCGGTAGCGTGACGCTCTCCTATGAGCCGAAAGTAGCGATCTTCCCGAACGCCCGAACCATCGTCGAAGCCCGATACGACTTCGCCAGTGATCGGTTCTTCGAGAAGGAAAAGGCCGACAGCCTCAGCAAGAATCAGACCACGTTCACTATCGGTCAGGTATTCTCTTTCTAATCAACGGAATTGGGGGCGGGTGGCAAGGCTGCCCGCCTCTATAAAACGGCGGGACATCTCGCCGAAACACGGGTTCGTTCCGCGAACCGACAGCATAATGCCCGGCGTTACCGGGCAAACAACGACGAAAGGATTACGCAAATGGTCAAGATCGAAGCGATTATTCGTCCGCAACGCCTGGACGAGGTGAAATCCGCTCTGGATGATCTCGGAGTTTCCGGCATGACCGTGGTGGAAGTGCGCGGCTCCGGCAAGCAGAAAGGCTTCACGCAACACTACCGCGGGGCGGAGTATACGGTCAACCTTCTTCAGAAAGTGAAACTGGAGATAGTGGTTGCGGACTCCGAAGTGGAGCCGATTGTGAACGCCATCGTGACATCCGCCCGAACCGGCGAGATCGGCGACGGAAAAATCTTCCTGATACCGGTTTCCGGCGTCGTCCGGATTCGTACCGGTGAGCGCGACGCGGACGCCGTTTAAGTTTGTTCTATTCCCCCGCGAACCGTGCACCGATACGGACGGGGGCACACAGTACATACGTTTCGCAACCGGCGTCGCTTGCGACAACCTTCCCGGCGCGATCCGCTGATAGCGGTCCCGCCATACCTTTCGGAGGAGGATACAAATGCGACTATTCAAGGACGGATCGGAGTTTGGCGGCTGGCAACGGGGATTGCTACGTGCCGCATTGTTAACGGCGGCGGTCGGACTCCCGGCACTCGCCTTCGGACAGGATCCGGCGGCGGCACCCGCAGCCGCTCCAGCAGCGGACGCATTACCGGATGTCAATAGCGGCGATACCGCGTGGATGCTAACGTCGTCCGCGCTCGTGATGTTAATGACACCAGGACTTGCGCTGTTCTACGGGGGTATGATTCGCACGAAAAACGTGTTGAATACACTCATGCAGTCGTTTATCGCGCTCTCGATAATCACGATTTTCTGGGTCATTTGTGGGTACTCGTTCGCATTCGCACCCGGTAGTCCCTTCTACGGAGGGACAGACTACTTTATGCTCAAGGGCGTCGAACAGACAACCTTCGCGCTAAATGGGACGAAGTACACGATGCCGCATCAGGTGTTTTCGTTCTATCAGTTGATGTTTGCGATCATCACGCCCGCCCTGATTTCCGGTGCCATCGCGGACCGGATGAAGTTCGGTGCGTACATCGCATTTATTTCGATGTGGCATTTCATCGTCTACATTCCGCTCGCGCACATGGTCTGGGGGGAGGGCGGATACATCTTCAACCTGGGAGCTTGGGACTTTGCGGGCGGTTTGGTGGTCCATATCTCGTCGGGCGTGTCGGCGTTGGTGCTTTCGATCATTCTCGGCAAGCGCAAACTCACCGCTAAGGACGATACTCGTCCACATAACCTGCCAATGACCCTGATCGGCACCGCGCTGCTCTGGTTCGGATGGTTCGGGTTCAACGCGGGTTCGGCACTCGGTTCTGGCGGACTCGCCGGTGCCGCATTCATGACGACGCATGTCGCTGCCGCAACCGCAGGACTGGTCTGGATCATCATCGAATGGTTCGCCATTGGCAAGCCAACAGCTCTCGGTTTCGCTACTGGTGCCGTCGCCGGTCTTGTCGCGATTACGCCGTGCGCCGGGTTCGTTGACGTTGGTGCGGCGTTGATCATCGGCGGCGCGGTCTCCGTGATCTCCTACTTCGCTATCAAATTGAAGTCCAAGTTTGGGTACGATGATACTCTCGATGTATTCGGTGTTCACGGTGTCGGCGGAATCTGGGGAGCCATTGCGGTAGGTCTATTCGCCAAGGCGAGTGTCAACCCGGCCTCTCTCGCGGTTGATGCCGCGAACCCGATCAATGGTCTGATGAACGGCGGGGGCATGACTCTGCTGATGAAGCAATTGACCAGCGTCGGAATCGCAGTTGTCATCGCTGTAGTGGGTACCATGTTGATCGCCGGTATCCTGAAAGCGGCCGGCATCCTGCGTGCGACGGAAGCGGAAGAAGACCTCGGTCTCGACCAGACCCAGCACGGGGAAGAAGCCTACAACGGCATGGCGGGCGCGGACGGGGCGATGTCCGGTCGCTGATGCATTCGGTAGAGTAGATAAGCAGAAAAACCCCACCGCCTTTGAACTGGCGGTGGGGTCTTTTTTATCACCATGTAGTTCGGGACAAACGCGTCAGGGTTTAGCGGGAACCTCCCAGAGCGTCAATGACTCCGCGCCGCGCACGAGAAGTCGGTTGCGGGAGATAGCCGGACTAGCCCAGGTGGCACCGTCCGCGACGATATATTTTGCCTTCTCTACAAGCAAGACACCGCTCTTGGCGTAAACGAACAGGTCGCCGTTACTGGTGAATGCGAGCACAGAGGAGCCGACATCGAAGAGGCTGACGTTTTCCCCCTTGTTGCCGTCGCACATCCACGTCGTTTTCCCGGTCGCCAGGTCCATGCAGGTGATCTGCCCGCGCCGCTTCTCGTTTACCGTGACCAGGTGGGTGCCGTAGAGCAGCGGGCTGGACGTTGAGAGAGTGACATCGCGCGTCTCCCATACCTTCTCTGCGGACCACACTGCCCCGCTTTGCTTCACCTGCAGGACGAACGTCGGCCTTTGATTCCCGCCGCCGACGATGCGGTCGCCGACGACCAGCGGGGTAATCGAGTTGTGGTTGAACATATTCTGGCGGACATAGACTTTCCAGAGCAACGCGCCGTTCACGGGGTCAAGACCGATCCAGTTATTGTGAGCGGCGGTGATTATCTGCCGCTTCCCGGCGATGGTCGCGAGAACCGGGGAGGAGTAACCTGGCCCCTCTCCCTTCCAGGACCAGATAGTTTTCCCGGTGTCCTTGTCCAGTGCAAGGAACGCCCCGTCTGTGTCCTGCCCCACATGGATGTAGATTTTCTTTCCGTCCACGAGTGGCGAGAGGGCGGCACCGCAGATGGGCATCGGAACGTTGAACTCCGTCGCGAAGTCTCGCCGCCAGAGGATTTTGCCGGTAGGCGCATTGAAGCAGGTCAGCAGACCACCGACTCCCGTAGTATAGAGTTTACCGCCGCTGTAAAGCGGGGTGGCGCGCGGGGACTTGCCAAGGCGTCGGGCGGGAAAGATGACACTATCGAACGGAGCGGCGATGACGCTCTGCCAGACAGTCTTTCCGTTCGCTAGATCCACGCAGAGCGTGTACTCATCCTCGTCCCGGCGGGTAGTGACAAACGCCCGGTTGCCGACCACAATGGGGGAGGAATGTCCTTCTCCAACCGTAACTGTCCAGCGCTTCTTAAGTTGCGCGGGCCACTGCGCCGGAACCCGGAATCCGGTCACTTTGCCGTCCCGACCGGGTCCGCGCCACTGCGCCCAGTCTTGCGCAGATGCGGGTGCGGCACAGGTGGACAGCGCGACCATAACGGCGGCAGTAACGGATACGGAGGGCTTTAACATGACAGGACCTTTCGCGGTGGGAACTGGCGGGCGACTTCTGCCCGTCGCCGCTACTTAACGACCTTGTTGTCCGGTCGGTTCCCGGAAATTAAGCGTATCGGCCTCATTCGCAGGGGCTACAGGACATTGGGATTTTCTGCCCATCGCGCCAGAACCGTATAGTTGGGCGTTCTCCCACTCTTCGCGGTCGAGACTATGGTCACGGAAATCACTTGTTTTCCGCCGGAATTTTTCTTAGGTTGTCCGGTTCCCCATCCTCTGAAACTGAGAGATGTGCAGTTTTTGGGGTGCGCTCACGCAACGGAAAAAATCGTACGTTAATGGTTCACGAACGGTCGTAGGGGTCCGGATTTGCCCCGTCCGACCGATTTGCTCTGTCGCCAGGCATAGTCGCCGCTCAGTTTGATGTTTTCCCACGCAAGTGGTGACAGGTGATGGAGGACCGTATCGACACGGACCAGAGAGAGCAGCGGGAACTCAGTTACCGCCAGCAACGCGGTCGTCCGCCCCTTCCCTGTGTTGCTAACAGGGAGTTGCGCGCTGACTATGGATTCAGCATCGTGCAGATACGCAACTGGTTCTCGTCGGGATCTACCACGGTCATCATGCGCAATCCGGGGATGCGCTCGTTCGGGGAGTGCTTGACGCGGACGCCCCGGCTCTGCAACTCCTCGTATCAGGAATCGACGTCAGGCACATAGAAATGCACCAGTCCCCCGACCTCGCAGTCGCCTGCGTGTTCCGTGAGGTTGATCTCCATGCCATCCCGGCTTATCATTATGAACGCGGGGAAGTCAGGTCCGAAGCGGTGTTCGCCGTCGAATTGAAAGCCGAGGTCGTTAAGGTAGAACGCCTTGCTCTTGGCGTAATTTGTTATCCGAAGGGCAGGAACGACTCGTTGCATAATTAGGTTCTCCTGTGCCGCCGCTTTAGTTTTTGGAGGGCTGTCATTTATAGTCACTACGCGGTGTGCTGTCAATGCAGAAAGCAACGCGAGTCTACTCGTGAAATTATTTCAGCGATACGAAGAAGCCCACGTTCAGAGCGTGTAAATGGGTCCGTTCACGAAACATTAGAATGCCTGCGAAATAAGGTCACGCGGTCCTGAAAGCATTTGGGACGGTTTTACGCGGAACCTGTTTTAGACTAATGATTTCCCTGAGAGTATCATAATGTTTATTGTGTTACTCAAACCGGTATAGAAATTGGCGCAACGATGCGGTGTAAACGCAATCAAAACAACTAAAATATGGAGACACAGGATAATAAACACAATAAAGCAATGACATTAAAAGAGATATCCGAGCGTTTAGACGCCCCCGAAAGCACCGTCCGCCTGTATCGGGATGAGTTCGAGGAGTTTCTGCCCGCGATAGGGGAGGGGAGACGGCGGCGGTATGATACGGGCACGATTGAAACGCTGAAATTGATCACGGAGCGAAAGAAAGCGGGTGCTCCCAGTGCCACCATCCGGCAGGAGTTGGCACGGACACACACGCCGCACGAAAGAAGGCGGGCAGTCACGCAGGAGGACCGGGTTGCCGGGATACAGAGCACTCTTGCGGCGCAGGGAGGCGAGATCGCGCTCCTGCGCGCCGAAGTGGGGGAGCTACGCGCCGAGATGGGGCGGCTTATCGCCCTGTTACGCGCGGAGCGACAGGGCTGGCGAACGATGGAAATGCTTCAGCGGGAAGCGACTGCACGATGATCGGTCGCTGGACTACTCTCCCGTATGCGGCGTGAAAGTGACCACAACCGATTTGTACGCGGGCGTGTTGCTACGGTCCGCCTTCTGGTTTAGCGGCACGAGCACATTCGCTTCCGGGAAGTAGGCGGCGGCGCAGCGGCGGGGAAGATCGTAGGGGACCACTTTGAAGCGATGCCCGGTGCGCGTTTCGCCGTCGAAGTGACTGGTAATATCCACCCATTGCTCCGGTGCGAGACCGGCATCCTTTATATCGTCGGCGTTTAAGAAGACGACACGCCGACCGCCATACACGCCGCGATACCGGTCGTCCAACCCGTAGACCGTGGTGTTAAACTGATCGTGGCTCCGAAGGGTCATCAGCAGAAACTGGCCCGGTAGCAGGTCGTGGCGGGGAAGTGGATGTACGGTGAATTGCGCTTTGCCGGAGGGGGTCGGGAAATTTCCTTCGCGGGGACCGTTCGGAAGGTAGAAACCGCCCGGCTCGCGAACCCTCCGGTTGTAGTTGTCGAAACCGGGGATGACACGTGAGACAGCATCACGGACACGGTCGTAATTTGTTCCTAATCGTTGCCAGTCCGTTTTCGTGCGCCCGCCGAGCGTCGCACGGGCGAGACGCGCCACGATATTTGTTTCGGAAAGCAGTTCCGGTGACGCCGGTTCCAACCCGCCGCGCGACGCATGGACCACACCCATCGAATCCTCGACCGTGACGAACTGTTCCCCGACTTCGTTGCGATCCCGCTCGGTACGCCCGAGGCAGGGGAGGATCAATGCGGTTTCGCCGGTGATCAGATGCGCCCGGTTCAGTTTGGTTGAAACCTGCACCGTGAGTTTGCACCGTTGCAGTGCCTTCGCCGTGTATTCCGTGTCCGGAGTCGCGGAAAGGAAGTTGCCGCCCATCCCGAAAAAGACTTTCCCCGCGCCGTCGTGCATCGCCTGTATCGCTTCGACCGTGTCGAAACCCGGGCTTCGGGGCGGCGCGAACCCGAACTCCGCTCCTAATGCGTCGAGAAACGCGCCGTTCGGCTTCTCGTAAATGCCCATCGTGCGGTCGCCCTGGACGTTGGAGTGACCGCGCACGGGACACAAGCCCGCGCCAGGACGCCCTATATGCCCACCGAGCAGACAGAAGTTCACCACGGACTGAATATTCGCGACGCCGTTCTTGTGCTGAGTGAGTCCCATCGCCCAGCAAACGATCATCCGTTTGGAACCCAACGCGATGTGCGCGGCTTCGCGGATACGCTCGCGGTCTATCCCGCATCCGTTTACGATCTCCTCCCAGGGTGTTTGCCGCAAGTCGTCCGCGAACGCCGCAAACCCGGAGGTGCGCTCCGCGATAAATACGTAGTCGAATCGTTTGCCGCCGGACGCGTCGTCGGCATCAAGCATCTCTTTCATGATGCCTTTGAGCAGGGCGACATCCCCGTTGATGCGCACCGGCAGAAACAGTGACGCAATCGCGGTGCCGTGCCCGAGCAGATTCCAGACTTCCTGCGGATGATTGAAACGCATCAGCCCGGTTTCCTGGAGCGGGTTGATCGACACGATTCTTGCCCCGCGTCGCGCTGCCTCCTGAAGAGCGGTCAGCATACGTGGATGGTTGGTACCGGGGTTCTGCCCGATCACGAAAATCGTGTCGGCAAGATGAAAATCTTCCAACCGCACTGTCCCTTTGCCGATCCCGACGGTCTCGACCATGCCGACGCCGCTGGACTCGTGGCACATGTTGGAGCAGTCGGGAAGATTGTTGGTGCCGAACTCACGGACGAACAACTGGTACAGAAACGCAGCCTCGTTCGAGGTACGCCCCGACGTGTAGAAAACGGCTTCGTCCGGGGAGGAAAGTGCATTCAGGCTGTCGGCGATCCGCGCGAACGCATCGTCCCACGAGATAGTCACGTAATGGTCGCTCCCCGGTTCGCGGACCATCGGGCGCGTCAGGCGACCCTGCTTCCCGAGCCAGTGATCGGACTGCTGGGAAAGTTCGGCGATGCTGTGTCGGGCAAAGAACTCGGTCGTTACTCGCGCGGTAGTCGCTTCGTCCGACACAGCCTTCGCGCCATTCTCACAAAACTCGGCATGCGACCGGTGGTCGTCCGGGTCGGGCCACGCGCACGACGGGCAGTCGAACCCGTTCTTCTGGTTGATCGTCGTCAGCGTCTTGAGCGTCCGTCCCGCGCCCATTTCCCCGAGTCCGAAGCGCATCGTTTGCACGATAGCCGGGAGACCGCTCGCGACAGTTTCCCGTTCGCCGATGCGCGGCTCTGTTGTTTCGACCGGCGGTTGCGCCGAAATTTCCGTTTTGTTGCTCATCGTCGCGTGATCCGTTCGTCGCCCGCGTATATATTAAATCGCTCTCCGCGAACAAATCCCAGTAAAGTGAGTCCCGCGTCGCGTGCCAGCGATACCGCGAGCGAGGACGGTGCCCCGACGGCGGCGAGTGCGGGAATCCCCGCCATGACCGCCTTTTGTACCAGTTCGAAGGAAGCGCGTCCGCTGACAAACAACAGCGACCGTGAAAGCGGCAACGTCCGGTCGCGAACTGCCGCCCCGACGATTTTATCCACCGCGTTGTGCCGCCCGACATCCTCGCGAATAGTCAGCAGTATACCGTCCGTATCGAAAAGTCCCGCAGCGTGCAGTCCCCCGGTGCGCTCGAACGTTTCCTGTGCCGCACGCAATGTGTCGGAGAGGGTAGTTATCGTCGCGGATTTCCAGATCGGTTCACGCCGGACGAATTCGAAAGGCCGCCGCGATTCGATGGCTTCGAGCGACGCTTTCCCGCAAACCCCGCACGAGGAAGTCATATAAAAACGGCGTGCCGTGTCATCCATCGGTGGCAATTCGTCCCCGGCAAGTGTGAGCGTGATGACATTGCGGAACCCGCCCGGTTGAAGGGGACCGCCCGCATCCTCGCGAACCAACTGCGACGGATTGTTCAGCAATCCTTCTCCCCATAGAAAACCGGCGGCGAGTTCGCCATCGTGGCCCGGAGTGCGCATCGTAATTGCCACAGAGAAAGGGACACCACGTGCGGTCCGTACGCGGATCTCCAGCGGTTCCTCCGTGGCAACGGAGTCGCTACGATCCGTCGCGCGATCTCGTTCGAAAGTGACAACCGCGACTTCGCGGGACTGGGTCGTCATGGAGTCAATCCAATCGGGGGAGTTTATCGTCCATCGCGGCTTGCAGGGCACGTATATGACGGGCGTTTTCGCCCAGATCGCCTTGCCCGACGCGGGAACGGGAGCGTATCGTTACCAGGGACGCATCGCCATCCGTTTCGGTCGGGGCTACCGTCACCGTCACATCGTCGGTGAATAGTGGGAGAGCCGTACGCACCTCCGCGTAAAGTTTCCCCGTTTCCTCGTCGCGTTTCGTCACTTTCCAGTTGCGAATACCGTTCGCCGCCGCCGCCGCGAACTGCAACGTGTTCCGGGGGGAAGAATCGTAGGTGCGCGGTCGAAGATCCGGGTAGCCGGGATGGGCACCGGTTTCAACGTCGTTCGACCCCCAACCGGCAGGCGGAACATAGAGAAGTGCCGTGGTGATCAGCGCGCCGGTCAGCGCGGGCAACAACACGGACCATAGCCAGAAATGTCGTTTGCCGGGTGCGATCGGTTTCGGTTTCACATCTTTTGCAACATCGGCTATCACGCCGAAGTTCCACGGGAAAATGTCGCGAGTACCTCTTCGAGTGATCGCAAAAATCGCTCATTCTGCGCGGCGGTCCCGACGGTGACTCTAAGGAATGTCGGCAAACCGAACACATCGCCCGTTCGCACGATGACGCCCTTTTTCAACAGTGCGATAAACACTTCGCGGCAGGGCTGCCGGGTGTCCACGAGCACGAAATTGGCGAAAGAGGGGATATACGGTAGACCCAACCGCTCGAAACCGGCGTAAAACTGCGCCAGCCCGTCGGTGTTGGTTTGGAGCGACTTTTTCACGAACGCGGAATCCGTAATCGCCGCCATCGCGGCGACCTGTGCGGCTAAGTTGACGTTGAAAGGGGATCGCGCCTGATTCATCAGCGCGATCAGTTTCGCGTCGGCGACACCGAAGCCGACACGTAGACCCGCCAATCCATACATTTTGCTGAATGTGCGAAGTCCGATCACCGGTGCGCCCGCATGGATGTAGTCCAGAGCCTTCGGGAAATTCGGGCGGTGGTACACGTACTCCGCGTACGCTTCGTCCAGCACCAGTATCGCACGAGAAGGCAACCGAGCGAGCAAGCGGTCAATCGCGGCGCGGTCCTCGACGATAGTGCCGGTCGGGTTGTGCGGATTCGCGACGAAAACAAGACGCGTTTTCTCCGTCACGGCGTCCGCCATCGCATCCAGGTCATGTACCAGTCCCGGGCGAGTGAGCGGGATTTTGACCGAACGGGCACCCGCGAGTGTCGCCGCCGCTTCGTACAGAACGAATGTCGGGTCGCCGATCACCATCTCGTCGCCCGCTTCCAGAAATGTCAGACCCAGAAGGTGAATGATCTCATCGGAACCGTTGCCGAAAATCAGCATTTCCGGTGAAACGTGGAGACTCTCGGCGACCGCGTGCCGCAAATCGTGGCAACCGCCGTCGGGATAGAGCGCGAGACGAGGCAGGGCTTCCGACAGGGCCTGTAGCGCGGCGGGCGAGGGTCCGAGCGGGTTCTCATTGGAGGCAAGTTTGACTATCTCGCCGGTGATGCCGAACTCGCGCTTGACCTCCTCTATGGGTTTTCCTGGCTGATACGGTTTCAGATCACGCAACCGTTGTGCGATCTCCAGCGCGTCCGGGGATATGAACGCGTGATCCTCTGAAAACTTTAGCGACATAAAACTCATGGATAGAAGTACCTTGTTGCGTAAATTTTAACCGATATTACAAACCGATGCCAACATCGTGCGTGGCATGAGCGACATACAGCACAGAAAACGCTGGGGATGCAGGAAACGTACCATGTTTAACATTTTTGCGTAATGGGAAAACCGGTCAGGACTCTCGCTGTATGGCGAAACACACCAAAGTGCTAATTTATCCTCCATCAATTAGAAGACCGCCCGCCGGAAACTGGTTCCGGCGGGCGCGAAAGGAACAGTAGTGAACGAAACGACTTACGATCTCGACGAGTTACGTCGAAACCCCGTGTCACGCCGCGCGTTTTTCACGCGGATGACAGCGGCGGGATTGGGCATCGCGGCAGCGAGCCTTCTCGCTTCCACGAACATTGCATGCGGCGGCGGCGGCGACGACGACGACGACAGTGCGGGCTTTCTTCAGAGCACACGAAGCACCTTCCCGGGAATCCTGGGACGCAACATCAACGAAGTTGTGTTGAATTACGCTCTCACGCTCGAAATACTCGAAGCGGACCTGTATCGACAGGCGTTGAACGCGGCGTCCGGTCGTAGCCTCGACGCCCCGCTGGAGTCGGTCCCTTCCGGCTCTTCGACCGGCAACTATGCACTCAGCGTCGGGGCGGGCGGCTTGCCCTCCGGTGCGGCGAACGCCGGGTTCCTTTACCTCGTGCAATATGCCTTCGTCGAAGCGGCACACCGCGACTTCCTGCGGACTGCCCTGACATCGTTCGGTGCCCCCGTAACGACGCCGAACTTTCGCGGGTATCAACTCCCGGCGGGCGCGGGGAACGATCTGCGCTCTATCTTGCAAGCCCTATACGCGGTCGAGGAGACCGGCGTCCGTGCCTATCTCGGCGCGGCGGGATTCATGGACTTTAACACACCGCAGGACAAGGCACTCGTTACAACGGCTGTCGCGATCCACTCGACCGAAGCGCGCCACTCCGGCGCAATCGCCTATGTTCTCGGACTCAACCCGGGACCGGTTTACAGCATCCCTGGCGTCGTCACCGGCAAGCGGGTCACCGACGGAGCCGCCGCGCCGAACAGCGGAACCGGCATCTCGGAAGACACGTTCCAATACTTCTCGGACCCGGCGGCGGTTCTCGCGGCGGTGCGACCGTTTATCGTAGGCGCGTAAGGAAAACACAAGGAAAATATCATGCCAACCAAACCTTCGTTGACATTCAACGACATCCCCGGCACCGGGGACATAAAAGTATTGAACTTCGCGCTCGCGCTCGAAGCAGCCGAGGCGGACCTGTATGTGCAGGCATTGACCCGTCTGACCACCGGCGGACGAATCAACGGCGTCAACGTCGCCGGACTCGGTATAGCGGCGAATGCGCCGGATGTCGCTTACGTAGCACAGTTCGGTCGGGTCGAGCGGGAGCATCGCGATTTCCTGATCGGCCAACTCGGGGCGCAGGCGATCACCAACACGGCTCTTCGGGGAGCGACGTTCGACTTCAATATCGCCTCGCTCGACCGGCGCGGGATCGTGGACCTGCTCCGCGTCGTGGAAGCCACCGGCACCGAAGCCTATCTCGGCGCGATCCCGTTCTTCGCGACGAAAACGTATCTCGCGGTCGCGGGCGGTATCCAAGCCACCGAGGCACGCCATACGGCGGTAATCACGGCGGTACAGAATACGATCTTCGGCAGTTCACTTCCGACCGCCCCGCTTGCCAACGACAACAACGGCATCGACAAAACCCAGACCCCGGATCAGGTGCTCGCCACGGTCTCCGGACCGAACGGTTTTATCGTTCTTCCGTAGTCAGAAATGACGAAAGCGGGCGGCTCCCATCTGGGAGCCGCCCGCTTTTTATGGTTGGAAACTGTTCGCCGGATGTGCTACCGGTAAAACGGATTGATCGGCGCATACGTCCGTCCGGGGGCACAGGTTATTCCTTCAAGCGGTCGGCAAGTATAGAAAGCGGAACCGATTCCTGTTCTTTCGTCGCCATGTCGCGTAGATTGACGATGCCGGACGCCACTTCCTCGTCGCCGATTATCGCGGCGTACCGTGCTTGTAACGTGTTCGCCTGCTCCAACATTCCTTTCATCCGCCGCCCGGTGTAGTCGGCATCGGCGGCGATACCCGATTCGCGTAACGACGCCAGTAGACCGACACAGTACTTCCGCGCCGCGTCTCCGAGGGGACACACAAAAACGGTCGGCCCCGCCGTTTCAGGGACACTTACTCGCAACGCCTCCAGCGCGATCAGAGTTCGCTCTATGCCTAATCCGAATCCGATGCCAGGCGTGGGCGGACCGCCGATTCCTTCGACCAATTTGTCGTATCGACCACCGCCCGCGAGCGCGGACTGCGCCCCGACATCGGGCGACTGAATCTCGAACGCGGTCTTGACGTAATAATCGAACCCACGCACCAATCGCGGGTCGGCTTCATAAGCAACATCCAGTTCGTCCAAATAGCCGAGCAATGTTTCCTGGTGTGCCCGCGACTCATCGTCCAGAAAGTCCGAAAGCAGGGGAGCCGTCGATAATATCTCTTGATCCCGTTCCGATTTGCTGTCTAGCATGCGGAGCGCGTTGGTTTCATAGCGGCGGCGGTTGTCCTCGGTCATCTCGCTGAGGAACGGTTCCGCGAATTCGCGCAGGGCAGATACATACTGCGTCCGGCTCTCGACCGTGCCGACCGAATTGATCTTTAATGTCAGGCGAGATATTCCGAGACGCTTGAAAAATAAAAGTGCCAGCGCGATGACTTCGGCATCCATCTCGGGACCGGACGCGCCCAGTGCCTCGACGCCGAACTGGTGGTGCTGACGGTACCGCCCTTTGGTCGGACGTTCGTACCGAAAAATTGACGACAGGTAATATAACTTGTTGACGGGTTGATCGATGTACAGTCGATTTTCCACGTAAGCGCGCAATGCGGGCGCGGTCCCCTCGGGGCGCAGGGTATAGTGGTCCGATTTTCCGTCCTTATCCGGCTTCGTAGCGAAATCGTACATCTCTTTGGTGACGATGTCGGTTCCTTCGCCCACGGCGCGGTGAAACAGGTCGGTCTGCTCAAAGGCGGGCGTTCGCACTTCCCGATAGCCATATATCCGGGTAACATCCCGCACGATCCCTTCGAACCAGTGCCATTTCGCGATGTCCTCGACCCAGTCCGTACGGTCTCTACCGGCGGGCAGGATGTCATGTGTTCCCTTCGGTGCAACATATTTCGGCATAGTAAGGGGGATTTTATCACGGCAAAGCACAGAAAATTTATGCCACACATTGACGACGGCGCGTATTCCAAAGACCACCCGGAGCAACCAATCGTAGGTGTGACTGCCTGATGCAAGAAACAACAAAGCAGGAAACCCGTCGTGATACGCCGTACAATAGAGTAATCATCCCGAGGAGTTTTCGCACTAATGGCATTCGGCAATTCCCGCTTCAACAACCCGTCCCAGCAACCCCAATTTCCTGGCGCGCCTTCCGGCACCGACCCCACCGCCGGGGCGGGGCAGGGGACCGCGCAAGGTCCCGCCGTCCAGATGGTCAACATGATGATCAACGAGGCGGTCCGCGTCGGCGCATCGGATATTCACTACGAGCCGCGTAAGGACCGGGTCGAAGTGCGCTTCCGCATCGACGGCGTTCTGCACACATGGCGCGATCTGCCCAAAGACCTGCAGGACGTCTGTGCCGCGCGTATCAAGGTCATGGCGGAACTCGACATCAACGAGAAGCGACTCCCGCAGGACGGACGCATTTCCATCGGCTTTACCGGACGCTCCATCGACCTGCGAATTTCCACTCTGCCGGTCATGTACGGCGAAAAGGTCGTCATGCGACTTCTCGACCGTGGGATGTCGTTCCGCCCGCTCGACGGGTTAGACTTCTCCCCACACAACAAGGTCGCGTTCGAGAGTTTGATTCATCAACCTCTCGGCTTGCTTCTGGTGACGGGGCCGACCGGATCGGGCAAGACCACGACGTTATATTCCGCGCTGAATGTACTTCGGAACAAGGCGAACAACATCGTTACTTGCGAGGACCCCATCGAGTATGACATGGACGGCGTCAACCAGTCGCAGGTGTTCGAGAAGATCGGTTTGACCTTCGCGCGGCAACTGCGCTCGATTCTGCGGCAAGACCCGGATGTGATTCTGGTCGGCGAGACGCGCGACTCGGAAACGGCGGAGATCGCGTTCCGCGCCGCGATGACCGGGCACATGGTCCTGTCAACCCTTCACTCGAACGACGCGCCCACCGCTGTGACGCGTCTCACCGACATGGGCGTACCACCGTTTCTGATCTCCTCCGGTCTAATCGGCATGGTCGCCCAGCGATTGGTGCGGCGGTTGTGTCCGCAGTGCCGCCGACAGGGACCGCCCACGCCGCAACATGCCGCTTTGCTTTCGATCAATCAAAATGAGAAGATTTTCCACCCGGTTGGTTGTCAGCAGTGTGAGGGTACCGGTTACAAAGGTCGGATCGGTATTCACGAAGTCGTCTCCGTGGACGAGCACTTTTCGCGGCTGATCATGGACCGCGCCCCATCGTCCGACCTGCGCCGTGCCGCGCAAGCCGCCGGGATGGTTCCGATGCGCGAGGACGCACTCCTGAAGATGCGTGCCGGGCTTACCAGTGCCGAGGACGTAGTGCGGCAAGTCTTCCTGCGGGTCGATGAGTACGACGCCGCCCCCGGAACCCCGGCGGTCCCGGTCGCACCGGCGTCTCCCGCGCTGATCGAAGCCGCCCCCGTCGCGGGCGGTGCACCGATGATCGCCGCAGGGTGAGACGGTCCGGGCGGTAGTCGGACGGCGGATCGGACGCTAAAGCGTTCCCGCCCGGAGGGCACCCGAAGCCTTCGGCTGTAGACCCTGCGGGTC
>JAYULM010000535.1:0-1744 GCA_043763605.1 Armatimonadota bacterium | reverse complement strand
AACCCGAACCGGCAAACTCGCGGGAAAGGAACGAACCAGAACCACAAAACAGAAATACAGCACCGCAGGTGAAACCGATCCAACGATGCGTTGGCGCCGTCCGCGTAGGACAAAAAAGGAAACGGCGTGTAAAAACACGAAACGAAGGATAGACAATGGTGGGGCAACGCGCCCGTCAGGATACAAGGATCAGCAAATGAGCAAAATTACCGTCGCCTTCGTCGGAGCGGGGCACATACATACACCCGGCTTCATGGGCACTATCAAGAACCGCTACGCGGACACCGTTTCCGTGAAATACGTGTACGACCACGACGGCGAACGCGCCGGAAAACGCGCGGCGGAACTCGGCGCGACCGCGACTACCGACCTTTCGGATGTCGTGAACGACAAAGAAGTGTCCGCCGTGATCGTCTGCTCGGAAACCAACCGACACGCCGACTTGGTTCTGCCGCTCGCGGCGGCGAAGAAGCATCTGTTTATCGAAAAGCCCATCGGGATCGCGGCGACGGACGCCCGCGTGATCGCAGCGGCGGTCGAATCGGCGGGCGTGTTGTTCCAGACCGGCTATTTCCGGCGCGGCGACGCGAAAATGCAGTTTCTGAAACAGGCAGTCGCGGACGGCAAGTTCGGTACGATCACCCGTGCGCGCGGCTCCAACTGCCATAGCGGCGCGCTCGGCGGCTGGTTCGACGGTGAGTGGCGGTGGATGGCAGACGTTTCGCAAAGCGGATGCGGCGGCTTCGGCGACCTCGGGACGCACTTACTGGATATTCTGTTGTATCTGTTCGGCGAGGTGGAAACCGTGACCGCGCACCTGTCGAACGGCACGAACCGCTACGGGTGCGACGAATGGGGCGAGGGGATGCTCCGCTTCAAAAGCGGCACGCTGGCGACGCTCGCGGCGGGCTGGAACGATGTCGCGGACCCCGCCGAACTGGAAATTTGCGGCACGGAAGGGCACGCGATCATTTTCAACGGGCAACTCTACCTGTCCGGAAAAGCGTTCGGCGAGGGGACGGACGGTCGCAAGCCGTTCACCGAGGCAGGCGCGGACGTTCCGGCAGGACTCGACGCGTTTCTGAACGTTCTGACGACGGGCGAAAAATCGCCCGCCCTGGTGACGGTTCAGGAAGCGGCGTACCGAAACGTGGTGATGGAAGCCTTGTATGACGGGGCGAAGCGGGAAGCGTGGGTGAGTCTCAGTGGTTAGTCGTCAGTGGTCAGTGTCAGGTTTGCGCAAATCGAACGGTTCACCACTCTCTAACCACTAGCCACTGACCACTAACCACTGACCTGTTGCGTATCGCCGTAACGGGAGACGCTTATGACGCCAATTCGAGACACACGCCGCATTCAGTTCGCGGCGGTCGGTTTAGCCTTCGCGGTGTTCGGCGCGATTGACCTGCTGATACTCTTTCTGACGCCGGGGCAGGAGCGCGGTGCCGCCCTCCTGCCGCCGGTCATCTCCGGGATCGTCGTGATCGCCATCCTGCCGTTCCTGCTTTCCCTCTTCGTGTAACAGCACTGGAGGAGAGCACGGGCGAGGTCGTGTGAGCATCGGTAGGACATGAGACGCCGATCCTGCGCCGCGCGAATGGTGAACTGGAGCGCTTACCTTCTACTGGCTCTTCCGGATACAGTATTCGCCGGAGTAGGTAAGGCGAGTTTTCGGCTGTTTCGGACTTGATGCGGACGCTAAAGGGTTCCGGTGGAAGCCTTCGGCTGTAGACGCTTCGCGTCG
>JAYULM010000534.1:0-1747 GCA_043763605.1 Armatimonadota bacterium | reverse complement strand
CCCCCCTCCCCCCACTCCTCCGAGGAGAGGGGGAGCCAGAGGAGAGGTTCCGGACGCAACCGCGTAACTCCTGTCAGGATTCGACGGAACTCACGGATAAATTCCGCGCGCCTGGATCGCGTCGGCGACGCGCCCTACGCCGACGATATACGCGGCGGTGCGCAGGTCGGTTTTGTGTTTTTCGGCGGCGGCGCGTACTTGCCCGAAGGCGCGAACCAGGATCTGCTCCAGTTTGGCGTTGACTTCGGACTCCGACCAGAAGAACGACTGCAAGCCCTGCACCCACTCGAAGTAGGAGACCGTGACGCCGCCCGCGTTGGCGACCACGTCCGGGACTACGATCACGCCGTTCGCGTTCAGGATTTCGTCGGCTTGCGGCGTCGTGGGACCGTTCGCGCCCTCGACGATATAACGGGCGCGGATCTGCCCGGCGTTGGCAACGGTGATCTGGTCCTGCAGCGCGGCGGGGACGAGAACATCTACCGGAAGGGTCAGCAGGTCCGCAGGGTCGAGCGACTCGGATTCGGGAAACCCGACGATGCTTCCGGTCTTTTTCGTGAACTCCTGAAGCGCGATAATATCCAGACCGTCCGCGTTATGGATCGCGCCGCGCACGTCCGAAACGGCGATTACGCGTGCCCCGGCGCGGAAGAATCCGCCCGCCGCGACGGCACCGACATTGCCGAAACCCTGCACGGCGATGGTACTGTGCGGGAGTTGCTCACCGCGCGACAGGAGCAGTTCACGGGTGATTGTCACCACGCCGCGCCCGGTGGCTTCCACGCGTCCCTCGGAGCCGCCGACCGCGAGTGGCTTTCCCGTGACAACGGCGGGAACCGTGTGTCCGGCTTCCTGCGAGTACGTGTCCATGACCCAAGCCATGATCTGCCCGTTCGTGTTGACATCCGGCGCGGGGATGTCTTTTTCCGGTCCCAGAAGCACGGCGATCTCGGACGTATACCGGCGCGTCAGCCGCTCCAACTCACCTATCGAAAGCGTGTACGGGTCACACGCGACGCCGCCCTTCGCGCCGCCGAACGGGATATTGACCACGGCGCATTTCACGGTCATCCAGAAGGCGAGGGCACGGACTTCGTCCAGATCCGTATCCGGGTGGAAGCGAATCCCGCCCTTAGCCGGTCCCCGCGTGACGTTATGGTGCACCCGGTACCCGGCGAACATTTTCACCGTACCGTCGTCCATTTTGACCGGAAAATGCACGGACAGTTCGCGCTTGCACTCGCGCAATTGGGCGAGTACATCGGGAGAAAGGTTGATTTTTCGCGCCACGGCGTCGAGGCGCATTCGGGCATTATCGAAAGCGGTGGCGGCTCCGCCCCCGCTATTACTATGTGTCGTTTCGGTATTCATTTTTTCGCTCATTTTCGGGTATTCGTCGAGGCAGTTTGCGTTTCCTTCGGTCGGAGGACATCGGCTAAGGAATCGAGCAGTTCATCCAAAGCGCGAATTTCTTCGTCGTGCGGGTGGCGTTGGAGATATGCCTCGCGCAGGGCGCGTGCTTCGGCTAACTCGTCGGGCGACGCCGCGCGAACGATGGTGCGGGCGACTTCCTCGCGCGTCAGTGGTGTATCGGTTATCGGTTCCATTATGACTGCTTATACGGTGGGCGCGGGGAATTTGTGTCGCGGGGATGTTCCATCCTCCGGTGGAAGCCTTCGGCTTGGGTTCCCTGCGGGAACGGGACCGCCTGACGAGTTCGGCAAGCCTGTTCCCGCAGGGAACCCAA
>JAYULM010000533.1:0-24575 GCA_043763605.1 Armatimonadota bacterium | reverse complement strand
CGTGTCAGAAGCAGGGGATGGCGTTGCTGGATTGCTTGCGCTCCGTCTTTGCAGGAAACCCCGTTTTGCCTTCCCTAGATCATGCCTGAATAGTTACCTTCTCTTAAACTCAGAAGACATATTCGTTGACAGCCATCCAGCTAGAGACTGCACCCCTTCCATCTGATTGTTAGAATTCTTGTCTAGCTCGTGAGCAAGCATAAGGATGGTCACGGGAACAAAGTCGAAACAAAAATTCACCCATGCTTCTCTTAATTTGACTTCTGAACCAGCAAAGTCAAAAGGGGATTTGTCTTGAAATGAAGCTTTCAACACTGATGCGATCTCGTGCAGACCCTCGGACAGAATGTTTATTAGTAGCACGTTCGGCAGAACTACTTTAATGTGGGCGGACAGTTTCTCTTTATCTGATGTTACTTCCTGCCGGTTCTTCTTAGCCATGCGAAATCTGTTAGGAAACCGGTAATCAATATGACATTGTTTCTTTAGCCAATGACGTACAAAACGTCGAGATTGAATTATGGTAGCCGGTGCATGTTTGAGGAAGACCATCATAGACTGAGCTTCAAATTGCCAACAGGCGCGTTGCTGGCCTTGTTCCAAATCTGTGATAGCGTATTCGGAATAACTGGCTTCCCAATCGTCAGGATAGTTAACATCAAGTACTTTACACAGGGTTTCGATGTAGCCTTTCAATTCAGTTGTCGGCGACTGAACCCGACTCAAATCAACCATTTTTCCATTAGATAGAATACAAAACTGCCGGTACTTACTATCTGCACAAAACTTTTGCATCGTCTCGTGCTTACATGCCTTGTAGCGCATCCAAATCTTACGTTCGGTCGCCACGCGCTCAGGCAAGGTTTGACCAGCTATCATTACTGACAGCACTTCGCTTGTGGCTTTTAGTGCCTCAGCCAAAACGCCCAAAAAATCTACATCATAGCCTTCTTGTTTACGAAGACCACTACAGGCACGGGTTGCAGCTCCAGCTACGGCGTGGGCATAATGTGCTGCGGTTGTGTGCGTTTTGCTAATCTTACTTTTCATTGAAGCTTCCTCATATGATTTGCGTTTGAGCAGAGATGTTTCTTTACAAGAGAGAAGAATTATTTTTCTGTCGAAGCATTTCTTGTCTTCGTGTTCTCATGCCAGGCAATTTAAAGAAAGGGTGAAAAGATTGGTTTTGCGCTTGCGTTGCTGAATTGTCTTGCAAACGCATCAGAAAAACAAAAACAGCCCGATGGAATAATATTCCATCGGGCTGTCAAACGTAGTGCGGGAGCAAGACTCGAACTTGCGACCTTTGGGTTATGAGCCCAACGAGCTACCGACTGCTCCATCCCGCGTCAACAGGGAAAGTATATCACGCATTGCGCCGTCGTCAAGCATAGCGGACGTCGTGCTCGGAAATTATCCCTGCCTATTTCGTTGCGCGGGAAGGGGAGTGATACAATGTGCCGCCTATGAACTCCGCTGATTCCGATATTTCAACCCCGCCGGGTAACTTCGTCCTGTTTTCCTTCGGGGCGGATGTCCGGCTGGTGGCGGAAGCCGAGATCCGCGAGATATTCCCGCACATCCCACCGTTCCTGTGGCTTGAAGGCAACCCGGGCGAGGAGTCCGGGATCGCGCTCGCCGCACTTCCGGTGAATTTCGAGGCGTGCGTGTCACGTCTGGACCGGACCCGCCCGATTTTCATGCGCCACATCGCCCCCGTGCAACGTACGGTGGCTCTAACCGGCGGTGACGAAGACCTGACGACACTGCGCCGGGCGGTCCGGGAACTGTCGGCAGAGATCGACCCCGCGCGGACCGTGAGTGTGCAATCGCGTCTGCTCGGTGACAAGACGCCCCGCCCGTACTCCCGGACCGAACTGAACCGTGCCCTGTTCGAGGAGATCGCCGACGTATCGGGGGCGACACTCGATGCCCGCGCACCCGCGCAAGTCGTCTCCGTTTGTTGCACGGCGGACACGGCGTTCGTCGGGGTTTCGGAGACCGCGCAAAACCGTAGCCCCTGGCCCGGAGGGGAGCGACGGTTCAAACGCGAGGAAGGACAGATCGCCCGTAGCGAATTCAAACTGCTCGAAGCGTTGGAGGTGTTCGCTCTCACGCTCCCCGAAAGCGGCGTCGCGCTGGATGTCGGGGCGGCTCCGGGCGGGTGGACGCGCGTGTTACGCCAGAAAAATCTGCGCGTGGTCGCGGTGGATCCGGCGGACATGGACGAACGAGTCTTGGCGGACCCCGGCGTCGAGATCGTGCGCCACGCTATCCAGTATCACCGTCCTAGTTCGCCGTTCGACGTGATCGTCAACGATCTGACGATGGACGCCCGCGACTCCGTGATTGCCATGCTCGCGCTACGTGCCTATCTGAAACCGGGCGGCATCGGGATCATCACGCTGAAGTTACCCCGGCATGAGGTGTCGGGGCAAACGCTGCTGAAATTCGTCCGTACCGATATTGCCCGACTGGCAACAGGGTTCGCCGTGATCGGGGCGCGCCATCTATTTCATAACCGCAGTGAGATCACCGTCGCGCTGACTACGCTACCGTAGCCACCGTTCGACGGCCCGCCGGGCGTGCGGGAGCGGGGAACGCCGGGACGGCGACGGTGCGATTGAACCGCGCCCGTTTCACGTCGGCTTCCTGTTGTTCGCGCTTATCCCAGATCCCGTCCGCCTCGCGCCCCGGAACTCCGGCTTCCTTGAGTTGCTGTCGGGAGATGCCGAGATCTTCCAGAACCGGGCGGTAAATCTTTGTCAGATACACTTTCGGCGTATAGATCCCGGATGCTTCGATGGACGCACCCCGTTCCGCCCAACCCGGTATCAGTGCCTGCGCGGGCATCACGAAGTTCTGGAAAACGAACTTGATGTCGGCGACGGTTTCGTCCGGCTCCAGTTGGAGAAACGCTTTGACGCCCTTGCGGAAAAAGTTGTAGTGCGCCGACTCGTCGGACGACACCCAGCGGAGCGTACGCGCGAGTGCCTCGTCGCCTTCTTCCTCGACGCGCCGCCGCAGATTCGTGTAATTCAACCCGGTCGCCATCTCCTGAATCATCGTATAGATAATCATCTGGCGCGGCGACTCGAACGGCAGGTCCCATTCGGCTCCGAGGAGTTGCTTCTCGAACTCGCGCATCTGCTCCTCGGTACGCTTGCCGGAACGGATCAGCCACTCCTCCAGGACCATGCTGTGCTTCGATTCCTCATAGCCCCAGTTTAATTGAAACATCGCGCGCCCCCGGGACTCCCGCACCAACTCCATGATCTTGTGCGTGTAGTCCGGCAGGAACATTTCGACGGCGGTGAACGATTCGACGATAAACGCGGTCGTGTCGGAGCAGTTCCGGGTCGTCTTCTCCCACGGGATGTCGCGCTCCATGTGCCAGCGGCGTTTCGCCTCGGCGTTCGCGAAATAGCGCAGATAATTCTCGTAGAACATTTCCTCTATCTTCGCCGTCACGGTTCCCCGAGCGGGAGCCAGCGCGCCGTCGTCGGTTTCTCCCGCGCGCCCTTCGGTAAGAATACGGCCGATGGTCGCCGCTTCGAGGTCGGTGAGATTCGTGTTAATAGTTGATTCGCTGTCAAACATAGTTCGTAGTGTCCGCCGGTCGGATTCGTATCGGAAATCATTCCCGGATAGTTTATACTCTATCACGCCGTAAAATCCGCCTCACAGGTCTAAAGTCCCCGGCGCGGTAGGACTTTCGCGGCGAAATACCGAAGATGTACCGCGTCCGTCGTACGAAAGGATTCCCACCGACTATGGATCGCCATCCCACTTTACTCGACCCTGCTACGAGCGTCCTGCTGGTTGTCGATATGCAGGAACCATTTCTACAGGTCATGCACGGGCGCGACGCGCTCACGGCAAACGTCATACTGCTATGTAAGACCGCCGCGATCCTGGGCATTCCCGTAATGATGACCACGCAAAATGTCGCCCGAATGGGACCGGTGATACCAGCCGTCGTACACAGTGTTCCCATCGCGGGGCGCGCCATAGGCGGGAATTCACCACTTCCCGTGATCGACAAGATGAGTTTCTCCTGTGCCAGTTCCGAACTTTTCGAGCGGACGTTCGGCGCGCTGGGGCGAAAACAGGTGGTGCTCTGCGGCTTGGAAACGCACATCTGTGTTTCTCAGACGGCGCACGACCTGCGCTACGCCGGTTATCAGGTCCATGTCGTGGCGGACGCGGTTTCATCCCGCACACTGGAAAAGCACAAACTCGGCATGGAGCGCATCCGCGACGCCGGGATTCTGCCGTGCGCCGCCGAAGCCGCCGTTTACGAATGGGTGCGCGTGGCGGGCACGGCGGAGTTTCGCGAGATACTTCCGCTGGTCAAGTGATGCTCCACCTGAGACTACTCCAGATACCCGGCGAACTCCTCGATCTCGATCCCGGCGTGACGCCGTAACCGCGCCAGTATTTCGGTGTCGTAATCGTCCAGAGTGCCTGCCGCGCCGTAATAATGGACCGCGTAATCGTCGAAACCCAATTCGGCGTACAGGTCCGCCAGGAAGCAGAGGTATGCCGGATTATCCGGGGTGATCTTGATCGCCTGCCGCGTCGCGACCGCCGCATCGCGCGTCATCCCCGCCTTGCGGTATGCCGCCCCGAGACGTACCCCGTAATAGGCGTCGTAGGGGGCGAACATCGTCGCCTGTTGCAGTTCGCGGATCGACTCCTCGTCGCGACCGGCGCGGGTGTAGATGTCCCCGAGCCAGAAGTGATAGAACCCATCTTGTGGTTTGAGATGCGTGGTCTCTTCCAACTCGGAAACCGCCGCTTCGAGATCGCCGGATTCCGCGAGGGCGTCGCCCAGTTTATAGCGATAGTAAGCGTTCTCGGGCGCGAAACTGACCGCCTTGCGGAACTCGCTGATCGCCTGTTGCAGCCGCCCGTATCGCTGGAATAGTTCGCCGAGGGAAAAGTGCGGCTCCGCGCGGCGCGGCGACTGCTTGATAGCACGCCGGTACTGCCGGAATGCGTTCAACCCTTGCCCGGAATACGCGTACGCGTCGCCCAGGGTCACGCGCCCGGAAACGTTTTCGTCGTTACTATCCGCGATGCGCACCGCCTCGCGGTAGTGGTGCAACGCCTCCGAAACCTGACCGTTCTTTAACTGTGTCTCGGCGAGTTCGGACCGCTCCTCGGAGGAAAGAAGTGCCTCGCGGCGTTCGTTCTCCTCCGTGTCTTCCAGGAGCAAGCCGTAGCCGTCGGTCAACCGCTCCGGCGAATCTTCCGGGTCGTACAGATCGGTGTCGGTGTTCTCATCTGCCGGTTCTTCGGCAGAAACTTCAATCTCCAAATCGTCATTCATAATGGGGGAATCGTCATCCATCTAAGTCAGTCAGAACGTTTTCTTGCTGTCGATGAGTACAGTCACAGGACCGTCGTTGACCAGGGAAACCTGCATTTGCGCACGGAAAACGCCGGTAGCAACACGGATACCGCGTTCCGCCAAGCCGTGTACAACCGCCTCATAGTATTGTACCGCCTCTTCAGGGCGTGCGGCACCCATCCACGACGGACGCCGCCCTTTGCGGCAGTCGCCCAGAAGAGTGAATTGCGAGATGACGAGGGCGGAGCCGCCGGATTCGCAGAGGGACTGTTCCATTCCCGATGAATCCTCGCTCGGGTCAGGGAACAGACGCAGGTCGGCGACTTTGCCGACAAGGTACTCGACATCGGGGGCACTATCACCCGCCTCGACCCCGAGGAGTACGACCAAACCCGCCCCGATCTCGCCGACTATCTTGCCGGAGACGGAAACATTGGCGGAGGAAACTCGCTGGATGACGGCTCGCATGGGCACGATTATACCCTTTTTGCTGTCTTTCTCCCTCGACGACCACAGTGGCAGCAGACACATCGCCGTTGATCTGTCACGTAAGCGAAAAACTTGCGCAAATAGACGCGCTGACGCCGTTCGACCGCCTACACACGAGCAAGGCTCCGGCGAATCGCTTCATTCGCCGGAACCCCACTGTTGAATTATCGTATCACCGCGACGCCAGCGGCTTCGGATTTTTCGCCGGTTCGGCGGCAAAGATCAGTGACATCGTCGCCCAGCATGTCCCGGTGTAGGAGATATACTGCGAGACGCCGTGCGGGAATCCGGTGTCCAGATAGTTGTTCATCGGAATCGCCCGTTTATTGACGAACCACGAACCGTCCTCATCCTGCGTCCGCAGGAGATACTCCACGCCCCGCCGGTAAGCGGTTGCCGTCGCCTGTACGCTTCCCCCGACATGAAGCGCGTAAAGAGACTGCCCGGTGGCATAAGCGTCACTCCGGGAATAGCCAGGTGCTGCGCCCGCAAGCGAGAACTGACCCCATCCGCCATCCTTTCGCTGGAACGAAAGTATCTCCGCCCGTGCCGCCGCGATCTCTGTTTGTGGCGCGTCTGCCCATTTGAGTGCCAGCAATCGGAACGCCCGGTCCTCGTTATTTTTCGCCGGTGTTCGGATCAGCCATTCTCTCGCTTTTGCCACTCGCGTCTTCTTCTCGGTAGCGAGCGATGCGGGGAGGTAGGCGTTTAACGTACGTATCGCGTAGGCTGTCGTCGAAAAATGACTGGACTGTATGGGTGCCCGTTCCACGGCAAAGCCCCACGACCCGTCCACGCGCTGTTGACGAGCCAGAATCGTCGTCATCGCCGTGGTCGCCTCACTCGCGGGTACGCCGTGTTGTGCGAGTGCGGCATGACTGACGCCGACGGCAGGGCTGAACTCCTCCATGTCGACGGCGGGAAGGTGTTTGTACTGCTCCTGGTGGGGGAGGACCTCGCGAATCCCGTCCATATGGCGTTCCGTTTCGCCCAGAACCGCTCTCTGTTCCTTCGCGACGGCGAACTTGTCGATCAAATAGCCGTGCAGTTTCGCGGTGCCGGTGGTCATCAATCCCACGCCCTGGTGGTGGCAGGAGTTACAGCCGATGGTGCCGGTGAATTTCGCGGTAGTCTTTTCGATCAAGGGAAGGCTTCGTTGAACCGCCTGACGCGCCTTGTCAGGCACCGCCGACGGTCGGATGTCGGGCGCCGGTTTGAGTCCGGGTGCGACGACGCCGGCAAACGCCGAATAGCCGCGTGCCCGAGCGATGTCGCCCGCCGTCCGGTTACGGCTGTCCCGCGCCGCCAGGACCGCACCCTTCGCTTTGAGTAGCCCGGCGATTTGCACATCCCCGCTGTAACGGGCAGACAGTATTAGTGCTGTGTCGCCGTTCTTGTCTTTGACATTCACCGCCGCGCCTTTTCCGAGCAGTCGATTGACCTCGCCCGTATGACCGTTCAGCGCGGCGTACATCAGCGGGGTGCGTCCAAAAATGTCGCCGACGTTCACCTCCGCGCCTGCAGCCAGTAGTAGTTCCGTCGTCCCGATTTGCCCGCGTCGGCAGGCATGCATCAGCGCGGTCATTCCCATCGCATCCGCTTCATCTATCGCCGCCTTGCGGTCGATCAGCATCTTCAGAACTTCCGTGTGTCCCGCTTCCGCCGCCAGAATGACTATGTTGGTCTTATCCGAGCGGGTCGTGCTAAACACCGCGCCTGCGTCGAGCAGACGCTTGACGATGCGGGGGTTTCCTCCCATTTCGGCAGATTCGAGGGCGCCACCGTAGACGGTGTCCACACGAAAATCTGCTTTGCTTTCGAGCAGGGTGGCGCAGGCAGTATCGTTCCCGAGGAAAGCCGCCCACATGAGGGGGGTGATGCCGAGCCAGTTCGTCCCGTCTATCTTCGCCCCTTGATCCAGCAAAGACTTGATCAGTACCGGGTCGTTCTTTCGGATCGCCGCGTACAGGTCGGCCCCAACGGGTCGCCGGGCGGCGGTCCCTGCGGGGAACCCTGCTGACTCGATGGCATAACCGTAGCACTCGCGGGGGTGTCATCCGGCGCAACAGTTCTCGCGGGTCCTTCCGCGCACACGGGCAGTGCGACTGGCATGCCATAACCGGCTAACAAGGCGAGAGCGACGATTGTTAATCTATTAAATTTCATTGAGTCCGTTCCTCCAGTCGCAGTATTTCTACAGCATAGCGTTCCTTTCCTTCAACACAGTATTTCTCACCTATTCGGTCTGTAACGCTACCGAAAGTTGGTAAATATGGAACTTCAGTATGCGCACACGAAGGGAAACAACAAGTTGGAATCCCGACAAACAATTTTTTCATGAGCCGATCCTCTGTTGATGGTGGGTAATCTTATTTGAATGCACGATCAACAAGATATTAATACCACAGAAGCCTCTATTCATGTAGTTATTTATGTCACAGTAAATATGTGACGCGGCGCACTGTTGCCGTGCCTGATGGTGTAGTTTTAGCCGTATGAGCGAACACGTAAAAGGGGAAACGAGGATGCGGACAATGGAAGTCGGGTACAAGCGGCGCGGAAGCACACCGATGGGCGGGATTCGCCCTTGCGGGAAATCATCTACGAAATGGGGGCGTGCATCCGCCCCCCTGGAACAGGGACGAGGCTACGCTTTCTTATATATCTCCTCGGGAGATACGACCACTGATAGCACCTCTACCCAATCCCCGGCGGCAGTGGCTTCCCGGTAGTAGCAGGATTCATGACCCGTGTGGCAGGTGGGTCCGACCGGCTCGGCGAGGATCAGGAGCGAGTTGTTTTCGCAGTTCACCCGTACCGATCTGGTGAGCAGGAACATTCCGCTCGTTTCGCCCTTGAGCCAGAACTTTTGCCGCGACCGACTCCAGAAGCAGACTTTACCTTCCGCGACAGTGCGTAGTAAGGCGTCCCGGTTCATAAATCCCAGCATCAGAACATCTTTGGTATCTACATGTTGGACGACGGCGGGAACCAAGCCGTCCGCGTCAAATTTTATAGTGTCGATGGGAAACGCGGTAGTATCAGGGATCATGTGTTTTCCGAACTGGATAGTTCCGACTGGGCAACGCGCCACAACGCCGCCTCGTATCTGCCGCCGAAACTAACCTGTGTTATATGCTTGAAGCGGAACGCCTCCCGTTTTTCCATCCAAGCCGCCTGCGGGTCGATTTTCCGGAGGATCACGGACCGCTTTTTGAAATCCGAGACGCGACCTATATAACACGTGCCGGGGCGGTCCAATTCCGGGTGAACGGTGATCAGCGGGAAGTGCGCGTCCGCCGAGGCGAGAAGTGATTGCCAGTCGTCCAGAACAATTCCATTGGGGGCGGCAGGAAAGTAGTCGTATAAGGGCAGGGCGCGCGCCAAAAACGAGTCAGTTCCGGTTTCAGCACGGTCGATCTCCCGGAGCGGAAACACTGCGCACCCATCGAGAAACACCGATTTGGAAACCGCCTGAAGCAAAACGAACTGATCTGTCAAACCGAACACATAGCCGAAATGCCGTTCGTCCGGTTCGGTACACGTCCGATACTCCAGCATTTCGCCGCTCGCCATTGCCGCCGAAAGAACCGTTTCCAGTTGCCGCCTTTCGCGTTTCTTTTCTTTCTTCATGATTCCTATATCGCCTTCATCCCGCGCATTTGTAAATCCCGCCCCGCAAGATACGCCTTGATTTCATGGATTGTGTACTCGCCATAATGCAGGATAGAGGAAAGCAGAACTGCCGATGCGCCGCCCTCGGTCATCGCGTCGTACAGGTGTCCCGGGGTGCCCGCCCCGCCGGACGCGATTACCGGGATCGGAACCAGGTCCGCGACGGCGCGCGTGAGAGGCAGGTCGTAGCCCGCCTTCGTGCCGTCGGCGTCCATCGACGTGAGCAGAATCTCGCCCGCACCGAGGGAATGAACTTTCTCCGCCCACGCCAGCGCGTCGATACCGGTCGGGGTGCGCCCGCCGTGGACATGAACCTCGTATCCGCTCGGCGTATTCCCCGTGCGCTTCGGATCAATCGCTATCACCACGCACTGCGAGCCGAACCGTTCGGCGGCTTCGCGGATCAGGTCGGGGTTCTTGATCGCCGCGCTGTTGATCGAAACCTTGTCCGCCCCGGTCGCCAGAATCCGCCGGAAATCGTCCACATGCGCGATGCCCCCGCCCACAGTAAAGGGGATAAAAACCTGCTCGGCGACCCGCGCGGCGAGATCGAAGATCAATCCACGCCCGTCCGCCGATGCCGTGATGTCCAGGAAAACCAGCTCGTCCGCGCCGCTCTCCCCATACGCGCGCGCGAGAGCGACCGGGTCTCCGGCGTCTTTCAGTCCGAGGAAGTTCACGCCTTTCACGACGCGCCCTTCCTTCACATCCAAACAGGGAATAATGCGGCGAGTGAGCATGGTTGGGTTAGTGGTCAGTGGTTAGTGACCAGTGGTCAGAGTGTACCGCGAACGATCCGCCTGCGCGAACCTGTCTCATCAGACCCACTGATCACTGGTCACTAACCACTAACGCATCAATCTTTCGCCCAGAACATCGGTCCCGGTTGCTCGGAGATGTTGGCGCGCTTCAGCACGTCCAACGCCTTATGCAAGCCCTCCTTGATCGAAAGCATGGAGTCCTCGTGCTCGATGGAAAGCACGTAGTCGTAGCCGATCATGCGCAGGTTGGTGATGAAATCTTTCCACCACGCTTCATCGTGCCCGTAGCCGACCGAGCGGAACACCCAGGAGCGCGCGTTCACGTCGCCGTACGATTTGGTGTCCAGGTTGCCGTTGATGGCAGAGTTGATGGGGTCGATGCGGGTATCCTTAGCATGGGCGTGGAAGATCGCGCCCGCCTTGCCGAGTTCACGCACCGCGACCAACGGGTCGATGCCCTGCCACCAGAAGTGTGACGGGTCGAAGTTGCACCCGACATTTTCCCCGGCGGCTTTGCGCAAACGGAGCATCGTGTCCGGATTGTAGACGAGGAAGCCGGGGTGCGCTTCGATGGCAAACTTGACGCCGTGTTGTTTCAAAAAGCGGTTCTGCGAACGCCAGTATCGACCCGCGACCTTCCACTGGTAGTCGAGAATCTCGCGGTATTCGTCGGGCCAGGCGCACGTCACCCAGTTCGGGTTTTTGGCGCGTGGCGAATCGCCGGGGCACCCGGAAAAGCCGTTCACCGTCGCCTGCGGCATGATCCCGTCGCCGTGGAGTTTTTCGGCGAGTAAGACGGCGTTGTGGAACGCGTCCTCGTGGTCGCGCTGGATCTCACGGTTCGGGTGCAGGGGATTGCCGTGTACCGACACAGCCGAAATGATCAGACCGCGCGACTTCACGGCGTCCACTAATTTTGCCCGCTTCGCGTTGTCCTGCGCGAGCGCGACGATGCCGCCGAAGTCGTCGAGGTGCCGGGAACCCGGATATGCCCCGCCACCGAGTTCGACCGATTCGATCCCCGCCCCGGCGATGTAGTCGAGGGATTCTTCGACCGGGCGGTCATGGAACAGCGCAGTAAAAATGCCGATTTTCATAGAATAGTCACGTCCTTGAAGCGCGGCGATTCTCGAGACTACGCCGCGTATGTTTTCGTGCCGATTGTAACATGCCGAACGAAAATCCGTCTATAGTTTTGTTACATCGTTCTTTTTGTTGTCGGGTACCCCCTGGGTGGCGGACGGCGCCAACTCGCGGAAACACGTTTCCGCTGGCATCGTTGGATCGGTTTCACCTTCGGTGCTGTTTCTACGCCAGACTTCGCGCGTTTCGTGTTAGCCCTTGCTGTTTTCTCGCGTATTTGCCAGTTCGAGTTTTCACGCCGTGAAAACTCGAACTGGCAAATACGCGAGAAAGGACCGAACCAGAAGCACCAAGCAGT
This sequence comes from Armatimonadota bacterium, assembly GCA_043763605.1. Taxonomy (GTDB): domain Bacteria; phylum Armatimonadota; class Armatimonadia; order Armatimonadales; family Armatimonadaceae; genus JACMIU01. The sequence goes on along the minus strand of JAYULM010000533.1, from coordinate 12,853 downwards.
AACGAGCACCGCAGGTGAAACCGATCCAACGATGCCAGCGGAAACGTGTTTCCGCGAGTTGGCGCCGTCCGCGTAGGACGATAATAAAGAAGTAAATTCCGGCTCTCGCGTGGAATAGATCCGCATGACAAATGAACAGTTCGAAGCACTGGTAATCAAACGCGACGCGGAAGCCACCGCGAACCCTGACGCTTATCGGAACAAGGTCCTGTGGCTGGGAATATTGGGGTACGGCTATATCCTCGTCCTTTTGATCGGTACGCTCGGTTTGATCGCCCTCCTTTGCATGATGATTACTTCCGTCGGGCGTATGGGGGGTGCCGCCGTGAAACTAATCATCGTGCTCGGATTTTTCGCCGTGGTGATCCTGCGTGCTCTCTGGGTGACATTTCCCAAGCCGGACGGTATCGTGCTTTCTCAATCCGACGCGCCGGAGTTATGGGCGACCGTGAACCGCTTGCGCGAGAAAATGGACTCTCCACCGTTCCACCAGATTCTGCTGACGAGCGATTATAACGCTTCCGTGATGCAACGCCCGCTTCTGGGCATCTTCGGCTGGCAGCAGAACTACCTGACGGTCGGACTGCCGCTCCTCTACACATTGACCAAAGAGCAGTTCGATTCCGTGATCGCGCACGAGATGGGGCACCTGCGCGGCGGTCACGGCAAGTTCGGGACGTGGGTGTATCGCGTGAATGCGACGTGGGCGCAATTGTTAGGGCGTCTGGAGGAAGGCGGAGGGGCGAACGCGCTCGTTTCCGGCTTTTTCAAATGGTACGCTCCCCAGTTTGCCGCGTACTCGTTTCCCCTCCGCCGTCAGAACGAATATGAAGCCGACCGCGCCGCCGCCGAAAGCGTCGGACGCAAATCGGCGGGGGACGCCCTTTCGCTGATCTCGGTGTGGGAAGACTACCTCGGGCGGACGTACTGGAAGCCGTTCTACAAGTCGGTCCACGATTCGCCGACACCGCCAACGCAACCATTCACCCGTCTGATGACACACCCGCTCGCCCCGGCACTGGATGGAGACGGACGCGCCGAGGCGGAACGCGCCCTCAGTGACGCTCTGCGTGAAGAAACGACGTTCGCCGATTCGCATCCCGCCCTGACTGACCGGCTGAAATCGTTGGGTAGCGAAGGGGTGTTGCCCGATGCCGCCCTGTCGCCGTCGGACTCCGCACTATCTGCTTACCTCCCCCGACCCGACGCACTGACGGCACGACTCGATTCTGAGTTCGCCGAAAACGTCACACCGGTATGGGGGGAGAAGTACCGGGAATCGCGGGAAGAGCGGAAACAGTTGGATGCCCTGACCGTGCGAGTAACTGCCGGGGAAATCTTCGCGCCCGAGGAGGCGTGGCAGTACGCACACCTGACCGAGGAGTACCGCTCCGAGGAAGAATCGCTCCCGTTGTATCAAGCCCTCGCCGAGCGGGAAGACGCGCGCCCGGTCAAGCAGGGCTTACTGACGGCGGGGGCGATGCTCCAGGTCGGAAGGCTCCTGATGGCGAAGCGCGACCCGGCGGCGGTCGGCTATTTGAAAACGGCGATGGAAATCAGTCCGCACGTCAAATCGTCCGCGCTCAGCATGCTGTATGGCTATTATCGTGTCACCGGCGACGACGCGGCGGCGCGCAATGTTTACGTCGAGGCACTGCGCCACGGCGACGCACAGGAAGCGGCGTCCGAGGAGCGTTCCGAGGTAGTGGGTAAACAGGTGCGCTATCTCCCGCACGGGCTGACCGACGAACAGATCGCCCCGTTGGTTGCCGGACTGTCTGCGGTCCATCGGATCGGGGATGTTTTCCTCGTCCGCAAGGAAGTACAACATTTCGCGGATAGCCCGGTGTTCGTGATTGCTGTCGCTTTCCAGGAAAAAGCCTTCCAACTGACCACCGAATCGCACACCGAAAAATTCGCGAAGGACGTGGTCGCGTCGCTGGGAGAAACGCTCCCCTCCCTGCTCGAAACGTTGCCGCACGGAACCGACTGGACTACCGTCATGCTTACGGGCAATTTTAAAGGACACCGCAGTTCGTTCGAGAAGATAGCGGGGGCGAAAATCTTTTCCGCCGCACATTAGTCGTGATTGGGGTGATGCTGGTCAGGGCTATTCCGTTATTCCCGTTGCACCGGGAAGAGGTTCCCAGCGCACAGCACTGCCGACACGCACATGGGAGCAGGGTTCTGGCTCCCGGATACGGTAGAATACCGACCAGTGACTCCTATCCCTGCCCCAACTTCTCCAACTGACAACCGCCTCGCCAATGCCGCCTTCGTCGCCGTCTGTATTCTCTGGGGGACCGGCTATCTCGCGATCCGCGTCGGCGCACTCGAAAAAGCACCGCCCTTTTTGTTTATGGGCTTGCGTGTTCTCGGGGCGGGCTTGCTTCTCCTTCTCATTGCCACACGGGGCGATTGGCGGAAATTGCCGCGTACAGCGAATGTACTCTTGCCGCTGGCGGTAGTCGGTTTGCTCACCGAGGGCGTCGGGAACGGAGTGCTCGGCTTCGCAACGCGCGCCGTGCCATCCGGTCTGACCGCCCTCCTGATGGCGATGACCACATTTTACGCGCTCGGCATCGAGGCGGTCTTGCCGCGCGGCGAACGCCCGATGGCGACTTCGCTGCTCGGGTTTCTCGTCGGGTTCGCCGGTCTGGTTTATCTGGTCCTGCCGGATTTCGCGCGGGCGGGCGGACGCGACTTTCTCGTCGGGGTCGCGCTGATCCAGGTCGTATGTTTGTTCTATGCGGCGGGTTCGGTAGCCATTCGGCGCATGGGGCGGAGCGGCGATGGTACAAACAGCCCTGATCTCCAAACCTCGCTTATCGGCGCGGGTGTGCAGGAAGTGATTGCGGGCGGGAGCCTGACACTTGTCGGGACACTTGCGGGAGAGTGGAACGGATTTTACTTCAGCCCCGCCGCATGGGGAGCGTTCTGGTATCTTCTTCTGATACCGTCCGGCGTCGGGTTCGCGGCGTATATTTACTCTCTCCAACATCTGCCGCTCTCGGTCGTCACGCTCCACCGCTATATCAACCCGGTCGTCGCGCTACTGGTCGGGGCATGGATTCTCCACGAGACGGTTACCGTTCGCGATGCGGTCGCAATCGTCGTCATTGCGGCGGGTGTCGGACTGGTGCAATGGGGGCAGAGACAGGCGGTCGCGGGGAAGTAGGTGGCGGTATGTGGACTTGACGGCTCACCGATAGATGACGGATCCCTCCCTACGAACGGCTTCTCTGCACTCTGACCTCCCGCTGCCTACGCTTCCTCGCCACGAATCCGCGACCAGCCTTCGCGATACTCTTCCGCCAATATCGCGACCAGCCGTTTGCTCTCGTCCGAGTCTGCTGTGGAATGGTTCCGGGGGAGGCGTGGGAATATCCGCTCCTTCCACAGTGTGCTGAGTGCGGACGCCCGGTATCGCGCATCCGATCCCACATGTTCATTTTCGGGAGAAACAGTCTCCTGGATTCGCGCGGCGAAACCCAGGAAATGGTGGGCGGATTCCAGCCCCTTTACCGAGGGGTTGGTAGCGGAAAGGATATGCTCCCCGATCCCGTATATTGCGCCGATGTATTCTTTCGCCAACGCCGGGTCGCCCCGTTTCGCAGCGGACTGTGCCCGGAGTGCCAGTGTTTGACTGAGGGAAAGTAAGACCGTCTGCGGCGAAAATTCGCTGATTTTCTGGTTATGGAATGTATCCCCGTCCATGCAAATCGGTTCCCGTTTTAGCGCACCGATCTGCGCCAGTAGGGCGCGTTGCTCCTCCCGACTCAGAGGCGGCGAATCGGTTTGAGGGAGCCGCCCAAGTACCGCCACATAGTTCGCGAACGTTTCCTCCGTCGGGTTGTACTGATTCTTGTGGAGTACCTCCTTCGCGGTAGAGTGGCTGTAGGCTCCGGGCGTTTGCGTCAGAAAATGATAGGTGCGCGCCGCGCCGGCCAGGAATAGTAGTAAAGTGGCCGGAATCACTACCGGTATCATGCCCAGGTGGGGGGCGACATTGTGAGTTCGGTCTCGTTGTAGCATCCGTATCTCCAAAACTTTCGGGGCTTCGCGATCCTGCCCGCTACGTTCGCATCGCGGCGAATAATCTGAGTGCAGGCGTAATAACCTTACATAAGAAAAGACTCGTAACACGTAATTTTAGTTACACCTGGTACTCGATATTTTTACTTGGTTTCTCGATTACTATGATAACACGGATTACGACGTGCTTTAGTGACATGTTTTACTGCGTCGCTCAACTGCACTTAAAAAAATTAATGGTCTGCGTTGCCGTTTATTTTGGCAGGATAGAACGGCTGAAATGTGGAACAAAGAGCCGGAGGAATTGGCATGAGCAAATTTTCTGACGATCTCACCCCCATCGGGGGATTGCAACCCCTCGGCGGCAATGCGGCTACTCAGCCGCCGCCGCCGCCCGCAGTTTCCGCGTCTGTCCCATCGCTGTCGCAGTCCCCGGTGCGCCTGCCATCCTCGCCGACGCTCCCTCCCGGGGTCGGGTACGGGCCGACCGCGCCGTCTTCTCCCGACGGGTATCGTAACCCGGGGTACCGACCCGCGCCGCCGGACGAGCCAGAGGAGGCCAGTCGCCTTCCGTTGTATATTGGCGGGGGAGTCGGACTCGCCGTTCTGATAGGGGTCGGACTGCTGTTTATCCCGGCCGCGCCCGTTGCGCCGCCGACCGCTTGGGAGCCGTTCGTCGCGGCGGACAATACGTTTCTGTGCGACCTTCCGAAAGGGTGGGAAGTCCACGCGATGGGCAAGGCTTCCGCAGAGAACCAGCCTTCCGTAGGAGACGGAGTCACAGCAAAGAAAAGCAACGCCAGTGTGGAAATGACGGTCAGCAGTGTCTCCGGACTCATCGCCGGTCAGTTGCTATTCGGAGATAGCCCGGTCCCGACGGGGCTTTTCAATTCGCGCGCGGCTCCGATCCATCGGGCGTCCGGCAAGCGGTTCAAAACACGTTTCCGCGGGTTCAAGGAAACGAAGGTCACACCGACCCCGCAAATGTTCCCGAAAATGACCGGGATCGTTGCCGACAAGACCGGCAAGGAGTTCGTCCCGGATATCCGCTGGCACGAGTACACGGCGGGCGGGAATCAGTTCGGTTTCGGCGGTAAGCGGCACGGCTATCGCGTGACGGTCGGTGGCAACCAGTCCATCGTGAATATCGTTTGTGAGAGTTCCGAGGGCGACTGGCGGAAACTCAAGCCCGCCTTCGAACGCACCATCGTTTCGGTAGCGGAAACCACCGCACCGCAGGGCAAAATGCTCGATCTTCCCGGCGACTCGGTTCTGCCGATGGGCGGGCAGGTTCCTGGCGTCGGCAACAGCGGCATGGGTAGCGGGCAATGATATGTCTGAGGTGTTGCTTATCCCCGACGACGTTTATGAGGAGTTGTCGTCAGCGATCCAAGCCCTCGCACCCCGGTTCGAGTGCGCCGCTTACGAGGAAGAAGGCACCCTCCCGGTAGCGGTCGCCGACACGGTCGGGATGTTACGCTGGGTAGGCGGGAAGCGGTTCTCGTCGCTGATCGAAAACCACGCGCCGTACGTCCGGTGGCTGCACACGGCTTCGGCGGGTGTGGATCACGTATTGACGCCCTCCGTGCGGCGGAAATGCGAGAGCGACGGGTTGGTCCTGACCGATAGCGGTCCGGCTTTCGGAATCGCCATCGGGGAGTTCGTGCTCGCCTGGATGCTGGCGGTTTCGCACCGGTTGCCGGAGTTACACGATCAGAAGCGGGAAAAACGCTGGCAGTCCCTTCAACACGAGGAACTGTCTGGTCAAACCGTCGGCGTGATCGGTCTCGGTCCCATAGGTCAAGCCGTCGCGGAACGTTGTCGTGCGATGGGGATGCGGACCCTCGGGTTGCGCCGACGCCCGCTCACGGTGCCATGCGTCGATGAAACGTTGTCCGGTCCCGACGGATTGCTGAGGCTGTTGCGTGAGTCGGACTGGGTAGTGATTGCCGCCGCGCTGACGGGGGATACACGACATCTGATCGGTACGGACGAATTCGCACAAATGAAACCGTCGGCGAGGTTAGTCAACATCGCGCGCGGGGGGATCATCGATGAGTCCGCGCTGATCGCCGCATTGCAAACTGGCATGTTAGCGGGGGCATGTCTGGACGTATTCGCTGTCGAGCCGCTTCCCGCCGACTCGCCCCTGTGGGAGATGCCTCAGATCCATATCGCCCCGCACAATTCCTCCGGCTGGGCGGAGGGATTGCGGCAGCGGCAGAAGCGACTATTTCTGGACAACGTCGCCCGTTTCGCCAACGGGGAGCCGCTTTCCGGGGTCGTCGATCTTTCCCAGGGGTATTGAATTACGGGGTTTGACTCGCGGTCGGTGTTGACCGCCGCGCAACACTCGCCCCACCCGAAGCGGCGGCGAGACGCGCGCGTTGCTTGCGTTTCACCGTCGCCGCCTTGATCGTGGCGACCAGCACCGCTTTATCTATAGGTTTCGCGAAACAGCCCGCCGCGCCCATCTCCATCGCGCGCTCCTTATCTTTACTCGGTGCAAATATCAGGACCGGAATCTCCTTGAGTTCCGGGTCTTCCTTAACGGACGCCAACACGGACCAGATATCGCCGTCCGGCAAATTCGTACTGTCGATGGCGAAAGCCACCGGGGAGGAGTTCCGGGCGGCATAGATCGCGTCCGCGACGGAGTTCGAGGATCGCACGGCGTACCCACCCGCTTCCAGATGTTGCGAGATGGTTCTTACCGCGTTCGCGTCGGAATCCGCGATGATCACGAGCGGTTTTTCGTTCTGCCCGCTTCCGATCTCGGTGTTCTTGGTGGGTACCGGCCGCGTCCGGGGGCGGGTTGGAAGTTCGGACTCTTCCGACACGGGCGGAACCGAATCGCGGTGGGTCAGGGTGAGCCTCAATTTTTCGAGTTCCAGCAACAGTCGTCGCTGTTCCGACTCGAACCGTTCGCGTTCCGCCGTAAGTCGCGTCTCCACGTCCCGCTCGAAATCGCTTCGCGCCTCGCGCAGTCGTGTCTCATGAAGATCCCGTAGTGTCTTCTCGGATTCTGCTCTGGCGGCTGTCACCGCGAATGTGGCAGCGTTTGCTGCGGCTTCCGCGCGCGTCAAACTCGCGCGTAGCATATCCATTTCGGATTGAAGGGTGTTGTTGCGTTCCGTCTCCGCCTCTGCCTCTGCCTCGGCACGTTGCGCCGCTCTGGTCAATTCTCCCAGGCGTTTTTCAGGCTCCGACAATGCCAGAACTCGTCGCTCAGCGTCCGCGAGTTCGGCGCGGACAGTCTCGGTTTCCTTGCGCGCTTCAAGGGTAGCGGCATGACCGGCTTCGGTGGCGCGGGAACGGGTCTGGGCGACCATCGCTTCCGCGACGGTTGCTCGCGAAAGAGCGGCTTCCGATTTTTCGCGTTCGGCTAAAAGCCGCTTCTCGACGTCGGCGACGCCGGCTTCAAGCCGCTTCACCTCGGCGAGACTGGAGTGGAGGCGTTTCTCCGTGTCGCCCAGCGCGGCTACCCCCTGTAGCGGGACGTGCCCGCCTCCGGCAATAACGGCGACCGGTTCCCGTATCACGGACGATTCCACCGTGCCCTGTGTCGCCGCCGCCGCAAGTCTCGCCTCGGCGTCGGCAAGCCGACGATTCGCCTCATTCCCGCGTACAAGTACGACGAGCAGGGCTACCGCCGTGACGGCGAATAAAATCCAGGCAATCATATCATTCACTGAAAACTGACCTTTCCTCTCACAGACACACCTACGTAATAAGCAATTATCATGCTACGCCGCTCCGCGCACCCCCTGTTTTTGTACCGGGTTTTCGGCTCGAACCGGCACCCACCCCTTTATTTCGTCAAATCGAGACCATAGTCTTTTCCCTGAATGAAAAAAATCACGCTACTGCTCCGATCCTAGGATACGATGGTATAATCACAGGACCGGGCAGGTGTTTCGCCGTGACCACGCACCGGAAACCAATGGCAAGGGCGAATACTTCCCGATGACCGCGCCAACCAAACATTACCGCGCTCCCTCCATAACCTTCGCTGCTGCGGCGATTGTTTTGACATGCGCCGCTTACGTCGGTGGGCGTTTTCTGGGCGACGAGCATGAGCACGATGCCCCGGCGGGCAACGTTCCGAGGATGCGTCTGGCGCAAGCCGGACATCTTTCCGTTCCGGCATCACGCGTTGCATCGGTACGTGCCAAAACCCCCGAAGCCGAAAAACGCCTCCGTGCCGCCGCGAATACCTTCTCCCAGGTTCACGAACTGGCGCGAAATGAGTACGTCGATGCACTCCCGTCGGAGCAGGCGATGAGTTACGGGGCGATACGTGCGATGCTCTCCGCACTGGAGGACGAGCAGTCGTACTTCGTGACCGCACCGGAGCGTCAACTCTTCGATGCGGAAAGCGTGGGCGTTTTCGAGGGTATCGGTGCCGTGACTGCCATCCGAGCCGCGAAGACAAAGGCCGGGTTTAACGAACTTCGGCTATTGGTCGTCGCACCGTTACCCGACTCCCCGGCGGCTCTCGCCGGGCTACAAACAGGCGACCGGATAACGCATGTCGACGGATTCTACATACTGGGAGACACTCCTTATCTGACGCCGAGTAAACTGGTCCGCCCCAGCCCCATGCCATCGCCCACGAATGTGAGTCCAGGCGACGAGGAGCCTCCGATCCACAGCGGCATCGGGCTTCTGGTCGCTCAAATGCGATTGCGGCAGGGCGGGAAGGGATCGCATCAATTGATCGTCCAGCGTCACGGCGTGGCGAAGCCGTTACGCATCGCCGTGCGCTTCTCACAAACGGTGGCTCCCAGGTTGGTCGTGCGGCGCGAAAAATCGTCCGGTAGAGCGGCGGTGTATTTCCGTGTCGGGGCGTTCACCGAAAAGTCGGTCGAGGAACTGTCCTCGGTTTTGCAAAACACCCCGTCGGGCGTGTGCGTGGTACTGGACTTGCGTCAGAACGCGGGAACCGGGTCCCTCAAAGTCGCGGAGCGCATCTGTGCCCGCCTGACGGTTTCGGCGGAGCCATTCGCCATCGAGATAGGGTCGGGGGGGAGAAGAACACCGTTGCCGCTTCCGACCGCCGAGTTAGCGAAAGAGAAACGCCCTCTGTCCGTTCTGACCGACCGGGGTACCGCCGGATTCGCCGAAGCACTGGCGAGCCGCCTCGCCGATAGCGGGGCGACCGTCGTCGCCGCCGAAAGAACCTGGGGCGATGGACGTTCCCAAACACTCTATCCGCTCCCCGACGGTTCGGCTTTCACGCTGACCACCGGGCGACTCATCAGCCCGAAAGGGAAGGGATGGGATCAAGTGGGAATCGCCCCGAGGGTGTTGCTTCCGAGCGGCTTGGACGAAGCGGATACCGTGGCACGAGCAGTCGCGGTCGCGGGACGTTGGGCCGGCGCGAACGTCGCCACGTCGGTTCCCGCACGGGAGGCTATTCGTTGAAAAGGAAGTTGATTCTGGCACGCGCCACGATTCTGTTGGCACTCGTCACGGCGAGTTTCGTCGGCGGGTACCATACTCGAGCCACAGGGGAGCCGGATATGAAGTCGGGTTTTCTTTCACGGTCAGCCTACGCCGCAGAAGATATTACGGACCTGATCCCGACAGAAACCTATCAGGCGGTGCTGAACACGATACGCGCCGAATACGCACCGCAAGAGCCGGGGGCGAAGGCACCCGACCCCGTTTTACTCACGTACGCCGCTATCGACGGTATGTTGGAAACGTTGCACGACCGTTACACCGAGTTCTGGACGCCGCGCGAATATGCCCGGAATATGGAGGAGACGAGCGGCGTCTTCGCCGGCATCGGCACCACCCTGGATATTACAAAAGAGGGGCGGCTAATCGTGCTGGAAACGATACCGAACTCCCCCGCCGCGAAGATGGGGGTATTAGCCGGGGATGTCATCACGCACATCAACAGCAATGCCTCCCAGGGGAAAAGTCTCGACGCGCTGACCGACCAGATCAAGGGCGACCCCGGGACCGCGATTCATCTCACAGTGGTGCGCAATAATCACCCGGCTCCGATCCAATTATTGCTCACCCGGGCGATGGTTACGGCGCCGCTGGTCGATTGGCGGATGCAGGATGCCGCCCGTAAGATCGGCTATGTTTCGCTTTCGATGTTCGGTGAGGCGGCGGACTCGCAGTTTACGTCCGCAATCACGAAGCTGGAAAAGGACGGCATGCGCGGTCTGATCTTCGATCTGCGGGACAATCCCGGCGGCTTACTGAACGTCGCGCAGGATCTCGCGTCTCGGTTCGTCGCGAAAGGCACCGTGGTATGGATTCAGGAGAAGAGCGGGAAAATGTCACCACTCTCGGTGGAAAAGAACAAGCATCAGAACAAACTTCACGCCGGAAAGTATCCTATCATGGTGCTTGTGAATGGCAACTCCGCGTCGGCGGCGGAAATCGTCGCCGGGGCGATCAAGGATCACAATGTCGGTACCCTGGTCGGTACCCGCACCTTCGGGAAGGGATTGGTCCAAACGATATTCCCACTCGACGACGATTCGGCGGTAAAAATTACCACACAGCGGTATTTCACGCCGAACAAGACCGACATCAATAAACGGTATGACCCGCTCACCGGGGTGCGCACGGCGGGGGGGATTGTTCCCGATGTGATCGCGCAACTGACCGACGCCGACTGGGAGAGGATGCGCGACGCGCGACGCTCTGCCCCGCTGGATAAGTACGCGCAAGACAGTCAGGACCCGCAGATGCAAAGAGCACTCGACCTTCTGCGAAAGCAGTTAGAACCGCGATAGGAAAAACGCATGGCGTACCGCACGGAAGATTTCGCCCGTGATGAGAATGACCAGCAGAACCGTGAACTGCTTGCGATGACGATAGGTCGCCTGAATCCGTACGGCGACTATCCGAGGCAGGTCGGTCCTCTGACCATCGAGCGCGATCCCGATTCGCTCAGTATTCGCCGGGAGAACGCGGGCGGTCTTGGCGTCGAAGTGTATATTTTCTTCGCCATCGCCATGCTCGCCATCACGCTGATCGGCTTTCTCGGAATGATTCAGGGCGGGCAATCGGCTCAGGCGACGGGGACCGTGGAAGCCACCCGTTCCTTTTCGCCGACCAACAACCATTTCGCGCTGCTATGGTTGCTCGGGATCCTGTGTCTCCTCGTCGGAGTGCCGCTTTACATCAAGAAGGCGTACGGGGCGGCACTCGTTTTCCGTTTCGATAAACGGTCCGACTTCCTGTTCGAGAACAAGGCGCGCGTTGCCCCGTTGCACCGCGTGGAGTGCGTCGCGATCCGCGAAACGAAAGACCCCGACGACCGGTTCCTGTATATGTTGGAAGTGCTGCACACGGACGGTCACGAACTCCTCCTGTACAACGGCTACGAGGAGCGTCACGTGCTGACACTGGCGAGCGAAATCGCGGGATTTCTCGGTTGCCGCACGAAATATACCGGGGTCAAAACGTAGCCGGGTAATCGCGCAGTGCGGCAGCGGCTTCTGAATCGGTGATTGCCCCTTCTCGTATCAGTCGGGTCATCATTTCCGGCAACGTCCGCGATTCATTGTCCTCTGCGACGGTCTCGCTAAGGACTACCTCAATATCCAAACCGCTGCGGATCGCTTCCCGCAGTTTTTCGGTGATCGAGATGATCTCGTAAGCCGGGATACGCCCTTTCCCGTCGCTTTTCTTTAGCAATCGCTGGTTTGTCACTGCGACCAGGGTTTCCGCCAGGGCGGGTAGCGTCCCTGTCGGCCATGCTCGGTAAATCGTCTTCAGTGCGTGGGCGGCCGAAGGCGCGTTCGCGTTCGCGATCACGAGATGACCGTGCCGAGCGAGTGTTATTGCCGATTGTGCAGTCTGCGCGTCGGGCAAATCGTTCAAAAAAACCACGTCCGGGTCCAAGCGCATCAGGAGACGCATCGCAGTTTCGTAATCCGGCACATCCTGCCCGATCAACAGCGACGACACCAGCCCGTTCACGCTTTGCAACCGGTGCGACAAGGAGTCTTCCAGTAAATAAATCCTACTACCAGGCAAGGAAGCGTTTATCTCCTGCAATAGTGCAAGCGCGGTGGTCTGCTTGCCGCTCCCGACCGGTCCGGTAATCAGGATCAACCCGTATGGCGTTTTAGTAAGATTCCGAAAAAAATCGACGCAGTCGAAACCGATCTGATCCAGCGTCGGAACATGCGCCGATAAGATGCGTACCGTCACCGAAATGTTGCCATTGCTACGGAGCACCACGACGACGAAGTTGAACTTCCCGTGTGAGACTAAAACTTCGTGTGCCGGGATAGTACCGTTCCGCAACCCGTTTTGCGTGAACGCGGGAAAGAGGGGCAAAAACAGACTGTCGATTGTTTCCAGGGAAAGTGGAGGAGTGTCGCTCAAACGAAGCAACTCTCCATCCACGCGAATCCGGGGCGCGGCGTCGGCAACAAGGTGAATATCCGACGCGCCCCGGTCTACAGCAGCATCGAAAAGCGTGATCAATTCGGTTGGTAGTGTCATGGAAATTCTTTCGTTTCATCGGTTACGGTGCGACGCAGATTCCGGCGGCGCGAAAGGAAATAAGCGTGCGGTAGAAGGTCGCGGCACGGTTCCGGAACCATCCCGCCGCAGTTCGGCGACCTCGCGGCGTAGCGACGAAAGTTCTTCACGCATGCCGCGCATTTCGAGCAGTGCTTCGCGAAGCAACCGGGTCATTTCGTCGATTGCTGTCGAAGCCTTCGATCTGCTACTCTCTAAAGACTTGATGCGGAATTAGGGTAAACTGTCTCATGCTCAATGTTTCTAAGTTGCGTCGCCATCCGCGTCATTTCCACTCGTTCACCGGGTTGAG
>JAYULM010000532.1:0-24599 GCA_043763605.1 Armatimonadota bacterium | reverse complement strand
TCAGAAGCAGGGGATGGCGTTGCTGGATTGCTTGCGCTCCGTCTTTGCAGGAAACCCCGTTTTGCCTTCCCTAGATCATGCCTGAATAGTTACCATTTCCTCTGCCGTTGTCCCGTACTTCTGTAGCCGTCCCTCCGCCTTGTCGCGGACAGTCCCGTCGTCGGACCGCCGTTCTGTGTAGCGGGTGTTGATGTAGTCCTGGAGCAAACGCCTCGGAGTAACCCGATCCGGCGCGTAGACGGATAGACCTGTCTCACCGTCGTGCAAAAGGAAGGCACCGGGACGAACTTCGTTCCCCTTTAAATAGTTGGGCGGAAGGCGGCGTAGCACATAAACAAACGGAAGGTCCTGTTTGCCGCCGCCGCCGTCTTCCATACAACGAGTTCTTACCGCCCCGTGTTGCTCGCGGCATCGCACAAGCGCGAGGTCGCATAGGAAGCGGCACCCACACAATCGAAGCGGCGTTCCACAGAAAGGTGAACCCCATCCCCATCAAGTACAATTGTTTCGCCGGGTGCCTCCGGTTCCACAAGCAACGACAAATGAAAACCAGTCTTGCGCCAATACAGTTCGACGCCGCCCGTCGGCGTGGCGAAGCAGTCCGGGATCTGCCACTGTACCCGAGCATTGTACAGGCACCGGTCCAAATGACTGACCAGAAGCCGCATATTGCTGATGACTGGCATCGTCGGTGCCAGCGCGTCATCACCGTCCCAGTCGTCTTCCAGACGGGAAAGTTCTGTGATGCATTCGTTCACACTTTGCATATCCGGTGATAGATGACGTGTGTGTACCAGAGTTAAGGAGCCGCCTTCCTCCTTCCAAACCCTTTCTTGTTCTTGACGTAACTGTTTGCTCTCAGCACTGAACCCCGAACGGTAGTCGTAGAGACATTCGTTGTGAGTGAAGTTGTACGTCGTACTCATCGGTATACCTCCACTGTTTTCTCTGTTATACTCTCGAAAAACAGTTGATTACGGAACACCCTCAACAGTTCCATAGATTCCCACATATGCGCGTCTTCACCCGGTTCACGAATCCTTCGACTTGCTTCTATATCGAGTATGAAAGCAACTTTGCTAACGGGATCTGTCGGCGGTTGTGCCGCCCAGTTGATAACCCCGGATACGTCTTTATGAACCGGGTGCAACACGCCAAGACGCATGAATGCCGAGAATAGTTCATCCGGGACTCCACTGCTTATGGCAGGGTATGTCCTGAAATAATCCTCGTGGCTCCCGCCGCTGTCGTCCGGTTCTATTCGATTTATCGCCCGTAGCGCGACCTGTGTCACACGAACTTGCGCGACCACGTCACGGAACTGTCCCCATAAAATACGTAACTCGTTGCGGAAATCGTTTCCATCACCGTAGGGAGCCAACTTGTGGTATGCCAGATCCCCCGTCCCTATGCGAACGAATCTTTTCAAATCATCGCTCGTGAAGACAAGGGTAGAACCGCCACTCGCGCTATTGGTCTCGGACACATCATCACGGGGAAAGTCGCCCCTAATGCGTTCGCGAAAGACAGCTATCGCGTCATCGGTCATCTCAGGACCGAGCCGGAAATACGCTATGGATTCGACGATAGGTGCGTTCCGTAGAACCGGATAGGTCTTTTCTGCTTCCGGCATGGCTCCCTGATTATGACGCGGTTCGCTTGCCTTGTCAACTGGGAACCGTAATCTGATCACCCGGTTCCCATACCTACGCCGGTTCACCCGTGCAGGTAGTCGCGCAGTTGCCGCTGGCGGGCGAGGGTGCGCAGTTTACGCAGGGCGGACGCTTCGATCTGCCGGACGCGCTCGCGGCTGATCGATAGTTGTTCGCCGATTTGCTGGAGCACGTACGTTTCCTCGCCGTCGAAGCCGAACCGCTTCCGCATGATCGTTTTCTCGCGCTCGTCGAGCGTGTTCAGGATGAGATGGATCTCGGCGCGCAGTTCGGCGGAAACCAGCGTCTCCTCGGGGTCGGGCGCGTTCCTGTCGTGCAGGAGCGAACCCAGGCTCGTGTTGTCCTCGTCGCCGACCGGCATGTCGAGCGACACCGGCTCCGCGAGCGTTTGCAGGAGCATGGTCACTTTGCGCGTCGTCAAGCCGGTGCGCGAAACGATCACGTCCGGGGTGGCTTCCTCGCCAGTTTCGCGCCGGTACTCGGCACGGACGCGTTCGATCTTGCGCAGCGACTCGGAAACATGCGCGGGAAGCCGGATGCTTTTCGACTTGTTGTCCACGGCGCGCCCGATAGCCTGACGAATCCACTGCGTCGCGTACGTCGAGAAGCGGTAGCCGCGCCGCCAGTCGAACCGCTCGGTCGCGGTCATCAACCCGATGGCACCTTCCTGGATCAGATCCTCCAGCGCTATCCCCGACGAGCGGTACGCCTTGGCGACCGCGATCACGAGGCGCATGTTGGCTTCGATCAGTTTCGCCCGCGCCGATTTCGCCTGCGAGCCGCCCTGCCGCACACGCTGGGCTAAGACGACTTCCTGCTCCGGCGAAAGAAGCGCACTCCGCGTCAGACGGTTTAGATAACTCCCGATGTCCGGGTCGCGGCTATCGTTGCCGCCGTTTTCCGCGTCTGTCTGCGGCGCGGGCAATACGCCCCCCGCGCCCGGCGGCACGGGGAACATCACAGACAGAGATAAACTCTGCCCGGTCATATCGGTCGAAACAGGGGCATCGACCCCTGTAGCAGGAACGTTCATTGTTGCTCCTTCCATCACGCGGCGGGCGGGAAGCGTCGGGGCGAATGCCTCCGACGCGACGTACCGTTGTCGCCGCTCGATGTTTTCTCGCGGGCAGGACCGAAATCCCCGGGTTGCACCGGTAAAAAAGATCCCCAATTCCTAAGTCGCAAAAACTGTGCCGATAGATGGTCTGGAAGCACCTATTTTTGCCCGGTGTGAGATATTTCACCGCGAGTGACGAATTATTTCCGTCCTATTACCCCTATGATAACAAACCGGGAGGCGTAAAAGCAAACAATTTGTTTGCTTTTACGCAGGGTGCGAGGATCAAACTACTTTTTATCGGCGAGCGCGGCTTCCAGCGTCGCCGCGAGTCGGTATCCGGCTTTCGCCAGCGCGACCAAGGCGGTCGTTTTCGCCTCCTGTGTGTACGCGGCATCCGGCATCCGCAGGCGTTGTGCCGCCGGGTAGACGCGGGTGATCGCCACCTCCGCGCCCTCGCGGTTCCACTGCAGGTACTGCCCGGTCTGCGTCAGTCCCGCCTGCTCGAACAGGGCTTGCGGGAGCACCAGCGTCGCCGCCTTCGCGACGCGTTCGATTCGCGCCTCGGGGTCCTCGCCCGGCGACAGCGGGAATTGCGACTCCGGCAGATCGTCCCAGAACGAGTGCAGACTCGCCGGGTACTGTTTGCCGGGGGCGGGCTTTTCCTCCAGCTTGAACAGGTTCCCGCCCTGGTCGCCGTCCGGCTCCGCCGCCGAAAGGCGCGCGACATTATGCAGCGGGGTGTGGACATCGCCGACGAGGTGTCCGACCCACGCCAGCGCGACAGCACGCTCGCCGGGTTCCGCCGTTACGTCGCCCAACCGCGCGGTCAGGACGGTCAGCCGCTCGACCGCGTTTTCCGGCTCGTTCTTCTTGTCGACGCGCTCCCGGATGGTCCCGTCCGCGTCCTGCTCGAAGAAAATGTCGTAATAGTGCCAGAAAGAATGGTGGTATTTGGCACGGCGCGTTTTTTCGGCGGGGGTTTTATTCGCGCGGACGATGTCGGGCCAGCGGGTCGATTCCTCGAACAAGACCAGGTCGGCGACCTCTTTACTCACGCCGACGGGACGCAGGCTCGCCAGGTCCGCGTCGCCGGGCGCGGCGTCCAGGATATTGATCAGTTTCGCGCGCGTTTCCGGCTTCATCTGGTTCCAGGCGATACGTGCGACGACTTTGTGCCCGACCTCGCCCCAGGCGCGCGCGGGGCGAGGCGCGAGACTGATCGACATAAGCATTTCGAATGTGGCAATAGTAGCAAACAGACTCTGGTTTTTCAAAACAAAATAACCCTTCCTTGTGACAAAGCGAGCGGTCCGGGCATCCAAATAGTACAAAACACCCACGAATGAGTACCGCAACCTCCATTTTATCCGATGATACGCCGTCCGTACTTTCCCTGCACACGTGCGACCTGTGGGCGCGATTGTTCGGTAAAGGCGGGGGCGACACCGTCCGCCGCGAGCCGCCGTACCTTGCCCTCGCCCGCACCGGGGACGAAAACGCCCTCGCGCAACTATACGCCGAGTACAAGGAGCCGGTCTGGCGGCTGTGTCGCCGCCTTTTGCGCCGCGAAGCCGACGCCGAGGACGTGTTGCAGACCACTTTCATCAAAGCCTTCTGCGCCCTGCCGCAGTTTCGCGGCGACGCGTCGCTGAAGACATGGCTGTTTCGCATCGCGGTGAACGAGGCGATTACGCTACTACGACGCCGCGACGCCGCGCACGTCAGCACGACCGACGAAGCGATTGACGACATGGTCGCGCCGGACGCGATGGGCGACGCCGAGCGCGTCGCGGTCCGCGCCCTGATCGCGTCGCTCAAGCCGGATTTCCGCACGGTGCTCGTACTCCGCTATTGGGAGGAGCTTTCCTACGAAGAGATCGCGAGCGTTCTGTCGCTCCCGCTCCCGAGTGTGAAGATGCGTATCCACCGCGCGAAGGAAGCGTTCCGCGAGTTGTATTTGGGTAAGGAGAAGGCACGATGAACCAGAACGAATGGGAAGCCCGGCTCCGCGCCGCGAATCCCCGGAACGACGAGATCGTGCCCATGTCGCCGGAATCGTCGTTGCGCATCCTCGCCGTTGCGTTGCGGGCGAACCGCCGCCGCCGCTCTCGCTTTGCCGCCTTCTGGCTCACGACACCGTTCCGGGTCGCCGTCGGCTCGGCGGCGACCTTCGCGCTCGCCTACTGTCTGATGCCCTACATCAACGTTTCGGAGATGCCGGTCGCGGAACGCACGGTCGCCCCGACGCTCGCAGTTGCCGCCGCAACGGTTTCACCCGTCGCGAAAAATAAGGGCACTGATGCCGCCGCTCGTGTCCCGAAAGCCGCTAATTCTTCCCCGAAGCCCGCTTCCGCCCCGGTGCTACCGTCGATGCTACCGAAACCGGTCGCGCCGCAAGTGATGTTGGCGAGATCCCGGAACCTCCCCCCCCCCGCCCCCCTCTCCGTACCGGAGAGGGGGGAGTTCAGAGGTGGCGTCGCTACGCTCGCCGGGGGAAGCTCCGCTCCGGGACTCCCCCCTCTCCGGTACGGAGAGGGGGGCGGGGGGGGGGAGGTTCCGGGTGAGGGCACCGACGAGGGCAATATGTTCGTTTCCGTGTCCGGCGACAGTGTACTGCTGCCGGAAAGCGATGACGAGGACGATCTGACTGTCACCGTGCGGCGCGACGTACCGGACACCGTTTCCGGTAGCGCGGAAGCCGCCGCGCTACACGTGATCCCGGTCCCGAGCGCGACGCCAGACCCGGCGGACGCGATAGCGGTCCCGGTCTGGACGCATGTCCGGGTGGAAACCGGCGCGGAGCCGGTATTGACGGTGACTGCGTTGAATTAGAAACTGAGAAGGTAAAACAAGATGTATCCAACTATTTTCCGTTCCCGTTCCGTTCGTTACGTCGCGCTCGCGGCGGTCGCGGTGGCGACATTTCTGCCCGCGTTCCTGCCCGGCGTTGCTCGCGCCGTCGTGCAACAGCCACATGAGGATGAGTTGGTACCGTTCGCGGAACCCGTCCCCTTTTTGCCGTTCTACCATAGCGGTGAGTTCGAGGACGGCGATGTGTTTTATACGCCCGACGCCTTCGGCGGCTCCGGCACGGTCGAATCACTGGAAGCGGAAGCGAAACGCCTCGACGAAATGATCAAGGAGGCGAAAGAGTCGGTGGACGCGGCGCGGAAGAGCGACGATAAAGCGAAACAGCGGACCGCCGAATCGCGCGTCATGTCGCTCGAAAGATCGCGCGCCGCCCTGCAAAAAGTCGTCGAACGTGCCAAACGTTTCGCGCCGCTCCAGAAAAAAGTGGATGTCAAGTTCGAGAACGCGACCGTCGCGCAAGCCGCCGAAGCCCTGTCGCGGGCGTCCGGTGTACAGATCAAGGTGGACGACACCATCCCCGACACCACCCGCCTGACCGTCGAAGCGCGCAAAGTGCGACTGGTGACCGTAATCGAATCGCTGGCGCGGCAAGCCGGGCTGACTATCGACCCGATCAACATCGACAAAGGGGAGGTCGGCATCGAACTCATTGCCCCGCCGATGCTCCGCGTCAACAACACCGTGCAGCAGTTCGCAACCGCACCGTCTCCCTGGACCGAAAAATGGGGCACACCGCCGACAAGCCGGTACCTCTATTCCTCCGGCTTGCCCCGGGTCTGGAACTATGCGACCGCCAACGGGAATACCATCACCCGCACCTACGTGGACGGCATCTCGGCGGAAGCGATGGGAAGAAGCGCGGAAGCGATAGGAAGAAGCATGGCTGCCCTGGGCGACCTGGCAGCGGCGCAGGGTTTACGCGCGCCGGTTGCCCCCGGCAAAGGTGGCACGACGGTTTTCACCGTCGAAAAGGGAACCTCTATCATCGTCAGCAAGCCCGGAACCGTAACCGTGGTCGAGGCGGCAAAAAATGACAAAAACGGGGACGGGCACTGGCGTACCTCCTACACGCTCAAAAACGGCGAACTGGTCCAGCAGAGTCGGGTCTGGGAGAAGGCGAAGTAGCGTCCTTTCCTCCCTCCCCCCAGCCCCCTCCCTCATCGGAATGAGAGAGGGGGAGCCAGAGGGATTCGCAGAGACGATCCGCCCCGTCGCATCTACTCCCCCTCTCTCATTCCGATGAGGGAGGGGGCTGGGGGGAGGGAGGAAAACGGGGGGAGGGAAAGACTACGCGTCCGCCGTCTCGCCCGCCTTGCCCGCCGCGAACTTTTCCGCATATGAGCATTCCGGGTTCGCGCACTTGATCCCGGTGATGCGCCCCCGGTAGCCCGTCTCGTGGAGCAGACCGCCGCACGTCGGGCACGGGCGATCCTTCAGCGGCATCCCCGACAGCGAGAACTTGCACTCCGGGTACCGGTTGCACGGGTAGAACACGCCCATGCGCGATTTCTTCTCGCCCAGCTCGCCGATCTTGCAACCGGGGCACTTCACCCCGATACTGACCGGCTTCTCCTTGTGGATATACTTGCACGTCGGGTAGCCGGGACAGGCGACGAACTTGCCGAACCGTCCCATCCGCTCGACCAGATTCTTGCCGCAGTTCGGGCACTGGATGTCGAACTCGACCGGCGCGGGTGCCGGTTCGCCGTCCGCGCCCGCCGATTCCGCCTTCGCGTCCAGACGGTACTTGCACTCCGGGTAGCCGGTACAGGAATAGAACGCACCGAAGCGCGACACCCGCTTGATCAGCGGCTTGCCACAGTCCGGGCAGATCTTGTCCGTCTGCTCGACCATCTTCTCCGACTCTTTGTCGGCTTTTTTCAGCGTGTCGGCGAACGGGTCGTAGAACGTCTTCATCAGGGAGACGTAGTCCTGTTCGCCCTCCTCGATCTTATCCAAACGGTCTTCCATGTCGGCGGTGAACCCGACATCCATGATCGTCCCGAAGTTCTTCACCAGATAGTCGGTCACGGCGAAGCCCAAGTCGGTCGGATAGAACCGCTTCTCCTTGAGTTCGACATATCCCCGGTCCTGCACGGTCGAAATGATCGACGCGTACGTGCTCGGTCGCCCGATGCCCTGCTCCTCCAACGCCTTCACCAGCGTCGCTTCCGAAAAGCGCGGCGGCGGCTCGGTGAAGTGCTGTTTCGGGAACAGTTTTTGCAGGTCGAGCGTCTGCCCCTCGCTCAGCGGTGGGAGCGGCGGCTTCTCCTCGTCGTCCGCGTCGGTCTGCTTGTTCGGCGCGGTCGTTTCGTCCTTGCCCTCCGAGTACACGCGCAGGAAGCCATCGAACTTTATCGTCGAACCGGCGGCGCGGAAGGTATAAGCATTCGCGTTGATGTCTGCCGTCACAACGTCCATGACCGCCGGGGTCATTTGCGACGCGACAAAGCGGAGCCAGATCAACCGGTACAGTTTGTACTGGTCGCTCGACAGTTTGTTTTTCAAAGCGTCCGGTTCGCGGAACGTGGAGGTCGGGCGGATTGCTTCGTGCGCGTCCTGCGCCGACCCCTTGGTTTTGTACACGTTCGGCTTCGGCGGCGCGTACCGCTCCCCGTAACTCGTCAGAATAAACTGCCGCGCCTCGGCTTGCGCCTCGGCGGCGATGCGGGTCGAGTCGGTACGCATGTACGTAATCAAACCGACCTGCCCGCCGTCCGCGCCCAGGTCGATCCCTTCATACAGTTGTTGCGCGACGCTCATCGTGCGCTTCGACGAGAAGCCCAACTTGCGCGCCGCTTCCTGCTGGATCGTGGACGTGATAAACGGCGCGGTCGGGCGGCGTTGCCGCTCCGATTTCTTGACTTTGGCGACCGTATAAACTGCGCCTTTCAGATCCGCCAGGACTTTGTTGGTTTCGTCCTCGCTTTTGAGTTCGATCTTTTTGCCGTTGAACTGCGACAGCCCGGCGTCGAACGCCTGCGGCTTCTTCTCGTTCTGCGGCGTCAGGGTCGCGGTCAGGGTCCAGTATTCCTGCGGCACGAACGCCTTGATTTCGCGCTCACGGTCCACGATGATCCGCACCGCGACCGACTGCACACGCCCCGCCGACGTGCCCTTCGCCACCTTCGCCCACAAAATAGGCGACACCTTATAACCGACGAGGCGGTCCAGGGCGCGGCGGGCTTGCTGTGCGTCCACGCGTCCCAGATTGATGTCACGCGGGTTGCGCAACGCTTCCTGCACCGCGCCTTTGGTAATCTCGTTGAACTGAATACGCTTGATCTGCGCGGGCTTGAGTTTCAGCGCGGTAGCGATATGCCAGGCAATCGCTTCGCCTTCGCGGTCCGGGTCCGAGGCGAGGTACACGGTGGTCGCGCCCTTCGCGGCGGCCGCCAGTTTGCCGAGCACATCTTTGCGGTCGGGGATCGTAGTGTAGGTCAGCGCGAAGCCGTTCTCGATGTCCACCGAGATCGGCGACTTCGGCAGATCGCGGACATGTCCCATGGAGGCTTCGACGGCGTAGTCCTTGCCTAAGAACCCTTTTAGCGTCTTGGTTTTCGCCGGAGACTCAACGATGATGAGATTTTTTGCCATAACGTGCGGATGTGCGCTCCTTATAATATGTGTAACGCTAACAATGACGACCGAAGTTTCGCCGAAGTTCCCCGGGCACGATATAGCGGTCCGATGGAAATATACGTGCGCGGCGGGCGACAGGTCGCGGCGGATTCTATCGCGCGCACGAACGGTTCGCCATGCGCCCGCCTCCCTTATAATGACGGGGTGCATGAGATCGCCTGCCATCACGATACCAGACGGAGTAGAGGCAGACGCACCGAACCGGGAACCAGCGACAACCCGACGCGTTCTGTCGCGGTTTAATTCTCGCATCATCGGGTTTTTCACGCACAAACAATAACACAGATATAGACAACAGAAAATCGCATCAATAAAAACCCAAATTAGCTGGCTAACAACAAATAAAAAAATGCATATTTTTTGGTTATTTTAGCGTGGTTGTGTTATACTTATTTTCATCATGCCAACGTCAAATTCGCGTTCCAACCAGAATAGTTTGGTCACACCAAAACGTATCGCTCAGATGTCGCTCACGCTTGAGATGTCGGAAGAGCCATTCGCAGTCCTCCGCGAACCGCTCGCACGATGCTTCGACCAGGCACTCTCTGAGTGGTTGTCGATCAACAAATGCAATCCGGGCTTTTTTGCCGCTTGCTCTCCCTTTGCCAGGGCGCGGGCGATTCATGACAGAGCGCGAGACCTAGCACAAGTGGCACTTGCTGGGATGCCTGATGTACGTATTGTGAACGACACAGATCTCTTTCTCATTATCTTCCAAAACAAGTTCGTCATTCGCTTAGCGAAACTCAATAATGACAATGTAGCGTGCCAAAATCGCACTCATCGGAGTCAATATTTTTATCGAGCGCAGATGACACGCGCGTTTCCCGACTTTGTTCCTGATATGATTGGTTTAGTCTTTGGTTATAAATTAGACGCATCCGAAACTCAAATAGCCGAGGTCTACTTCACACTACAATATAAAAATACGGTCTCGTGGCAGAGTAGCGGTTCTTCTATGTCTGTGGCTCCGCCCGCAATATCAGAAGTGTCACAACCAGAGCGTCGGACTGCCACACGTATTTCTGCACGCCCTGTAAAGCGAAGGCTGGATGACGTAGACGAGAACCACAAGAAGACAAAATGACACTCAATGTCAACCCTGAAATGATTTTAATCGGTCGCCAATCCCGAGGGTATAGCCAGCTAGAACTGGCAAAACTGACGGGATTGGCACAACCTTCTATTTCTCGTTTCGAGAAGGGTGAGGTGCGTTGCGGCATTGCAGAACTGCAACTAATCGCCGAGGCGTTGGAATACCCATTTCGTTTCTTTATACTTCCCGAAAAACGCCTGGTTCATAATGGCACAGGTGTCTTTCATCGCCACCGAAAGAGCAAAATATCAGACAAGCAACTAGACTCTATTCACGCTAAATTGAATATTTTACGTATTCAAATCAAACGCTTGCTTCACTTCGCTAACATGGAACCTGCTTACAGTTTGCCGCGATATGATTTGCGCGACTTTGGCGGCGATCCAGCGGCAGTTGCAAGACAGTTACGTAAGGATTGGCAAATTCCTGCCGGTCCGATACCTGATATGGTCGAAGTTTTAGAAGGGGCAGGCACCATCATTGTCAATTCTATTTTCGAAGACGGAGATTTTTCGGCGGTAGCACAGTATGTACCAGAATCTGGGGTTCCACCACTTGTTTTTCTGGATGTGACTAAGCCTACCGACCATCAACGTTTCTCTCTCGCTCATGAGTTAGGTCACCTGGTCATGCACCATATCCATTCCAATGATGTTGATGACCAGTCCAACACTTTCGCAGGCGAGTTCTTGGCACCAGAAGCAGAAATAGCTCCTTCTCTACTTCTGGTTGCTATACCTACGCTTTTTAGGTTAAAACCGTACTGGAAGATGTCGGCACTGGCGATATTAGAACGGGCTCACCGATTAAACAGGATTACTAAAACCCGATACGTTAGTCTACGTAATAAGATGCGTCTTAACGGTTACCTTATCAACGAACCGTCTCCTCTATCTCCTGAAAACCCGACCATTCTGAGAGACCTTTTTCATGTATGCTCACATGACCATGGATTTAGTTTGCAGGAGTTATCAGAAATTCTGCTGATGTCCCCCGACGAGCTGCGCAAGGTTTTTGGCGCAATGGTCGATCAATTCCGTGATGAGCCAGAAACAGATTTTGCTAAGGCGCAGTCGATAGAACACTTATTAGAAACGCTATCGCCTCCGATGCGGCAAAAGGCACTTGATATAATAAATACGCCTTTAACACGGATGCCCAGAAAATAGCCGGTGTAATGAAACTCTTCGGGGCAAGCCCCGAAGTATCTCTCGGCTGGCGACCTGAAAGTCGCCTTTTACTCTCGGAACTGCGACGCCTGAAAGCGTCGCAGACGTTCAAACCGGAAGCGCGGCAAGCCGCGCGGAATTACACCCTCCGAGATTAACGGACAATACTTATGTAGCACGGATCTTGCCAGCGTTAGCCGTTGAGAACGGCGGTAAACGGGGAAGGATAGGAGCGTCTACGGGAGCCAACCACTCCGCAGGTTTACCTCGCTTTCCCCAGCACGAGTCAGAATACCGCGTAGATGAGAGCCGAATATCCGCCACCCTACGAGACTGAGCGACGCAACCCGTTCCGCCAGAAGCACGTCCTCTAACCGGGCTTGCGCGATGCGGTCGAACTCGACGGCGTTCGCGACAACGTTTTCCGGGTCGTCGGCGAGTAACGGGAGGTACATGCGGCGGGTTTGCGTGAATCTCAGCAGTTCGGCGAGAAGGCTGGCTACTTCGGCGTTTCCCCCTTCCGTTTCTGCACGCTGAATCGGTTGCACCGGGAGCAGTACTGTGTATTCGCGCCGTCCCGGTACCAGGTCGCAGGTTGAGTTCGCAATCAGGAAGCACATCCCGGTCAGGCGGGTGCCCATGCAGTAGGCGGCGTCGGTGCGTATGAGATCGCCTTGCAGAAGCACAAAGGGGTCTTCGCCCTCCGCGATAAGATTCCGCTCTTTGGCAACGTCGAAAGTGATCGGGGGGCGCACCAGCAACGCCCCCTCCGCGTTGAACACCTCTTGCCGCCGCCGGGTCTTCTTCAGGGTCTCCGAGAAGTCACGGACCGTCTGCAACGCGTCGGTGTTATGCGACAGCGTCCGCAGTTGACGCTCTAATTCCCGCAGGTCGTTCATTGCGTCGGGGCACCGTTAAGCGAACGGCGAAGGACGGAGGGGTCCAGTTCCACGTCGTCGTCCGGGTCGTCGTCCAGGTTTTCGGGGCGCATCGGTTCGAAGCGGTCGCGGGTGGGCAGCGCCGGTATGTCGCCGATGTAGGTCAGCACTTCAACGAGCGTGTTTACCGTAGCCTCGTCGCGATGCTCCCGCACCGCCCGCGCCGCCGTAATGATGACATTCAAGCCGCCCTGTACCCGCTCCACGTCCCGCGCCAGCCCCGCCAGATGCTGAAAGTCGTCCTCGCGGAGAACGCGGAAACTCCCGGACCGGGTTATCAGTTGACCGATCTGTCCCGCTTCCAGAGTCGCCAGTTCGGTCTGTCCGCCGGTGCGAAACTGCTCCCACGATTTCCACACACGCCCCGGTTTCAAAGATAGTCCATCACGGCGCGATTTTTTTCTACCCGAACGGCGCGACGGTAGCGGAGCATTCACCTTTTTCGTCAGTGTTGACATACTAATACCCTTCTCCCGCACGCGACGGTGCGAAACGTTACTCCCCGCCGATACGGGGGACGTTTATTATACGGTATTTGTACGTCAAAATGTCACTTTCTGTCAATCTTGAGTGTCGAAATCGTTGGGAAACCCAACGAAAAACCGATGAGATATATGACCGCGTCAATCGTTCCAATCCGGGTCGTACCCTTTCTCCCACTCGTAGCGTGGGGGTTTCTTGGTACTTGCGGCGACGAACGGCGTTGCGGGCTTGGGACGCAGGGGGACTTTAAGTTCGGTACCGGGCGGGCGGACGTTGGCGAGGAGCCAGCGGGCGGCGTCGGCATGATTGAGTTGTAGCCAGTTCATCGCATGCACCAGTCCCTCCTTCGCTTCGTCGTCGAGCAACACGGTCATGATCTGTACGCCGATAATGGTTTTCTGGAAGCCGCGCCCATAATGCCCCCCGGCACCGGCGAGTTTCTGTCTCGCGGATTCGCGCACGAGGCTGGGGAACTTCATCGCCGCCGCGCGGGGGTCGCGCCGGACGCGGATCGCGCCGGACCGCCCGGCGCGGGAGACGCTACCGGTACTGAAGACTTCGCCGGTCAGGACGTGGCGGAAAATGGCGCGGACCGCCTGGGCGTCGGTGCAGCGGTGCGCCTGGACATATTCGCCGAGTCCGAGCCGCGCTTGCCGATTGAGCCAGAAGCAAAATCGGTGCCGAAAGTTCCGCCCCGTCCCGCGCTCCGGACGCCCGCATTTATACTCGCTCAAAAAACTCTTCCCACATGCCGGGCAAAAATACCGGGACCGCCCGTCGGGCATCCGGGATTCCCAAACCGCCTTCTTGCAGAACAAACAGGTCGGGCGACGGTCAGGCGGCAGACCGAAAGAAATGCGCCGACATAGGCGGCACTGATACATCTGACGCTCTTTCCGACGCCCCTTTTTCAAAACATCCCTGCTGCCACAGTGGGTGCAGACCGGTTCCTGATCCCCTTGCACCGTCTGATGAATTTTCAATCCCATAAGCCGTCTCCCCATGTAATAGTACGGTTACGATACCAGACAGAGAAGGGGCAGGGACAACAATTTGTTTTTCGAGACGGACTTCCTCAATCATAGAGAGGAGAGTGCCGGTGACGGGACATCCACGCTACGACAGATGTCTACACTTTTCTCCCCGGATGCTCCCCTCTCTCAAGGATTGAGGGAGGGGTCGGGGGAGGGAGTCCGAAGATCGAAATCCGCCTCGAACGTCCGCCGCCACGGCAGACGCACCGAACCGGGAACCAGCACCAACCCGACGCCGACGCCGACCGCCTGCAATTCGCGAAGTTTTTCCGACAGACCGGCTTCGATGGTCGCGCGGGCGAAGGATTGTTCCTCGTTGCTATCGTACGCAGGGTCGCGCCGTCCGGTCTTTGCCTGGATCGCGTCGCGGGTAGAATGGCGTACGACCGCCTGATACGCCCAGTCTTCCAGAAAGCGATGCGTCAGGAAAAGGCTCTGCGCCGCGTGGCGTTCAGGGATGCCGTCCGCAAACGTCGAAAGGATCGCCTGCGCGACCGTGGTTCCGAGCGTGTTCCCGGCGGTGTTCCAGGCACCGTAGGCGGCGAGATCGGCGGCTTTCAGGGCGCAACCCGGGGCGAAAAGCAGTTCGATAAATAGCGGGTCGGAGCCGTTCGGGTACGTGATGTCGCCGACCGCGACCGGTACCCCGGCGCGCTGTTTCGCACCGAGCGTTTCTAAAAATGCGCGATAAAATGACTCGCGCTCCGCCCGCTCCGACGCCGCGAAGTTTGCCCGCCATTCCGTGCGGCGCGGCGACGGCGGCAGGACGCCCAGAATGATGTCGGCACCGTCCGGCGACTCGGCGACCCGCCCGCCGCACGCGCGGATCTGCGCTTCGACCGTAATTCGCGCGGCGCGGTCCTCGTACGGCGCGACGATCTCCTCACCACCCGGCACCGCGTACAGCGGATAGATGCGGGGCGCGACGCCGCGTTTCGCGCAAACGAGACGGCACAGAAGCGCGGAGCCGACTTCGTCCGCGCCGGGGTGCATCATAATCCGGCTTTTCGCGGCGTCCCCAAGCAGGTTCATCCACGATTCGAGCCATGTCTTCTCGCGCGTCGGGAGTCCATAGACGGAGGTGTCGTCGGACGTGAGCAGGAGCAGATCGAGCCGCCCGCGCCCGACGAGATCGAGCAACGCCAGGTTTATGGCGTGGTTGCGCAAGCGGCGGGTCAGGAAATCGGCAACGAGCGGTTCCGGCAGCGTGTCGCGGAGCCGCGCCAGTTGCTCGGTGTCCCCAAGATCGAGTTCGCCATGAACCTCCTGCTTGTGGAGCAACTGCGACAACTGGTAGAAGCGCGTCCCGTACTGTTTCCAGTAGTCCGGCTCCTCCACATCCACGTCGGCATTCGAGACGCGGCTGACCAGCCCGAACGCGTACACAGTCCTCCCGCGCCGGGCAATTGCTTCAAGGACAGACAGCCGGGGTAGAACATCCGCGACCGAATCGCCCGAAATGCGCGACTGGATCAGGTTCCCGTACAGCAAATACTCGGCGGACGCGATCACGGCATCGGCGTCGGATTCCGCCAGCCACACCGAAACGACAGAAACGTCCGCGCCACGTTTGTGCTCCCCACGCACGGCGACCGGTGGCAGTTCGACTTTCACCCCGGCGATGGCACCGAGCATTTCCGGGTAGCGGGTGTTGACCGGGCGTTCGTCGAGCGGGAGGAGGGCGATGCGGAAGTCCCCGTCCCCCCTATCCCCCAACCCCTTTCCCCCCTCGGAAGGGGAGAAAGGGGAGCCAGAAGGCACCCCCAGAGGCGTAGCGAAGTCGGCATCTGACTCCCCTTTCTCCCCTTCCGAGGGGGGAAAGGGGTTGGGGGATAGGGGGGCTTCCACGGGTGTCAAATCAATCAACTGCATCTCCTGAAAATCTTTCTATACCAAGTGTCGCGGCTTCCCTATCTACGAGACCAACGAGCGCGACACACGCCGCGCCTACCACGGAACTATTCGTACCCAATTCGGCGGCGACAATCGGCGTGTCGCGGAAAATCGGCAGGGCATTCTCGCCGAACTCTTTTCGTGCCGGTTCCAGAAGCAATTCGCCCAGATCGGCAAGTCCGCCGCCGATCACGAATCGCTCCGTGTCCAGAATATTGGCGAGCGACGCCAGACCGATGCCGAGATCGCGCGCCAGTTGCTCTACGACCCATGCCGCGTCGCCGCCTGGATTACGTTTCGCCTCCTCACCGACAGCAAAACCGGTGATCGGCTCTGACAATCGCACTTTCCGGGAGGTGCGGTTCCCATCGAACTGAGAAGAATTTTGTGCTTCCGTCCGGTACAGGTCCGCGAGACGGTCCCCTTTGGTAACTTCCTCGAACGTATAATAAAACTCGCTCTCGAAATCGGCGAATAACATATGCCCCAACTCGCCGCCGGTGCCGCGCTTGCCCCGGTGCAGTTTGCCGCCCGTGACAATTGCGCCGCCGACACCGGTGCCGAGGGCGACAAAAACCGCGTCCGTCGCGCCGCGCCCCGCGCCGAAGCGGTGCTCGCCGAGCGCGAACGCATTGACATCATTGTCCGCAAACGCGGGGACGCCGAACGTTTCCGCGAACGCTTCGGCGAGACGCGTCCCCGCCCAGCCGGGCAGAATATCGGTCGCGGAAAGCACGACGCCGGACCGGTAGTCGATCTGCCCGCCCGCGCCGATACCCACCGCGTCAATGGGAACGTTCGCGGACGCCGCAACGTGACGCGCGTGCGCCAGGGCGCGAGCGAGGATCGCGGGACCACCTTCCGAAGCCACCGTCGGGGTACGCTCCGAATACAGGACCGCACCAGTTTCGCCATCCACCACGCCTGCCGCGATTTTCGTGCCGCCGATGTCGATACCGAGCACCCTCATTCGCCGTGTACCACCTTAGCCCGGATCGCGTCCGCGAAACGCACCGTGATCTGTTGCGGGCGCGTGATCGCGCCGCCGACGACCACCGCGAACGCGCCTGCGTCGAGTGCCTGTCGCGCCTGCTCCGGCGTGTGAATCCGCCCCTCCGCGAACACCGGCACCGGCAACTCCAGAGCCATCAGCCGTTCGATCAGCCCGAAGTCGGGACCGTCGAGTCGCGGCGATTCCGCCGTATATCCCGAAAGCGTGGTCGAAACGCAGTCCGCACCCGCGTCGATGGCGGCGACGGCGGACGTGACGCTATCGATGTCCGCCATAACCAGTTTCCCCGTCGCTTCCTTTACCGCCCGGATCAAATCCGCCGCCGTACGCTCCTCGGGGTGCGGGCGCAACGTCGCGTCCAGCGCGATAATGTCCGCCCCCGCATCCGCAACCGCCTGCGCATCCCGCACGCGCGGCGTGATATATACCGTGCTCTCGAACCCCGGAAGCGAAACCTTCCACAGCCCGATGATCAGCAGATGGGGCACTGCCTCTTTGATCGCACGAATATCGTCCGGCGACTCGCACCGAATCCCGACCGCCCCGCCCTCTCTCGCCGCGACCGCCATCCGCGCCATGATGAACGAACTGTGTAAGGGTTCGCCCGGTTGTGCCTGGCAGGAAACGATCAAGCCGCCCCGTAGCGCGGTGAATAATGGGTTGTCGGGAGGTAACATCGTGAAAATTGGTATAGAACGCTCCCGCATTGTACGGCGCGAAAGGCGGTTTCGGCAATGTATTGGGTGACGTTTCGTTTCTCAGGTGTCGTGCGGGGAATTTCATTCCTCCGGTGGAAGTGAAGCACTTGGTAATCCTGCGGATTAAGGGAATAGGACGGTTCACGGGAACATGATTAAAACCTGCTGTTTAGAGTCGCTTTCAGACGGCTTGCCCGCAGGACACGGGCGGCGCATGGGTTGCCCGCCGAGAAAATGTCTCGCCCGGTTACAACTCCCTCGTTGACGATACGCTACTTGACCTTGACGCGATCTAATGCCGGTGACGGCACTATTAGCAGGGCGACCGCATCCCCACCCACCCGGTAGCGTTGCGCGCTGGTTACTGCGGATCGATCTACCCCGTGGGGGGGCTATTTCGACCGTCACGCGGACAAGCAGTGGTGCGTAGTATACGACACGTTCGAGGCTTTGTAACGGGAAAACCGGGTAGCACGACAATATATTTCCGCAACGAGTGATGTGCCCGAAGCGTTAGTTTTCTAAATCTGTAATACCAGAATCAACGAAGTGTCAGGGGAGATATGCACCACTCGCCCGTAAACGTGCCCGCACCGCGACTACATCGACAGAACGCACGTCGCCGCCTGTGTCCCGCGCTGCCAATGCTGCCGTAACGCCCGCCGCCTCGCCGAGCGCGAAACAGACCGGCATTACGCGGACCGCACCCTGCACCGCGCGGTCCGCCGATAGGCAACGCCCTGCGACTAAAAGGTTACGCACACCGCGCGGGAGCAAGCACCGGAGCGGGATGCCGTGGCTTTCGCCGGGGGGCAGTTCGTAATGCCGCCGCGCCGCGCGTTCGTTCTCAGCGTCGGAGATGCTCTTCGCCCGCGCGGCGGTCTCCGAAGACGCGGCGTGCAGGTCGATGAAGTAGGCGTTGCGGGCGATATCGTCAGGGAACGACCGGCAGGACAGGTAATCGTCCACCGTCAGGCGGTAATCGCCGACGACGCGCCGGGACTCGCGCACCCCGATACGCGGTCCGGTGGACACCAGAAACAAGCCTTCCTGTCCGGGGACGTATTTCCGCAGGAACGGGAGCAGTTTCTGCACCACGCGCCGCCCGTCGCGCTCCGCTTCCGACAGGCTTTCGGCGTCGGTCGCCCGCTTGCCGTACACATGCCCGAGATTGCACCCGGCTACCGTCTCGGTCTTGAAGCCCATCCCGACCAGCGACGCATCCGGCAGATCATAGTCTCCCGCCGCCTTCGCGTGTGCGATCAGTTGCGTCAGGTAGCCGTCCCCGGTGGCGTTGACATACTCCAGGTAGCGTGTCCGGCTCCCCCCGGCGACCGTGAAGCAGAGCGTCATCCCCTGCGTCTCGCCGTGTTCGTCGCCTTCGTCGAATGCGCAACCGGCACGCGCGGCGAGGTCGCCGTCGCCGGTGGCGTCGATGAACACGCTGGCTTCGGCGCGCGTCAAGCCGTCTTTGTTGGCGAGGAGGATGGTGGAGATAGTAGTCAGTGGATAGTGGTCAGTGGACAGTGGGTTCGGCGTGTCGTCTGGCTCACTGACCACTGACCACTGACCACTGACCACTGATGTATGAAACAAAACCCGAACGCCCGCCGCTTCGCACAGATCGTCGTAGACGCATTTGAGCGTTTCGGGGAAGATAGGCACCCAGTCCATGCGGGCTTTCGCGGGGTCGTCCGGGTCGGGGAGGGGGCGGCCGTCGCGCCTTAGCATTTCGGTGAGTACCTCCCACCCGATGCCGCGTACGATTGCCCGCTTCTTATCCGAGAACGGGCAGAACGCGGGCACCTGCGCCGCCGTCGCCGAGCCGCCGAGAAAGCCGCCACTTTCGATCAGTAGCACCGACGCGCCCGCCCGCGCGCCTGCGAGAGCCGCCGCGATCCCGGCGGGACCGCCGCCCGCCACGAGAACGTCAGCGCGGTGCCGTACCGGCGCATTCACCGGGATATGCCGGACTTCGGACGGGGCGGGTAATCGAATCGGCATGCCGCATGGTATAGCATTTCAAAAAAGTACGCAGGAGGAAAGCGGTCGTTTCCCGAACCGGATGGCATGAGTCGTTATCAGGCGGCACCCGGTGACGAAGCCACGCCGGAACCGGGGTCTCACGGGCGCGTGTTGCGCAACAGCCTTCATATCCGCTCGAAGCGGGCAATGGACCGCGCCGAATATGACGCGCTGGTGACGGCGCAACAAACTTTCTTGAAGACCGTCACGAATCAGACACGCTTCACCGCCGTGTTGATCGCCGAAATGCACCGCCTCTGGCTCGGCGATATTTACCCGTGGGCAGGCAAATGGCGCACGGTGGAACTGCAGAAGAACGGGTTCATGTGGCCGCCCGCCTATATCGTACCACAAAATATGGCACATCTGGAATCCACGCTGTTGCGGACGCATACTCCCTGCCCCACCGCACCGGTCGCGGACGTAGCGCGGCGCATGGCGGAAGTCCACGCCGAACTACTACTGATTCATCCCTTTCGGGAAGGAAACGGACGGTTAGCACGGTGGCTTGCTGGTCTGATGGCGCAACAGGCCGGCTTGCCGTCGCCTTTATACCGATTCGGGGGGCGTGGCA
Source organism: Armatimonadota bacterium (assembly GCA_043763605.1). Lineage (GTDB taxonomy): Bacteria > Armatimonadota > Armatimonadia > Armatimonadales > Armatimonadaceae > JACMIU01. The sequence continues at coordinate 4,431 of JAYULM010000532.1, read as the reverse complement.
GTAGGAGTGAGCAGGAACGCTATCTGCGTGCTGTGATTCGCGGGTATGGGCAGAATTACGATTTGCTGACGGACTTCTTTCTGGAAACCATAGAGCGGCGCAAGTCCGCAGATCCGGGCTGATTGGTATCGCGAGGCAGCCCTTTTGCGCCTTCAAAGATGGAGGACTGCCGTACGTCCTCCCGGATAATCCGGCTCACCACTTCGGGGTCGCACAGGTAAGGGTTTGTTTCGGTGAGCGGTTTCGGTTCCATGACCGTAGTATACCGCGCCGCAACGAGTGGCGGCAGGAAAAACGCCCCCATACAGGTAAACTACCGGCAGATTCAATGACCGACGAATTTCTGGCGGGTTTGGAGATTACGGAGCCGAGTGACCGCACACTCGTGGAGCGGACGGTCGCCGGGGATCGGGCGGCGTTCACGGTGCTCCATAAGCGATATTACGCCCGGATCTACCGGCTTGCCGTCTATCGCTGTCGCAACACGCAGGATGCGGAGGATGTCGCCGCCGAAACGTTCGTGAAGGCTATCGCGCACCTGCCACAGTTCCGCTTTCAGGGCGAATCGCTGTTCCCGTGGCTGTCACGCATCGCGACCAATTTAGTACATGATCAGGCGCGGCGCACCGCCGGGGTGTCGTTCCTGTCGCTCGACGGCGAGACGGCGGATCAGGTGCGGTCGCTCCTTGAAGCCATCCCCGGCACGAACGCGCCGGACCCGCACGCGATGGCGGAGCGCGCCGAAACGCAGGCGATGGTGCGCGCCGCCGTCGCCGCGTTGCCGGGGGATCAAGCCGAGGCGATCCTGCTCCGCTTCGGGAGCGACCTGCCGCTCAAGGAGATTTCGCTCGCGCTAAACCGCACCGAGGGGGCGATCAAGTCGCTCCTGCACCGGGCGTTGGTCAATCTGAGAAAATCACTGATCACCGGGGCGATAGATTCCGCGTCGGTGCAGGAATGGCGACAGAACGCACAGACGGTTCATCCGTCCGCGTCCGTCACCCGGGGGCAAACAAACGCGACCGGACCGGCGACAAATAAACGATATGAGCATCTCGATCTCTGAACCGATGCGCGTCGCGCTGGACGCGCTATATGAAGGAAAGCCCGCCCCGCCGGAAGTGCTGGCGTCGCTCACCGACGCCGAGCGCGCCGAGGTCGCGTCCCTCGCCCGCACCGCCCGCGTCGTCGCCTTGTCGCTGAACCAGCCGATCCCGACCACGGAGATGGAATCGTCCGCTCTGGCGCGGGCACACGAGGAAATGGCGAAGAAGATCGCGGCTGCACCGCCGCCGCCGCCGCCGAATAAACACAGCGGCGAGAACGCTTCCGCGTCCGGCGGCGGTAACGACTCTGGCAACTGGTTCACGCGGCTTTTCAAAAAGCCGGGAGGCTGAAGCACGACTCATGGCTACGCTCGCGGGCGTTACGTTCCGCAAAATCGGCAAACTGCACTACTACCCGGCGGACGATTTCCCCGTCGCCGTCGGGGACCGGGTCGTCGCCGAAACGGACCGGGGGGTCGAATGTGGCGAGGTAAAGATCATGCGCCCCGTCGTCGGTTCAAGGGAGGAGGCACCGGGTGGTTTCCACCTGCTACGATGCGCCACGGAAGCGGACCTGCGGCAATGGGAAGAGCGTCAAAAGCAGGGCAAGGATGCGATGGAAACCTGTCGGAAACGCGCCGACGCACTGAGGCTTCCGATGAAGATCACGGACGCCGAGGCGGCGTTCGACGGGAGCGGGATCACCTTCTACTTCGTCGCCGACGAGCGCATCGATTTCCGCCAACTGGTCAAGGAGACGGCGGCGGCGATCAAGATGCGCGTGCATCTGCATCAAGTCGGGTCGCGCGACCACGCGCAGGCGTTGGGCGGGTACGGTCCCTGCGGTCGCCCCCTGTGTTGCACGACGTTTCTGCGCGATTTCGCCCCGGTGTCGATGAAGATGGCGAAGGACCAGTCATTGTTCTTAAACCCGTCGAAGTTCAGCGGCGTATGCGGCAAACTCATGTGTTGTCTGCGCTACGAGCACGACGTGTATGTCGAGGCGAAGGAGAAACTGCCGCATATCGGCATGACCGTGTCGCTCCCGTCCGGCGAGCGCGGGGCGGTGACGGACCGCAATATTTTTTCCGAGAGCGTGACGGTGCAGATACGCACCGAGGAGGACACGCGCACGGTCACGCTCCCGGCGTCCGACGTGCGCCCCGCCCGTGCCTGCGGCGACTGTGGCTCCTCCGGGGGCGGTTGTGGCGGTTCGTGCGGATCGGACACGTGCGAAACATCGGCGAAGGGCGAATCGGTCATGCCGAAGCCCATCCTTCTGGAAATGCGCTTCGCGACCGCGTCAAACTGAGGGAACAGGCGCGTCCCGGCGAACCACCAGGAGGCAAACGTCGTCGCGGAAAATCCCGCTCGCGCTATAGGCGCGCGCCGCGTCGATAATCGCCATCGCCACGGTTTCAGGATCGTCCGCTTGTCGGGCGGCTTTTTCCACGGCGGACGCCACGCCCTCGTTGCCGAAAAACTCCCGCTTGCCGCGCCGCGCCTCGGTGATCCCGTCCGTGGTCAGAATGAAAAGATCGCCCACCTCCAAACGCGCCCCGGTCGCCTCGTAAAAACTTTCGGCGTACGCACCGATGACCAAGCCGGACGTACCGATCTCCTCACAAACGCCCCGACCCCGCCGGTACACCAGAGGATATTCTGCCCCGCCACCGGCGGCTACCAGAACCCCGGTGGCGGGGTCCAGGACCGCCACCGTCGCCGCCGCCATCGCGTTATTCTCCTCGCCCGCTCCGTCGGAGTCGAGCGACTGCGCGTCCGTCAGGAGCCGGTTGACACGCGACAGAGCGTCCGCCGGGTCCGGGTTTTCTCGCAAGAATGCGCGGAGCGCGTACTTGATCTGCCCGGTGTGTTCTGCCGCTTTCAGCCCCTTGCCGGTAACATCGCCGACGACCAGCGCGATCTTGCCGCCGGGAAGTGCGAATACGTCGAAAAAGTCGCCGCCGACCTGCGCCTCATCGAGAGCAGGTTCGTACTTCGTGGAAAAGGTGATGCCGGGGAAGGCGCCGCTCGGCAACGTGTTGAGGAGCGACCGTTGCAACGTTTCGGCGACGCGGGCTTGTCGGGTGGCGTACGCCGACAGCGCGAACTCGGCTTCCTTTCGCTCGGAAATGTCGGTGTGTACGCCGATCCACTCGCGCACTGCCCCGCCCGTCTCCAGGACCGGCACCGCGCGGACCAGCATGTAGCGGTAGGTGCCGTCGGCGCGACGCAACCGGTGCTCGGTCATGAACGTGTCGTGCATCGCCACCGCCTCCTGCCACCCCTGCGCCGTCTCGGCGCGGTCATCCTCGTGGACTGCGTCCAGCCAACCCGCCCCCTTATATGCATCCGGCGATTGCCCGGTGAACGCCGCCCACGCCGGTTGCGGGGGCGGGAACGCGCCGTTCGCCCGCGTCGTCCACACGATCTGTGCAGTCGCGGTGATCAGTGAGCGGAACCGTTGCTCGGAGCGGCGCACCTCTTCCTCGGCGCGGCGCGAGTCGGTAATGTCGGTATTGGTGCCGAACCACCGGACGATTTTCCCGGTCGCATCGCGGAGCGGAATCGCCCGCGACAGGAACCACCGGTACGCGCCGTCCGCGCCGCGAATCGGGAACGTGTCCTCCCACACCGCGCCGCGCCGCAGGTGATCGGCGAATTTCTCGGTCACACGCCCAACGTGGTCCGGGTGGTGAATTTTCTGCCAGCCCCACCCCTGCATCTCGTCAAGCGTGGTTCCGGTGAAATCGAACCAACGCCGGTTGTACCAGAAGATCCAGCCGGTCGCGTCGGTCATCCAGGCGAGTTGCGAGATGTTGTCGGCGAGGTCGCGGAACCGCGACTCCGACTCGCGTAGCGACGCTTCCGCTTCGCGGGCTTCGGTACGGTCCTCGATGTAGGCATAAACGAGATAGGGCTTATCCTCGCCGGGACGGATCAGTGGCACCGCCGTGACCGCAAGCCATCGGTACCGATCCTCAGCGGGGTGATATATTCCCATCGTCACGTCGCGCACGGTCTGGCCGGTGCGCAGTGCCTCCGGCACGGGATGCTCCGCGCCGGGAAAATCGGAGCTGTCCGCGCGGACCGCTTTCCAGCGCGGGTCGAGCGAGTCGCGCCCCTGCATCTGAGCGAGGGACAGTCCCAGGATACGCTCGGCGGCCGGGTTCGCGTCCAGGATGCGCGCGTCGCCGTCCTGATACACGACGCCCGACGCCACGGTGCGAAACAGGAAGCGGTACTGTTCCTCGCGCGACGCCAATTCGGCGGCGGCACGCGATTTGTCGGAAACGTCGAACGCCACCCCGATGATGCCGTCCGGCGAGCCGTTTTCGTCCGTCAGCGGCGTACAGGTGGTCTCGAACGTGATGCCGCCCACCGT
>JAYULM010000531.1:0-24680 GCA_043763605.1 Armatimonadota bacterium | reverse complement strand
TCGCGAACGCCAGAGGCACCTCACAGGGCAACGTAGAGGGGCAAAATTCAGATAAATGCCCCAAGTCTATGGCATCTTATTTCGCATCAGGTCTTTAGCAAAGAACGGAGCAAACGCTCACAGTTCGTAAACCCCCTGAGGGGATTTACGAGATTGGCACGATTTGGATAAATCCGGATCACACGGTCGCGGCGACGAATCTCCTCATTCAATCGCTCGACACTATTCGTCGTCCGTAGCAGGGGGTGGTACTTACTCGGCAAAGACAATATACTCGTCACTTCATCGAACGCCGCTTCCAACAAAGTCACCGCTTTGTCACACCGTCCGGCGAAGGCAGCACACGTCTCCTTCAGACGGGCACGGGCACTTCCCTCATCGGGAGCGTACAACACCTGCTTCGCCGAGGATAGAAACGCCTCCCCTTCGGACCTCGGACAGGCATCCGACAGATTCCGAATAAAATCCGCCTGACAGCACTGCCAGGTCGCACCAATGAAACTACTCTCTATCGCTCTGACCAATCCCGCATGGTCATCGGAAACCACGAAGTCTACCCCGCTCAAGCCACGCGCCTTCGACCCCATGAAGAAAGCATGCCAACGCGAAAGTGCCCTCAAGGCACTTTACGCAACTGGCTTCACTCTCCTTATCACTAGAAGCGAACCCCAATAGATGCCGATGCCCGGACTCCGAAATCCCTGTCGCTATCAATAACAACACTGCTTTACGCGCTTATCTTCGCGAACATTTACTACCAACGCGTCTACCAGCACAAACGGGAAACTTCCCAGAGGACGCTCGCCACCCACGGAACGTGGGTACCCGGTCAAGAGCAATGGATCGAGTGCCTGGCACAGCTTGGAAACCTGAGACTTGCCGAAGCTGGCACCACAGAGTTCCTGAGTGACTGCCTCGACTTTACGGGTGCTGACCCCTTGCAAGACCATCTTACACAGAGCCAGGACGAAAGCCTGTTCACTTCGTTGGTATCGCTCCCAGAGGTCCGGGCTGAATTCACCCTCCCGTGTCCGAGGAACCCGCAAAGTCAGGGTGCCGATCCGGGTTTGCACAGAGAAATCGCCTCAAGCGATTTTCTTGCTCTCCCGATCCCGGTAGCCGTTTCGATACCCTATACGCTCGTCCGTACGCTCCCAATGTCCCGCCTTCAAGGCTTGGGTCACTTGCAAAGCGAGCACTTGATTGAGTACCTGTTCCACCAGGGACTTGAGTCCTTCGCCGCCGCCAAAAAGGGCCGGCAGAATGCCTTCATCTACCGTAATCTCAAACTGAGCCATTTCTTTCTCCTTATTGAAGTTTGGTCACTCCGATGTTGGGGAGAGGGAAGTGGCTTTTCCTGCAAGCGAGAGCCGAACCCTCGTTTTGAGCCACCGAACTTTTACACCATTATAAGGACTTGATCCAGGCGCGAACTTACAACGCCAAGAATCAACTCAACGGCGGCAGAGGACTTTCAGGTTTGTTCGCCTATGACAACGACGGAAACCCGACGACCTATAACGGCACGACAGTGACTTAATAATGTCAACGGCTGTATGACTACTTTCGGGACCGCCATGACGGCAGGATATGACAGTGGTGGGGTGCGTGTGTGGAAGCAAATAACGGTTACTGGACAAAGGACATATTTTCTGTACGAAGGTGGTAACCCGATCTGTGAACTCGATTCTCCGGGCAATGTCCTCACTACGAACACTTGGGGGGCGACCGGGCTTGTCTCCCGGCGTACAGGTTCCTCCTCCGTTTTCTACACGTTCGACGAGCGCGGCAACACCGTTCAGCGCACCGACGCGGCGGGCGCGGTGCTGTCGAACATAGAAATTGCTTTTGCTTCCTTCAGCGATTAAGGGGCGTCATTCCGAGGTTTTGGTCGCCATTGTTTCCCAACGATTTAATTTTTATTGCTTCGTTTCTAACTCATGGGTGAAAGCAGGCGGCTTTACAGAAAGAAATGGGTCGAAATAGGATGCGGTACAATAGTGCTTCACTCTTCTTTCAAGGCAGAATACCATCTCCGTGTCAAGTGCAACCAACGTTTCCGAACTCGAATTAAAGATCCCCGTAGAGAGCCTAAAGTATCCCGAATGGTCGCGCGACCTTATAGGACGTGTGCGAGCTATCATCCAACAAGCCATCGACACCAAAAACAATATGATTTTAATCCATACGAACCTCCGCCGCGGTTTGCCTCTGGAGAATATCAACAAAATCGCCGGACCTTTCGTGGAAGCCTGGGCGGTCGAGCAATTCGAGTTGATTTCCGAGCAGAAGGATAATGGTTTTCACCTTATCTATGTGGAAGCCGGGAGGCGTCTCGATGTGTTCGATGTCGTGTTGCAGTTCAAAAGGGATGCCGCAGAGGATGCCGGGTATTTGACCGCGAACGTGGATGTAAAAGCGACCGCGCAGGATATTGTCACGTCCGGCAAAAGCCCCAATATCACTTCGTACGCAAAAATACGCTCGGAGTATGTAGCGGACGCCGATTATGTTTTCCTCATTTTGTCACTCCGTCACAAGGTTTACGGGGAGCGGGACCCGCAAACGGGAATGACGAACGGAATAATGGAAGTGGTTTCCTGCGCCGTCTATGACCTGAAATATCTGTCGGAGTCTGATATTTCCTACAACCCTGCTTTAGGAACCGGGCAAATTCAGATCCGCGATATGCAATACATTTCGACCAAACCGCGCACGACGGTGGAGTTCGTGCAGATTTTGGACGCCAAATTTATTCGCTCTCAAGGCGAGCAAAAATGGCGCGAGTTCGCTCGTAAATATCAGTGGATCAAGGAGGACGTATGACGATAGACACTCTAATTTACGGAGATGCGGTCGAGGTGATGTCGGGCTTGCCTTCGGACTCCGTGGATCTTCTCGTCGCCGACCCTCCTTACAATCTCGGGAAAAACTACGGGGTGACGATAGATTCCAAAGATTGGGAGGAGTATGAACGGTTCACGCGACTCTGGCTGGCACAAGCCGTCCGTGTCCTGAAACCGACCGGTTCCATTTATGTATTTATGGGGGTTCGGTTCATTTCCAAACTGTTTCTTTTGATGGAAGATTCGTTCGCCCTGACGTTGAACGGGTGGATCACGTGGCATTACACGCAAGGCATGGGACGCAAGATCGGATTCTCGCCGCGCCACGAGGACATACTATACTTCACGAAGTCGAGTGCGTTTACATTCAACATAGATGACGTGCGTATACCGCAAAAGTATCACCGCGAACGAAACAATATGGACGGTGCCAATCCCGGCGATGTGTGGGAATTCTCGCATGTACATTACTGTAGCGCGGAGCGGGAGGACCATCCGACGCAAAAACCGGAAGCCCTTTTAGAGCGTATAATCAAAGCCAGTTCGCGCGAAGGTGACACGGTGCTTGACCCGTTCGTTGGTAGTGGAACAACGTGCCGCGTCGCGCAGGTGTTAAATCGTCGGTACATTGGTATCGACATCAACCCTGATTACATCGCACTATCCGAAGCGCGCTTGGGGCAGACAGAATCCTCGTTCGATTCGTTCGACCCACGCACACAGCGTACCCCGCGCGATCTGCCAAAAAAACACAATCGTTTGCAACCGGCTCCGCAAAAGATGTTAGCCGGTCTGGATTTATAAAGCTATGGTTTTAACGAACGAACCCGAAGTTACCCCCGCCGTGTACCGCGAGATGGGCGTCAGCGACTCCGAATATGCGGAGATCGTTCGCACCCTCGGGCGCACCCCGACCTACACCGAGATCGGCATGTACAGCGTCATGTGGTCCGAGCACTGCGGCTACAAGTATTCGCGCCCGGTGCTCAAAGCGTTCGCGCAGTATAAAAAGGCGCAGGAATCCGGCGAACTCGAAAACGCGGGTGTGGTCCCGCTCGACGGGACTGACTACGGCATCGTGTTCAAGATGGAATCGCACAACCACCCGTCCGCCGTGGAACCGTATCAGGGCGCGGCGACCGGCGTCGGCGGCATCCTGCGCGACATTTTCACGATGGGGGCACGCCCGGTCGCGAACCTGAACTCGCTCCGCTTCGGTCCGATCACGGGCGATGATCCCGCCGTGACACGCAACAAGTATCTGTTCGAGCACGTCGTCAAAGGGGTTGGGGACTACGGGAACTGCCTCACAGCAAGCGAGGGTTTCCTTTGGCGGCAGAACGGAAAACGTAGCAGTGGCAGTATCGCGTCATTCGTTAACGAGTTTCTCCCCGAGGGGCAGACAACATCGGTCGTCCCGCCGAACGTCGAAACACTATCCATAAACTTCGAGACGTGGGAAATCTGCTGGTCCCCAGTTACCCGCGTTTTCAAACGGCGTGCCGATTCTCTGATTCGTTTTACTGTCAACAACGGCAGCACCCTAACCGTGACCCCCGATCACCCAATGCTTTTACTGTGCGGAACGGACAATGACTTCAAGCAAAGCATCGTCTTAGCCTGTGAGGTCAAGCCAGGTGACCTAGTGCTTCACGTTGAGGACGACTGGATGGCTTGGATGTCCGACACACACTCTGAGTACATGGATCGTCTTTCGAAAAAATCGGATGGTCCTGGACTTCATGGGTTAGCCATAACTTCTGCCGAGGTAATTACTGGCAAAGCAATTCACCGGTTCGCTGATGAGGACCCGGAAGGCGAGCCTTATGAAGTAAATGTATACGATGTCGAAGTCGGGGGGACACATCTTTTCGTAACCACGGGCGGCATTATCACACACAACTGCGTGGGAGTTCCCACGGTCGGGGGCGAAATCTACTTCCACCCGTGCTACAACGGCAACCCGCTCGTCAACGCCATGTCGGTCGGGATCGTGCGGCGGGATAAGATCGCGTCCGCGAAGGCGTCGGGCGTCGGGAACCCCGTGCTGTATGTCGGCTCCGCGACCGGGCGGGATGGGATTCACGGCGCGACGTTCGCGTCCGTGGAACTGACCGAGGAGTCGGAAGCGAAACGGGCGAATGTGCAGGTCGGTGACCCGTTCACGGAAAAACTGCTGATCGAAGCCACACTCGAAGCCCTCGCCACCGGCGGCATCGTCGGGATACAGGATATGGGCGCGGCGGGCTTGACGTGTGGAACGTGCGAGATGGCGGCGAAAGGCGCGCTCGGCATGGAGATCGACGTGCAAGCCGTGCCGCGCCGCGAGTCGGGCATGACGGCGTATGAAACGATGCTGTCGGAGTCTCAGGAACGGATGCTCGCCGTGGTCGAAAAGGGGCGCGAAGCCGAAGTCGCCGCCGTGTTCCACAAGTGGGGCTTGAACGCTGCCTATATCGGCTTCGTCACCGACACCGGGCGCGTTGTGGTCAAGGACGACGGCGAAGTGAAAGCCGACATTCCCGCGAAATCGCTCGCCGACGATTGCCCGACGTACTTCTTAGACGCCGCCGAGCCGGAGTATATCGCCCGCGTCCAGTCCGCCGATTTTTCCGCGCTGCCCGAGCCGGACGATTACAACGCGGTCTTGCTTCGATTACTGGCGTCGCCGAGTATCGCGTCCAAACGCTGGGTCTGGGAGCAGTACGACACGATGGTGCAGACGCAGACCGAGGTGCTTCCCGGACGCGGCGACGCGGCGGTGCTGTCGCTCCGCGAGGCGAACGGGGCGCGGATCGCGATCACGACCGACTGTAACCCGCGTTTCGTGTACCTCGACCCGTTCGTCGGGGCGCAGATCGCCGTCGCGGAAGCCGCCCGCAATATCTCCTGTGTCGGCGCGATCCCGAAAGCGGTCACGGACTGCCTGAACTTCCCGTCACCGGAAAAACCGTCCGGGTTCTGGCAGTTCACGCAGGCGGTCAATGGTATGGCGGCGGCGTGTGAGGCGTTCGGAACGCCGGTCGTGTCGGGCAACGTGTCGTTCTACAACGAGACGCCCGAAAACGCGATCTACCCGACGCCGACGGTCGGCATGGTCGGCGTCTTCGCGCCCGGCGTGACACCGTGTACGATGGATTTCAAAAACGACGGCGACCTGATCTACCTTTTGCGCCCCGCCGGTTCCGGGAATATCACCGGCATCGCGGGGAGCGAGTACCTGTCGCTGATCCACGGGCAGGACACGGGCAAGCCGACGCTCGACATCGCGGGCGAGATAGTGGTGCAAGCCGTGACGCGCGAAGCGATTGCCGCGAACCTGTTGCACTCGGCGCACGATTGCGCGGACGGCGGCGCACTCATCGCCATCGCGGAATCGTGCCTCGCCGGAAACCGGGGCGCGGAAGTGCGCGTCGCCATCACGGACTTCGACGACCCCGCCACCGGGAACGACCAACCCTGGAGCGCGATCCTGTTCGGCGAGGCGACGAGCCGTATCCTCGTCTCGGTCACGGAGGGCGACAAGCAGAACGCGCTACTCGACATCGCGGAACGTCACGGCATCGAAGCGTTGTTCATCGGGCAGGTCAAGAAAACCGAGCGACTGGATGTCGCGGGCTTGGTGGACGTGCCGCTTTCTGCCCTGCGCGACGCCTACGAGGGCGCGATCCCCCGCGCGATGGGCGAAAGGTGACCCGTTATGCAACGCGTTATGAGGTATCTCGCATCCGCTCTCGGGAGTATAGTTTTGCTATACGGCGTCGGCTGTATCCCCTCTCGATCCAACAGTCACGCTGTCGATAGAACGCCGCGTACTCTTGCCAACGATAAAGACAAGGTGAAAGGGGAAATGCGACGTTTTCACACACATTTCGCCAAAGGGAACTATAAAAAAATTTACGACGATTCGGGCGGCGCATTGCATAAGATGCGAACCAAATCCGCTTTCCGGGACGAGATGACGGCGGCGAAGGCGCGGTACGGCGATTTCCGGTATGTCGCGAATTACACGATGGACATTAACGATAGTGGTCCCAAGACAGTAAAAGTTTACTGTAGCACCTATTTCACAAAGGCGAGGGTGAAAGAAGAGTTTTTATACACCGGACAAGAACACAAATTTCTCCTGCAGTATTACAAGGTTTCTACGGAACCGTAGCCCCGAGATAGCGTGACGGAACGAATAACGGTATCACGTTCGGAACCTGCGAACAGTTTTCGCGGCTACAGCGCAACAGAAACGGATGTATAAACGATCCTATAGGGACTCGGATACGGTTTTGCACTCCGGGCGAAGGAAAAAACGATGAAATTGCCAGGTGGCGATGAAGCGATTGTTGACATTCGTAAACTGCACGATTATTGTTTGAATCCCGATCATCCGGAAGGAAAGCACAAAGCCCGTGTTTTCGCGTCCGCATTGAGTCTGTCGCAAGCGGATGCAGAGGAGTTGCAGGTCGCTCTCTACGCCGCCGCGAGAAACGATGAGGCAACGGAGTCCGGGGAGACTCCGTATGGGAAGCGGTACACTCTGGACTTCCTGCTGACCCGTCAATCACGGACGGCGAAAATACGCAGTGGTTGGTTGATACGAAACGACGAGGACTTCCCTCGTCTTACCAGTTGCTATGTTGACGATTAGAAGGGACTGAAATATGGTATCCGAAAAAAACGAGGCGATAAAACTTTTGGATGTGGTTGCCCTGCTGGAGGAAGTCCCTGAAGAAGGGTTGAAGCGCGGTCAGGTGGGCGCGGTCGTGGAGGAATGGGCACCCGGCGTTTACGAGGTTGAGTTCAGTGACGCGCTAAATGGGCGTACCATTGCACTTGCTTGCTTTAAGGCGGAAAAATTACTCAAACTGCACCATGATCGGGTGGCAACCGCCTGACGGGTTTAGCCGGAACGGACGAAGGGCAAATTCTTGACACCGTAGCGGCACTGCGCCGGGTCGCGCCGTAGATAGCAGATCATCATGGCACGAAAATTTTCGGCAGTCCCGACAACAGTAACCGGGTTTGGCGACTATTTCGATAGTCATGCCGATGTTGACGCGATTCTGACGGTGCTCGGATACACGTATCGCACCGGGCGCGTTTCCTTGCCGCGCTACCAGGAGCCATTGGATTTCGTCGCCGAACTGGAGCGGAAGATAGAGGGTGGGACGGGACGTTTCACCTTGACTAGCGAGAGCGCGAAACAGCAACTTTTCATCGCGCCGCTCCTTCTGGAGTTGACCGACCGTTTCGAGTTAATGGTCCGTATCGAACACCCCGTCAACGTCAGCCCGGCACTACGCGGGAGTTTGGATTACCTGCTGGACAGCGGAGACGGTAATCTCGTTCTTATCGAAGCCAAACTGGGCGATATGTACCGGGGTTTCAAACGACTGGCTGCGGAACTGGTCGCGCTGGATCAGTGGACCGACTCCGAGTCTCCAGTCCTTTACGGCGCAGTGACTATAGGCAACGTCTGGCAGTTCGCGGTGCTGGACCGCGCGGCGAAAACCGTAACGCAAGATGTGTCCTTGTTCAAGATCCCCGGCGACCTGGAAGATCTGACGCGCGTCATCGTCGGCATACTACGCGGCTTGGATGGCTAACGCGAGCAGTTCGTCCACGCTCCACTGGTCGTCCGCGTGTTCGCCATAATGCGCGGCGAGAAGCCGTCCGTCGGGCGCGATCAGGAAATCGGCGGGTAGACCGAATTTGCCCCCCTCGGCGAGTGTCGCCGGGCGAACGCTGACTACCCCCGCCGCTATCGCGCCCCACGCCTTTGGATTCAGGAGCGATATCGGCGACGCTTCCACCCCGAACGCCCGGTACAAGATTTTCTCCGGGTCGGCGACCGCGTCGAACGGCAACGCGTCCTGGTACGTCCGCATCTCCTTGACGGACGAGTGGAAGACGACGACTTCTCGGATGCCCGCCGCTACGATCTCGTCCGCCCGCTTCGCGAAGGCGCGCAGGTGTCGGTTACAAACGGGGCACCCTGCACAGCGGCGAAACTGCAGATGCACCCGGCGGCCGTCCGGGTCCGGTAGGTGTACCGTGTGCCCCTGGATATTTTCCAGAGCATAGGCGGCGATAGTGTCGCCGATATTCGGGCGAAGGAGGAGGGTAGGATTCATAGAGAGTGGCTTTTCCAGGTTTCTGTGTTACGACGGTGCGTTCGAGCAGAGAACAAATCACGCCGGGCGGAACGTTCCCTACATCGCCCGATTTTCGAGCGGGCGATATAGCCATACGGAGCCACGCCCCGCGAGTGAACCGGACCGCGTGTAAACCGGACCGCGTGTGAAAAAGTAGCGACGAGGGTAAATTCCTGGCGATACCAACGTTTCCCGGAGAATCTCACCATGATATTTCGTTCGCCAACGCGGCACCACGCCGCGATCTGCGCACTCGCCGCGACGGTAATGATGCCGATACTCCTTATCGGTTGTGGGGGCGGCGACGACGGCGACATGGACCTCGCGGCACTGCCCGCCTCACCATTTCCGTCGGCGGGCGCGAGTCCGTCGCCCTCGCCAGTCGCGTCGCCGTCGCCGGTCACGCTCCCGACCCCCGCGCCGACACCGACGCCGGTCGTGACGTTGCCGCCCGTTACCGGCGAGACCCTGACCGAGGGGCAGGGAATCCTGGTGTTTTCAGAAGTCAGCGCGGATACGAATCTGCCCACCGGTACGCTATCCACGATTAGCGGTGACTTCAATCTCGGGGCGGTCGTGCCGCCGCTCGGCGACAACGGCACCTCGGTGCAGGTGTATTTCTCCGATGTTCGCGAGTCGCAGTTACGCTCCGTGACCGTGGTTTTAGCCGACCGCAACGGTGTTCGCGAGGGGGCATCTCTCCCGCTCGGCGGCGTAGTGGACAACGTGATGGACCGAACCGCGTTCGTGATCGTTTCCACGAAACCGGTCAGTGACGCCACCGACGCGACTCTGAAACAGTGGCACAGCGTGGGCGGCGGCACCGTTACTCTGGAGCGGCTCACGGACGGAACGGCGAAGGTGCGCGTCGAAAACGCCCGTATGGTTCCGTACACGGCGGCACGGAACAACGGACAGGCGGGATCATTTACCCTGAACGGGGCGGGGTTCGCGACTATCCGTAAATAGCGGGCTAATACACCGTGGTTCGTCCGCAGAACCGACCGACGCAAACACGCCGACCGGTGCGCACGTTTTGCACCTGTACAACGGACGGTTTTGCGGCACCATTCTCCGCCACACGATACCATGGCGGCATCTTGGAAAACGAAAACGAAGTCGCGCTTCTCGGTCTGCGTGACGCCCTGCGCTCGGCGCGGCGTTGGCGAGAACTGCTTTCCGAGGGCGACCGGCAAACGCTGCTTTCTGACATCGCGCGCGTCGGGCTTGCCGTCGCGCGCGATCTGGGTAACGGTGTACATGACCTGGATATTAGGGAGGGGCTGCCCCCCGCCGCCGCGCCGTGTCCGTTGGAGCGTCTCGCGTTCCTGCAGTCCGTGCTCCCCCGCGTACTCGACGCCGTGACCCGGCTCGAAGTCGAACCGCCGGTAGCCCTGCGTACCGCCGAACGCGATGTGCCGATGGGGCGGGCGCGGCGCGTCTCCCCCGCCGCACTACGTGCGCTTTCGCGGAAGCCGCCTGCCATCTTCGGTGGGGATCGGGTTCGGGAGACCGTGTTTCTCCCGACGCACGATACGCCCCCGGTGCGCGCCGCTAAAACCATCGTCGCCACGTTCGCCCGTGATCTTGCCACTATCGCCGCCCTCGCGCAGGCGGCGCAACTCCCCGTCGCCTTTGCCGACGCGGAACGTCTCCGGGGCCGGTTGCAGTCCGCGTTGCGTCGTCCCTTCTGGCGCGATATCGCGCTAATGCCACGCATACCGCCGCTCGCCCCGACGCTCCGCCGGAGCGGGGCGCACCGGCTTCTGCACGACGCCTATCGTCGCTACCGGGACGGCTTCGCGTGGGATTGGTCGCACGCGATATTCCGCCTACCCGCGCGCGAAACCTGGCTACTGTACGAGTACTGGTGCCTGTTCGCGGTGATCGGTTGCCTGCGCGAAATGGGCTTTCGGGTCGCGGATACGGAGAATCTGGTCCGGGTAACGCAAAGCGGGATCGCGTTGATACTCGCTACGGACAACGCCTCCCGCGTCCGCTTGCGGCGCGGTTCGCAAACCGTCTCCGTGACCTATCAGATGCGGTTCGACCGGGGCGAGGAAGGCACGAAGGGTTATCACTCCCGCGCCCAGAGCCTGATCCCCGACATCGCGGTGGAATACGAAGGGCGATTGCTGATCCTCGACGCCAAGTTCAAGACGTACGCCGAACGCGGCACTGACGGCGAACGCGGCGTGTATCTGACCGCTCTGGACGACATGCGGCAACTCCATTCGTACCGGGACGCGATCCGACGCGGCGAGGAACGGGCGGTCGGGTCGGCGTGGGCACTTTATCCGGGGCGCGTCGGCGGCGCGAACCGCGCGGTGATTGCGTTTCCGGAGTCGTCGCCCGCGAAGCCGTTCGGCAACGCGGAAGTCGGCGCGGTTTTGCTACGCCCGGGCGGGGAGGGCGGCGGGGTACTTGCCGACCTTTTGAATCGAACAGGGATCGGACGCTGAACCATTCGGCTGGAAGTGCTCGGCTGTAGACACTCTGAGTCGCCAGTTGCAAACGGTTGCAACGCAAACACAGGTCTTCCCTGCACCAGGTTTTCTCACTATGTCGCTATTTCTCGCAACACGCACATTGTCACGTCAATCGAACGGCAGGGGCGGGGGCGGCAATACTTCCCCCGCATCCCGACAGGCGGCAAAATACTCCAACGTTGCCACGTCGTGCTCGCCGCCGCTTTCGGACGCGAGCGGAAACCGATCCGGCGAAACGAACAGCGGGGGAGCGGACATCCTGAGTGCCTTTATCACGGTTTCCAGGAGTACGGCGGTCTCCGATCTCGCCACGTGCAAACCTGCCGCAAACGGAATCAGCGGCAACGCTTGTGGAATCAGCACTTCGAGCGACGGAAATTTCCCCGATTCGTGTGCCGCCCAGATCGCCGCCTTTTCCTCGTGCCCGCGCACCGGCACGAAATCGTCGCGGTGCGCCCATCGCTTCGTATTGAACCGGAGCAGGGCGACATCCGGGAGGGCGAGCGTTGCCGTACGGTCGAATGACAGTAGTACGTGCGTATACCCCTTCGCCTGCTTGTCGCGCAGGAGCGGCGTTCGCGGCGTCGGCGACAGGTGGACGAAGTCCGCCAGACCCAGTTTCGTCTTGCGCCGGATCGCCGACGGGCGCGGGCAAATCGGGTGCTCGCCGCCGGACAGCCGCGCCGCCGAAAGTAGCGCGCCCGTGCCGAGGAGGTAAGGCACATGGAAGAGCGGCGTCGTGTGCCACAGGAAAAGGTTCGTGTCTGGTTGCATAGTACCCTGCGATTATCTGTTACGGGATCTTCCCGGTTAGCCGGAGCGTGTCTACCCTCCCGCCACTGCTCTGACATCCGTCCCAAGCGACGGCGGCATACGCGGGACGCGATTCCCGCACAGTATGGTTCATTTAGTACAGCAATCAGGCACACCTTACCAACCGGGCGCGAACAGCGTCCGTTTTTTTATGCCCGGTGTCGCGGAGCGGGTGTCCGCTTCGTGCGCCCCCGGTATCCTGATGCCATACGGCGAGAAAGGGACAACGATAAACTGCTCGCCGTTTACGAACGATGGATGGTGCCCTACACGGTGCGCAAGAAAGAAGCGGTCTGTCTCGCCTGGAGCACGATTCACGTCTTACGTTGACACTTGTCGCATCGCCGCCGGTACTGGTCCGTCAAACGCGACCACCTGACACCCAACACCTGACACCCAACACCTGACACCTAAACCGATTGACACACCGGCGAGGCGGGCGGTACAATAAAACGTTGGTGTCCGACGCGGAAGGGTGAGCGGAATGGTATCGCCACCGCCTTGAAAGCGGTCTCACCTGTGAAAGGGTGTGCGGGTTCGAGTCCTGTCCCTTCCGCCTTTCCCCTGCTCCGTTGCTTTTCGCACCCGGAAGGAACCGATTTTCGTATGACCGCCGCATCGTTGCGCCGCCCCGCGTTATTTGCTCTCGCCGCCGCATCCGCCTTTGTTTCGTTCGCTTGGGCGCAAAACGACACGCTCGGGTATCAAAACACCCCCGTTCTTCCCGGCACCCGGTGGCATGTCCACGACGGACTGCGCCCGCAACCGCCGGTCGTCACGCCCGCGCGCCGCGACGATAAGCCGATCCCTGCCCCGTCCGACGCCATCATTCTGTTCGACGGCAAATCGCTCGACAACTGGCGCATGAACGGCGGCAAACCGGGCGCATGGAAATTGGAGCGCGGTGCGATGGTCGCCAACCGGACCGGCGACATTTCCACGAAACAGGAGTTCGGCGATTGCCAGTTACACATCGAATGGGCTACCCCGAAAAAAGTGGAAGGCGGTGGGCAGGGGCGCGGCAACAGCGGCGTCTTTATCCACGGACGGTACGAGATTCAGGTATTAGACAGTTTCGACAACCCGACGTACCCCGACGGGCAGGCGGGCGCGGTCTACGGTCAACACCCGCCCCTCGCCAACGCATCGCGCAAGCCGGGCGAGTGGCAGACGTACGACATCTTCTTCACCGCCCCGCGCTTTGACGGCGAAACGCTGAAAGAACCGGCGTATGTGACGGTGGTGCATAACGGCGTGCTGGTCCAGAACCACGTCGCGATTGCCGGGAGCACCGCGCACATGGCACTGGCGAAGTACGACGACGCAAACGCGACGGGACCGTTCCGCCTGCAAGATCACGGCAACCCGACGCGGTTTCGCAACATCTGGGTACGGCAGTTATAGGAGGGGTCCGCGAACCGGGTTTACGGCGCGGCGGCACCGTTCCCGGGCGCGACCGGGTGTAGCAGGACCGCCCCGCCGCCCTCCTCGGCTTTCCGCGCCTGACACAGAATCTGCCCGCGATTGTTGATAGAGATGACGCCGAGTGTGCCGAAACTGAGACCGGTGGACGGGACGAGGTTCCATCCCGACGCGCGGGACACCAGCCGTTGTAGATCCACCTTGACGCCGTCCTGTTGCAAGAAATACACCGTCCCGCTTTTCGTTTGCGCACAACCGACGATCTGTCCGGCGTCGTTGATCCCATTCGCGCTACTGTTCTTGCCCCCAAACGTGCCGAGATCGGTCATCTTGCCGCGCCTGACCAGAAAGGCATGGTTCGGCTCGACGATCTGCGGAAACATCCCGGAAAACCCGACCACATCGCCGACGTTGTTGACATCGAGTGCGGTGCTACTCGTGCCGCCGAGCGTCCCGAGTTCGGTCATGCGCCCGGTACGGAACAGGAACGCGGATTCCTCCCCGGTGCGCGGCTCGTTATTCCCGGCGACGTAACTGGCACCGACGATGCCGCCCCGGTCGCTACACGCGAACGCGGTCGCCATGAACCCGCCGAGCGTTCCTATCGGGGTCAATTTCCCGCGTTGCCAGGAAACGGCGGGCGACCCGATGCCGTGCTTTGTGATCTGCCCGACCACCATGCCCCGGTTATTTATGTCGAACGGTTTCCAATCGTATGGGTCGCTGGTGTCCGGGTCGGTGCCGGAAATGTCGGTCATTTTCCCGTTCCGGTACAAAAAACCATGATGCCCGTGCTGCGGCGTACCATCCTCCAGAGTTTTGTGGATGGCGGTGGAGGTACCGACCACCTCACCGGCATCGTTGACCGCCCTGCCGTAACTTTCGTCACCGAACAGGGTGCCGAGATCGGTCAGCGTCCCGTCCTTCCAGAGAAAGGCACGTTTGCCGCCCTTGCTGTTGTCCATCGTACCGGTGACATAGCCGGTGTCGCTCAGCCCGCCGGGTTCGGTGCCTTTCCCGATGGCGATCACGTGAAACCGGGGGAAGTTATCGGGGATCGGCGTGGTGTCCTCGGAAGGCGGGTAGACGACCGGTTGCGGGGGCGCGGGTGCGGCGGTGATCACGCGTTGCGAATACGCAAGCCCGGAAACAGCGGCGACAACAGACAGGGCGAACAGCGGTCGTAAAATCATCTTCATTGTGAGACTTCTCCGAGATAGCGTACCCTATCCGCGCGCCTACCGTTGCGGGTCATTCACATCAGATCGCTTCGATGCCGATTCATACATAGTTCTATGTTGTCGTCTGTAGCCGCTGGATCGAACTGAGTACGTTTTATTGGTCGCGCTTCAGATGACTACAGTAATTATTCGTCTTCGAGTGGTACCTCAGATGTTGAATTCGAAGTCTGCGTTGCTCGTGCATAGCGATGTGAATGCCGTGCGTGTGCATTCCAGTTGTCTGCGTAAGTTCCTGCTACAGATTTGTCGTGCAGGATGAGGATATTTTCCGCGTTGTTGCTTTCCCCTGCTCGCGTGAAATTCATGCTACCCGTTATAAGCGTTGATGCATCAACGACGATGACCTTGTCATGTGCGATTTTGTGTTTGTCGTCGACGAGCGTTTCCACACCAGAATTGGAAAGAAAAGTCGCCTCAGTGTACTTGTTTGTTTCCGTGCGTCGGTCCAAAATGACCCGGACACTGACCCCACGACGACGTGCCTCAATCAGTGCCTGACCAATGGGCTTGCTCGTAAGGTAATACGCTTGCACAAGAACACTCCGCTTCGCCCCGGCAATCTGCGCGACGATGGCTTCGGTGCAGCCGCCGTTCGGAGAGAATCGCACTTCAACCGGTCCGCGTCCGGGAATAATGCGCGACGGTGGCACTGCCTCGTATCTATAATAGGATAACGCCGCAATGCCTGGTAGAACAATCAACGCGAGCGACAAGCCGACGCGAGCGACGCGGGTACGGACGCTCATCAATCCCGTAACTAACACTACTACCGAAAATACGGCACACAATACGATGATTGCTGGGACGAAGAACGTCGCCGCAACCGAAATAAACCCGGCTAAAGCCAGAAACAAAGTAAACCTTCCCAACCTCAGATCACTCACGCAAAATGTCCGCCTTTATTGTTCGTCCGATGCTGACTGGGACACATAAGGCGACGTATGGTTGCAGAGTAACTGGCTATCTCACTTATTTATCTGCTGCTCTCCCCATATTGCCAATCGCTATGGCTAATCTCGCGTACCGCGCCCGCAAGTTGGTGTTGTCCGTTTCCGGCATCTCCGCACTGCGCGGGTCCACCGGCGAGATCCAGATTTCCCGCGTTTTCGCCCGTGCGACGACACAGAAGATCTCCTCGATTGCCGCGTCGCCCATCGCGAGGCATCCGATGGAAACCTCGTTTCCGTGGACATAGATGTCGCCGCCCAGATCACGCACGGGAACGCCGGGGTTCGCCGCGCGGTCCGCCGCGTTCGGATAGTTCACACGGATCGAGACGTGAAACCGGCTCATCGGGTTTAGCGTCAACAGCAGGTAAAAGCCCTCGGGAACCTGACGGTCGCCCTCGCGCCGCTTCGGTCCCGCTACGCCGGACGCGGCGCGGATCGGATACACCGCGAGGCGACGAAACGCGCCGGTCCGGTTCGCGCCCCAGACTTCCAGCGATTCTTCCTGCTTGAACGCCAGCAACCGGACACGATTCGGCGGATAGGAAACCCCGGCGGCTTTGCAGAGCGGCACGAACTTCACCTTCGTCTTCGGCTCACACAGGCGCAGAACGTCGGCGACGGAGCGTGATGCCGGTAGCGCGGTGGCTCCGGCTTCCGGGGCGGCTTCGGCAGACGGCATCGGTTCTCCCATAACGATAACGCGATGCAACGGGCGGCGGAATACATACCCGAATACGGCGACCAGGCAAGCCGCGATCAAAAAACCGGCAACCCGCCGGAAACGGAGCGTATTCATGCCCTGTTAGACGTTCGCCATACGCCGCCGGTTACGCCCGGAATTTTGAACCGCCAAGACGCCAAGTTCGCCAAGATGGGAGAAGGAGAGAAGGGTTTAAGTTTTTCGCCCGCTTCGTCAGACGCCACACATCGCTATACAGGCGAGCCCAAAACTTAAAAACTTTCTCTCCTTCTCCCATCTTGGCGAACTTGGCGTCTTGGCGGTTAAACGTCCCCCCGGTTGCGGTGATAGTGCGCGGCGGCTTTCGCGCGGTTGCCGCACCCTTCCATGCGGCACCAACGCCGCCGCTTGTTTTTCGTGGTGTCTAAAAACCACAGCACGCAACCGGTCCCCGCGCATTTTCGCACCAGGCTTTTGTCGTGCCGCGTCAGCAGTTCCAGCGCGGACTGCGCGACGGGCAGGAGCGGGTGCGGCTCGGCGTTGAGCGATTCGCTCCGCTCGGTGAAATCGGGGGCGAGTTGTTGCCGCGCCGCGCCGGTCGCCAGAATCGCGTTCAGCAAGGCAACAGGAGTGGCGGGGGCGGGCACGTCGTCCGTCCAGGCGACAATCAGCGCGCGTATGGCGTCGCGCACGGCGCGGGCTTCGGCGAGGAGACCGTCGCGAACCGGGGCGGCGGGCATACCCGCCGCGTCCAGCCATGCGGAAATATCGTCTGTAGCGACGAGCAGTTCTACCCGCTCCCCGGCGTCATTCGCCTTTTCGGTGTTAAGAAAATCCAGCGCGGGATGTCCCGCGATAAACAAGAATGGCGCACTCATAAATCTATATACAATTAACCGGCTAAAATAATTTCACAAGTTAGGAACGATTTTATGGGGCGATATGTAATAACCACTGAAAGTAATTTTGATGGTTATGAAGAACGGAACGAATCACTCTGCCCGCAACTTCAGTTGACGGGAGGAGCCATTTCCCCGAAGCAGGCAAATCGCCGTTAGCGGCGGCGACACAGAAAGGTACACCTATGCAATTCACCGAATCCATCGGTCTCGGACACGTCGGGCTGAACGTCACCGACTTCGACGGCGCGAAGCAGTTTTTCGCGGACGTGCTCGGCTTCCAGACGGCGGGCGAAGGACAGCACCAGGGGTCGCGCTTCGCGTTCCTCGGGCATAACGGTAAAATGACGATCACGCTCTGGGAGCAGAGCACGAAAGGCGCGGAGTTTTCCGTGTCGCAACCGGGGCTACACCATCTGGCGTTCGCGGTAGATGACATCGCGCGTCTGGAGGAGGCACGGGCGCATCTGAAAGAACAGGGCGTCACGTTCTTCTACAACGGCGAGATCGTCCCGCACGTCGAAGGCGGCAACTCATCAGCAATCTATTTCGCGGGACCGGACAACGTCCGCCTCGAAATTTTCGCGCCGAACGGCGGCGCGGCACTGCCCGCGCCAGTACCGGGCGCGCCCGCGTGCGGATTCTTCTGAGGAAGGACAAAAGGATGGAAACCAACCGCCCCCCGTTGCCGCCGTTCACGGCGGAAACCGCACGCGCCAAAGTGCAAGCAGCCGAGGACGCGTGGAACAGCCGCGACCCGGACCGCGTCGCGCTCGCCTACACGGAAGACTCCGTCTGGCGTAACCGCGACGAGTTCTTCACCGGGCGCGACGCGATCCGCGCCTTCCTGCGGCGCAAATGGGCGAAAGAGAACGGCTATCGCCTCCGTAAAGACCTGTGGAGTTTCACCGACAACCGGATTTCGGTGGCATTCTTTTACGAGTGGCACGACGAATCCGGGCAGTGGTTCCGCTCCCACGGCAACGAACAGTGGGAGTTCGCCCCGAACGGCTTGATGGCGCGGCGCGAAGCAAGCATCAACGACGTGGCGATTGCGGAAGGGGAGCGACGGCTTTCTCCCTCCCCCGGGTACCCTCTGGCTCCCCCTCTCTCATTCCGATGAGGGAGGGGCACCCAGAGGGTACCCGGGGGAGGGAGAAAGAGCGGGGCGGACCGAGAAAGAAAAACCATGGGAACCTATCATGCGGGCGAGATCGCGGTACAGGAGCACGCCGGAGTACGGCACATGTCGGCGCGGGTGGCGAACGGCATCCGGGATTTCGTGGTGCCCGCCGCCGCCGCGTTTCTACAGGAGCAAGTGTTCGTGGTCGGAAGCATCGCGGACGGCGCGGGCGACGTCTGGGCGGTGCCAGTGCGCGGTCCGCTCGACATGGGGCGCGACGACCGCCACGTGCGCGTCCCGCGAAACCTGTCCGGGGCGGTGGGTCTGGTGATCATGGACTTCGCACGGCGGCGTCGGATGCGGGTGAACGGCGTCGCGGAAAACGGGGTGCTGGCGGTCGGGGAGTGCTACGCCAACTGCCCGCAATACCTGCAAAAGCGCGACGGCAACGCCGATGCGGATGGCACTTTCGCGTCGGTCCCGGAACCCGTCGCACAGGGCGATGTTCTCTCCGACGCCCAAACGGCGTTCGTGCGCGCCGCCGACACGTTCTTTATCGCCACCCGCAACGGCGCCGCGAGCGCGGACGCGTCCCACCGGGGTGGCAACCCCGGCTTCGTGCGCGTGCCCGACGAACGCACGCTGATCTGGCGCGACTATTCCGGGAACGCGATGTTCAACACGCTCGGCAACCTGGAAACCGATGGTCGCGCCGGGCTTTTCTTCCCCGATTTCGCCACCGGGAATGCCCTGCTTCTGTCCGGTACGGCGACCGTGGTCTGGGGCATGCCCGACGAACGGTCGGTCATGTTCCGGGTCCGGGGCGTCACCGAGATCGCCGCCGCGTTCGCGCCGCTCGCCGCGATTCCGGTGGAGTATTCGCCGTTCAATCCGGTGGAGACCGGAAATTAAGGGACTATTTTGGAAGCGATGCACGGTGATGATCCAAGGAAATGCGCGAATATCACCCGACTTTCGGATTGGGTAGGTGTCCGTCATACTACTCTTTAGCGGAACACCAGCACTGCCTTAAGTCGGGAATAAACCTATCCTTCCCGTGTTTCCAGACGCAGGGAAACACCTCGCGGACCCTGCCCGTCTCACGAATAGACTGCCAGTCGCACCTACACGAAGGAATGGAAAGTATGGCATCAAACACTATACTTAAGCCGGTATAGAATAATTCGTAAATCTATAATAAACCGGTAAAAAGGATAGTTTTCGCAGTAATCGGTTCCTGGGTATAACCCCGCAGTCGGACAAAAATCCGACTGACAGTCATTCACGCCGGGGACCGATTCCCACGGATCAGAATGCTCTGAATATGTTCCTACACACAGCCTATGTGGATCGAAGGACTTCATGAAATACCTGCGCCTTAGGGCAACATCGACATGCACAGATCGCGGAGCAATCGCGCGGCACGGACACGCGATTCTCGCACTTACCCTTCTGTTGGCAACAACCTGCCTTCCCACACAAGCGGCTCCGGACCCCGTGACATTGGGGCAAGCCTTCAGTTTCGGAGTCCTGGCAGGCTCCACGGTGACAAACACCGGACCGTCCGTAGTATTCGGCAACGTGGGCGTCAGCCCCGGCACCGCGATCACCGGGTTTCCACCGGGGACCATCGTCGGTGGCACGGAGCGCGTGAATGACAGCCTTGCCCAACAGGCGCAACTCGACCTTACAACCGCCTACAACATTATCGAGGGTGAGACGTTCGACGTGGACCTGACCGGGCAAGATCTGGGCGGTCTTATACTCCAGACGGGCGTGTATAACTTCGACACCTCCGCCCAGTTGACGGGGAACCTCATTCTGGACGCCCAGAACAACCCCAACGCACGTTTCGATTTTCAGATCGGAAGTACGCTGACGACCGAATCGTCCTCGTCCGTTACTGTGATCAACGGCGGGAGCGTGAACAACGTGTTCTTCCAGGTAGGCAGTTCCGCGACGCTCGGTACCGGTACTCTGTTCCAGGGCAATATCCTCGCCCTGACCAGCATCACCCTGACGACTGGTGCCACAATCCCGGGGGGCAGGGCATTGGCACGCAACGGTGCGGTGACGCTGGATACGAACACCATCGGTGCCGCCGCCGTCATACCGGAACCGTCCGCCGCCGTTCTTCTGGGTTGCGCGGGTCTGCCGATGGGCATCGTATTCTTGCGTCGCCGCAAACGGGACAAATAATCGGTCCATGAGCCGTTTGTCCCGACGACAAATGCCTTACTTGAAGAATGAGACAGTGACCGCTGAAGACGCTTGCCCGCTCGCGCCCCCGGCGGTCACTTCCAACGTGAAGGTGATTTTGGAGATGCCCGGCAACGTGTCGAGGGAAACATCCGGCACCGACCATCTGCCGTCGGCGTCCGCCCTCACCTCGCCCTGCCGGATAGTGCCGCTGGTCGGAACGAGAACTACCTTGCCCCGGGAGCACCGGACAGTCGCGCCGGGAGTGGCGCGCCCTCGAGAGCATCACGGTGCCGCCGACTTTCGCGAAGTTGCAACGGCATTGTCGCACCCCCCCACACCCAACACCTAACACCTAACACCCAACCCCTAATCCGTGTACAATCCGATATGCGTGTTTCCCGCCTCGAACTTTTCGACTTCCGTAACTATGACCGGATGCAAATCGAACCCGGTCCCGGGCTAAACGTCTTCGTCGGCAACAACGCGCAGGGCAAGACAAACCTGTTGGAAGCCGTGTGTGCGTTGGCGACCACGAAATCGGTCCGGGCAGGGCGCGACAACGAGATGGTGCGCTTCGGCGCGGAAGCGTGCCGCATCGTTGCCGCCGTGGTCAAGGAAACCGGGAGCGGCGATACCCTGCTCGAAATGGCGATTGGCGCGGGGACGCCGCAGAGCACGGCGGAGCGAAAGTTAGTCAAGATCAATCACGGCAAGCAACCCCGCATCGCCGACCTGATCGGACACCTGAACGCCGTGTTTTTCTCGTCGCTCGACCTCGACATCGTGCGCGGCGACCCTGCCGAACGGCGGCGTTTCCTCGACTACGAGATCGCGCAGGTTTCGCCCGCATACCTGATCGCGTACGCCCAGTTCCGCAAGGCGTTGGAGCAGCGCAACCGCCTGCTCAAAGACATCCGGTTCGGGTCGGTTTCCGCCGACGCGCTCGACACGTGGACCGAGCAGATCATCCGTCACGGGGCGCGGCTGATGGAACGCCGCCGCGCCTACGTCACGCAACTCGCCCAGCACGCCGACACAGTCCAGCGCGGCATCACCGACGGCGCGGAAACCCTGACCGTGGAATACTGCCCGTCGTTCGCGATACCCGAAGGCGCGGTCTCGGAAGCCGACATCTCCGAAGCGTTCCGTGCCGCACTGACCGCCGTGCGCCGGGACGAACTCGCGCGTGGTTCGACGCTCCTCGGTCCCCAGCGTGACGATCTCATGTTTAAAGTCGGTGCCGATGCCGTGACCGCGACCGACGTTCGCTTATACGGTTCGCAGGGGCAACAGCGCACGGTGGCACTCGCCTTGCGCCTCGCCGAACGCCGCCTGTTAGAGGAGATGGTCGGCGAACCCCCGGTCGTGCTATTGGACGACGTGCTTTCCGACCTGGATGAACGCCGCCGCAAGGAGGTTCTCGCCCTGTCGCTGACCGGTGGGCAACAAACGTTTCTAACCGTCACCGAAGCCGAAGCCCTGCCGCAGGAAGCGCGGGACGCGGCGACAATCTGGGAAGTGCAGGGCGGCGTAGTGACACGCCGGGGCGGCTAAACCGCCACAATGGTGGAAACGGTAGAATACGACACGAGCGAAAGGAGCAAGGAGCCAATGGAAGCAGTCGCCGAAAAAATAGCACCGGACGCGGTCGCGAACAGCACGGGCAACGGGAACGGAGCCGTCCGAAACGGACACACCGCCCCGCCAACGCTGACCCGCGACGAATTGATCGCGGCTTTGTATCGCGAAGAAGGTAAAGCGGAAATTATCGACGGAAGGATTGTGCGTTTCGACATGACAGGAGACGAACCCGGTAGGGCGGCAAAAAGTATCGTGGTCGCGTTGACGCTTTGGGAAAGAGCCACGCGCCCCCCCGGTCGCTCGTACACGGATGGCGTCGCTTTCCTCGCCAACCTCCCGAACCGGCAATCGTTCGCGCCGGACGCCTCCTACTACACTGGTCCCCCGGCGGGGATGAAGTTCCTACCAGATCCGCCGGTATTCGCCGTCGAAGTTCGCTCCGAGGGCGACTACGGACCCGCCCCCGAGCGCGAGATGCGGGCGAAGCGGACAGACTATTTCGCGACCACGACCGAAGTCGTCTGGGATGTCGATCTGCTCGACGCGGAGATCATCGTCCGCAAGTTCACGAAGGCGGGCGGCTCGCAAAATCCGGTCGCGGTCTACAAGCGCGGCGAAACGGCGGACGCGGAACCAGCCGTGCCCGGCTTCACGATGCCGGTCGACGATCTTTTCGAGTAACAAGCCATGACCTCCTTATTCCTTAATATTCACACCGGGCAGTGGTGGTGTGTCGGGCGTGACGCAAAATCCCCGGTCAAGCCGTTCAGATGGAAGCCGCGTCGCTATGATTCGGGTGAGCACCGTATCGAAATCGAAGTAGCGTCTTGCCATGGGTTAGAGGAATTAATCTTCGAAGGTTTGGGATTCAACATTCATATCCAGGAAATTCGGTATTACGTGCAACCGTTCGATATTCTTGACAGCGGTTGGGTTCTCACTTCACAACGCAACGGCGACAGATTCGGGTTGGTAAGTGAGCCGGGAAATATCCAGAGTACCGCAGGGAACGGACGTGAGACGGTCATGTGTAAACTTCAACCAATTGACGCTCGGCGTGCAGTCGGTGTCGGAGAAACCCTGATGGCGTACCCGGAGGGCTTCTACGCGGATTTACCCGGACCCCGTGAGGAGCGCACCACTGAGTGGTT
Source organism: Armatimonadota bacterium (assembly GCA_043763605.1). Taxonomy (GTDB): domain Bacteria; phylum Armatimonadota; class Armatimonadia; order Armatimonadales; family Armatimonadaceae; genus JACMIU01. The sequence goes on along the minus strand of JAYULM010000531.1, from coordinate 1,135 downwards.
CGACACAGATGGAAACGAAGTCGTGCAGTCTGGTCAGCTGGTAAGGAGCGGGAAATAATGTCAGCGACAACCGAATTAGTTATTGATCCCGCCGGATCATCAGCGAAAAACGGGGCGAACAAAGGGAATGGATTTTCCGGGAATGGTCGTGCCGCGCCTCCGTTGACCCGCGACGAATTAATCGAAGCCCTGTATCGCGAAGAAGGGAAAGCGGAAATCATCAACGGAAGGATCGTGTGTTTCGACATGACAGGAAGAAAACCGGGTTTCGCCGGGGATGAAATTTTTTTCCATTTGCGGCAGCACGTTCGCACGACTAAGTCAGCCGGTATCGCGGTCGGGGATGGCAAAGCGTTTCTGGTAAACTTGCCGAACCGCGAGTCCTTTTCCCCGTATGCCGCCTACTACGAAGGACCGGACAGCGGCGCGAAGTTCTTCAACGGTGCCCCGCGCTTCGCGGTAGAAGTGCGCTCCGAAGGCGACTACGGACCCGCCGCCGAACGGGACATGCGGGCGAAACGCGACGATTACTTCGCCACCGGTACCGAAGTCGTCTGGGACGTGGACGTTTTACAAGGCACAACCGCCGTGCCTGACGGCGGCGAAGCGGTCGTGCGCAAGTTCACAAAAGCGGGCGGTTCGCAAACGCCTGTCGTAGTGTTCAATCGCGGCGAAACGGCGGACGCGGAGCCTGCCGTGCCCGGCTTTGTTCTCCCGGTCGATGATCTTTTCGAGTGAACCATCATGGAATATTTGTACCGGAACATTCACACCGGCGCGTACTGGACATCCACTCGCGACCCGAAAGACTGGAACGAGAACGATTGGGAAAATAATGATTGGGAAAATCCTGTGGCTCAGATAAGCGTCTTCTCCTGCCAATTGGACAAGGAAAACCACATTTTTCTCTCGTATCACGAACTCCATCTCCAAGCGTTCAGTGCGTTGCACCGCCACAATATTGCGGCAACCGGATTTCTCATGGTCTCCGAGACACACAGAGACCGGTTCCGTTGGATCAGTAGCTACCGGCGACCTACGTTTTACCAACCTGACTATAGCCTTCCTGCCCTTGATCATTGTGTTCTTCAACCGCTCGACGGCACCCGGATGCCGGACCCGGGCGAGATACTAA
>JAYULM010000530.1:0-6118 GCA_043763605.1 Armatimonadota bacterium | reverse complement strand
TCTGGGATCGTTATCATACGGTTCAGACTTCAGCGCGTAACCCGTTTCTTTGCCAGTGGGATCAAAAGAAATCACCGCGAGATCAAACTCCTTGGTGTCTATTTGCTGATCCCCACCCCAATTCACCCATGCCGTTGTTTTTCCGGCGTCGAGTCGCTGAGTCTTCTGCGGATCGACCGTTTGTCCGATCAGTACCCCCCCGATCGGTTTTATACTTACAGGATCAGGTATATCTTTAATAACCGTTCGCTGCAATATTACTGTTCTATATGCCAGGAATCCGATAGTGGCGATTAAGAGTGCTGCGCCTAAAGGCTTGATAATAATCCGCATTGATTTTTCTTTCGACCGTCAGTCCGTGATATTCGGATAGCCAGAATCATTCGGATAGACACCCGCCTGGCATTAGATTCGATTCGAGTCTGCGATAATCCTGTTGAAAATCGATTGAAATCCGGCGATTTCGGTGTCGCAATGATGATTATTTTTGCGACACCGAAATTGGCGGGCTTCATAGTTCTCAGGCACTATCACCAATCGCGATTCAACATTCAGGCATCCTGCCTGACCTATTTGGACAACGCCATCCCTCTCAACACCTCCGTCGCGTGACCTTTGGTGATTGCCTGAGCGCGGGCTTGCTCCTCCGTGCTCAGCCGGGCAAAATCACCCTTGGTTTCCGTTGCTTTCTTACGCAACCAATCCATATCTTCGGCTGCTGTTGCTTTCGTTGCCCCTGCCGCTAACGGGGATGAAGGTGATGCTGTCACCGAAGAAGTGGATACGGACGACGTATTGGCTTCTGGCGCACAGCCGAACGTAGTTCCGATCAGTAATAGAGCAAGCGTCAAGATTCTGATTCCTGAAACCTGCTCGCCCCCCCTGCACGGGGGGGCAAGATTCATCATCATAATATTCCCTTAACACAACATCAAAGATCGGTGAAGAAATTCGCGGCTCTGATCTGCCCGTACTTCAGGGCTTTCGCATGACCATCCGCATAGCAGATATTAGCCCATCCACTTTTCTGCCCGGTGCGATGATGACGATACGCCGGACCCTTGTTACTCCACGCCGGGGTATACAACCACGGGAACTGTTTTACATCCGTGTAATCCTGAGTTATCCAATTGTTTACCAGAGCCAATGCACAGGGATCGGTTGATAACTTTGTTGGACAGCCACCGTCACGGGTCGGGCGGACCCAGTCCGTGAATGCCGCACTCCAGAAGCCGTACCAAGCCCGGTTACTATCCCCAACCCAGGCGACACTCGCCGGGCTTTTGATGTCAGCCATCGAGATAGAATCTTCATGATAGGGCGCACCATCATCATCCACTCCGGCGATGGCGGCATTGAGACCGAAGCTCAGGTTCCCGTAATCCGCATCCGTCAGATTATCGTCAGCGCAGTGGGTGAAGGCACCGCCCCCCACGAAGCCGCTCTGGTTGCCGACCATCTTGACGTAGGGGTCGATGATATTGTCCCAAATACCGACACCGTTGTAGGCAGGGGGATACACTTCATCGTAGTCCTGAGTATATTGGAGCGTCGCCAGACCGATCTGCTTGAGGTTGGACAGACAGGAAACCTGTCGCGCTTTCGCGCGCGCTTGAGCGAATACGGGGAATAGTATCGCAGCGAGTATCGCGATAATCGCGATGACTACTAAGAGCTCGATTAGCGTGAATCCGCTTCGGGGACGTGACAAACGACTGTTACATGACATGAGCATAGTTCCTTCTGTGCCGCAGGACCGATGCGGCGAGTGAGATGTGCTACGATACACCCTTGATCAAGGAGAGGCAGATGCTTACAATCAGATATGGTGTCATAGATGATTACAGAGTGGATACAATGTACTTTATTCCAGCACATTTTTGCGTCATTGCACTGTCTTGTCCTGTAATCAATATACCATATGATATTTTATTGTGTCAAATGCAACCCACATATTTCCAGAAGAATCTCGATCTGCCTGAATAGTTACAATAAAAGAAGAGATCGACGGGGTTCTACCGGCACCGAAGGTGGCATCAGTAAAGCCCAGCCGCAATAAAAATTTGTACGATACCAGTTCTATCTACGATGCCGCACTTCCAGCGCATAGCCTGCAAAGAGAGAAATGGATTAGCGTACGATTTTCCCGTTTTGTGAGCGGGGCACGTTATTGTGTAAGGGAAGCCACTAAAGCTGGGTTTCTGGTTTGTTGTGTTTCTTCACCCCCCTTTGTCGCTTGAATTTTCTTCGCGTTTGGAAGCCAGCGATACATAATAACGCGACTTAGGGAATCATCTTCGACAAAAACCAGGAACTCACCGTTCTTGCGCTGGTAAGCGTTGACGCCCCAGCCAATATCAACCCAGCCAGTGTGTTCAATGCCACCCAATTCCTTTGCAGGAACCATTGTCCCCACTGTTTTTCCGGTCTTGATATCGGAAACGAAAACCTCGGCTCTCGACTCATAACCCACTTCAAACAGGTAATTTTTTTCTGCAGTAACGGCTGATGGGTTGGGGCCTTTCATGTCGCAGATGTAACGCGCGGCGCGGTTTCCCTTGCTCCAGTTATCCACCGCGTACATCTTGCCGCCTTTCAAATTTCGCCCGTCCTTGTTGCATAAGATCAGGCGATCCATGTCTTCCTGATAAATGACTCTGCCGATGTCATCAATGCCAGTAATGGTGTAAGAAACCACATTGGCATCGTTATAGATCGGATTGCCTTTGTCGTCCAGACCGGCACATTTACGAAGCGTGATAATGTTGTCGGCTTCCCAGATACCACCTTTGGAATCAATCCAGAAGTTGGTGGAAAGGGCGGCACCGCTCTTCGCATACTCGTCCGCCTGATAATCTCCGTCGCCGTTCAAATCACGCCAGATCATGGTGCCTTCTTCGATTTTGGGACGATTGGGCGGCCAGAAATAAGTGATGGGGAGATCATAGATGCGGTGCTGAGACTCCATGATGAAGCCCGCCGGAACCGCAATATCCGAGTTTGCATTGAAGCGGAAGATATTGATTCCCTGACTGGTCATGCCCTGCGTGTACAAAAACCGCTTGCCGCCGATATACCGAATGCGCGTAGCGGTAATGCCGTGCTCATGGCCAGCTTTAACTTCCAGGATGGTGCGCGGGTCGTTGGGATATTTCAGGCGGTCGGCGGTGAAGCTTTTCAGCTTCCATTCGGAGCCGGAAGTGCTCCTGGAAAAGTCCATCGAATAACGTTCCTGCGAAGTATAGACATCAAGAGCATCCGTCGAGGCATCGACATCGGCGTTGTCTACAAATATGTAGCATTCAAGGGAGAAGTCGACGATCCACTGGCCTTTGCTGTTTTTCCTGAAGCAGCGGATAGCGGTCGCGCCCCCGCTCTGACTGACGAAAAGCCGCCCCCCTTTATCCATGCCGACACCGGTCAAATCCCATAGCTTGAACGGATGATAAACACCCGGCGCGTACGTGCTGACCGGATATGCGGGCGAATTGACGGCTGCTGGAATCGCATGACTCGATTTGTAAGTCGCGCCGATACCGCCTTTGACGCCAAAGGTACCGACAAGGCGCGGCTTACCGCTCACGTCCCTGCCGCTGACATCGAAAAACAACACCTGCTTGCGTAGTCCATCATCGGCTACAATGAGTTGGTCGTCGTTGGTTTTGGCCAACCCCGTCGGCTTGCCGACAACGGTGATAATTTGCGGCCCTTTGATGACGTTGTCTTCGATGAACCACCGCTTGCCCGCAATAAAAACTTCGCGGCCGTTGATTTTCTTGTCCTCGTTGCCCAGCACTTTCCCGTCTTTATAAATGCCGAACTCGCGGTGATGTTCGTCCCATTCGCTTTTGGTATTGATGGTGCCATCGGGCTGCACAACCATCTCATCAATGTAATCCTGCACCCACGCTGAATTCAGGTCGCTTGCTTCGCCGCCTTTGCCGAAGGTGTTACCGATCCATGATGAGGTATAGGTGCCGGGCAATATGGGCATGGGCAAGGCGACCTCGCTGGACGCGCCGAAGTTATCAGCATTCTTGCGATTGCTGACGCGCTTTCGGGCGGAAACCCGCAGGCTTCCCTGTCCCTCCTGAATCGCCGCAGTTGCCGAGGTACATGGAATCAGATCCGGGGATTTCGGGTCAGATACCAGGAAATGGTTGCCGTTATTTTCCGTAATGATCTTCGTCTTCAATGCGCGCATCTCCCACCCAAGGGGATTGCACTGCGCGTCAAGCATTTCAAAATTGCCGTTCGTAAGAATATTCTTCGGCATTTGTTGCCCCTGCGCCGACAGGGCATGAGCAGACCACAGGATAACCGCGCCTATGAAACCAGCCAATAGTGGTGTCATTTTCAGGGTTTTCATCGTTGTTTTTCTTGCAGTGAGTTACGGGTATTTTCAGCATCAACACAGTGTGCAGTGCCGCGCAAGTGTGCACGCGGTCGTTCGGTATTGTAGTCCCTTCTATCCAGACTCCGACCGCAACCCCTCAACATACGATTTTTTCCGTTTCGTGAGCGAGGGGCAGATTGTTCGCGCCCTGAAGCCCTCTGTCGTTCATGCGACTTGAAAGACCGACATGTGGACTGTGTGTGAACCTTATGATGCGCCTGGTTACTCTGCTACCGAGGTCGATTCGTGGATTATCGCAATCATTGCTATTATGCGAGATGCCTCGTTTGAAATTTTCAGGCGAGTCACCAATGCAGGGAGTGGCAATAGCATTGCCACTCCCTGCACCCGTGGGGACGATTCTATTACTGCCCGTAGAACTCCACTTCGGCGACGTTGCCATATCCCCCGTCCGGTGACAGATACCGAAGGTAGCGCCATGAGGTGGTATTCGTGATAGCTACCGAGGTCCATGCGTTCTCAGCAGGGGTGCCAGAAATCGTATGCAGCGTTGTCCAGGATGAACCGTTCTTGCTTCCTTGGATTCTCCCGCCGTTCATTCTGCTTGCTAAGTTTGCACGCGGATAGAATTTGACCTGCGTGATCCGCCGGGTTACATTAGAACCCAGATCACGCCCTGCCCAACAACCATTCGCTGTAGGTCCATCAAATACCGTCCCTATGTTGCCGTCGAAGACTTTATCGCGTGTACTGACACCATCGAAGGAACCTGTAGTGCCGATGATAGTCCCCATGGACAGTGGTTGCGGTCCCGTAACAACAGTTGGTGTCCACCGGTACATGAGTACTTTACCGAATCCGTCTTCTTCCACGAAAATCAGGTACTCCCCGTTCGGACGCAACTTCGCGCGGATTCCCTGATCCACATCCACCCAACCGCTCTTGGAGCCCACTTCCGGTCCGGGGGTTATTATCCCCACTTTAACGCCGGTGTTCCGGTTGTAGACATGAATCCTCGCCACACGAGACTCGACCGCGAACACATAATCACCCGCGAGTGACATGGCTTTGATCGTAATGGGATCGGTGCTGAAGTCGTAGGGGAGAACAATGCGGAGATTCGCGGTCCGGTTCCCCGTGCTCCAGTTATCGTAGCGGACGATCTCACGACCGACCTGCCCCCAGTAATCCGTGCGCACCAGCGGGTTCGTCGTCGTGTAGCCCGCGACCCACATCGTGTCCGTGGCAGGCTCGTATTCGATGCGGCACAGCTCCGTGAAGATCGAAGGGGCCGTGGTAGACACACGCGCACTGTAGTTGTAGATCGGGTTTCCGACCGCGTCGAGCCCGCCGTACGGTATTTTGGAGATCGTCTTCACGGCGTCGTTACTCGTGACCCAGATGTCCCCCCGCGTGTCCACCGACCACTTCCCGAACGAGAACGGCGCGGGCGGCTGGGTGAACTCGCCGCCGTCGAAGTTCCCGTTCCCGTTCAGGTCGCGCCAGTTCCAGTCCCCGCTGCCGGGCCGGACAGGCATCCAATCCGTCGACGCGCTGGTGTCATTGAAGTAGACGGACGGGATCGCCGTCTCCCCGTCGGTCGCGGAGTTGAACCGGTAGATCGACGGCGGGTCGCCGTACATGTTGCAAACGAACAGGAACCGCCTGCCGTCCATCTCGCGGATCATCGGGGAGGCCTGGTGCTGGTTGGTGTCGTGAAGGCGGGGGTCGTTCGGGTACTTGAAGCGGTTGAGCGTGTAG
>JAYULM010000529.1:0-6134 GCA_043763605.1 Armatimonadota bacterium | reverse complement strand
GAAACCCAAGCGGAACGCTTCCACCGGAGGATGGAACATCCCCGCAACGGTGTTTACCGCTCGATGCCCCAATCCCGCAGGTCGCGCATAAACGCGTGCGCGGTCAGGTCCAAGTGGATCGGCGTGACCGTGATATACCCGTCGCCGATGGCGTGTGTGTCCGTGCCCTCGGCGGTTTCGGCGGCGTGGATCGTGCCCCCAAGCCACCAGTACGGACGACCCACCGGGTCGAATCGCTTTTCCAACCGGTCCATATATTGACGGTCGCCCTGTGTGCAAAGCCGGACGCCGCGAATCTCTGCCTCCGGCAGGCTCGGTGCGTTCACGTTGAGCAACGTCGCGGGCGGCAAGCCGTTCTTCGCCACGACGGGCACCAGCGTTTCCGCGACATACCGCGCGCCCGGCGTCCAGTGGATCGTTTCGTCGTAAGAAGTTGCCGAAACCGCGATTGCCGGGATTCCGCTGATCACGGCTTCCATCGCCGCGGACACTGTGCCGGAATAGGTAACGTCCCAGCCGAGATTGGGACCGTGGTTCATCCCCGAAACTACGACCTGGACCGGATCGCTCGTGCAAATCTCGAACAGCCCGAGTGCCACGCAGTCGGCGGGCGTCCCTGAGCAACCCCACGCGTGGGAACCGTCTTCCAGCGTCACCTGTTTGAGTCGGAGCGGCTTGTGTAGCGTGATCGAATGTCCTGACGCCGAGCGTTGCCGGTCCGGGGCGCATACCGTGACACGGTGCCCGGCGCGTTCGAGTTCGGTCTTCACGGCGAATAGTCCGGGGGCGAAAACGCCGTCGTCGTTGGTCAGGAGAAGGTGGAGCGGTATCGTCATGCAAATTTACCGCGTTGATTATACCGCGCGGACCGGGAAGAAAGCCCGGTCCGCGCGGCGATTCGCTACTTGCGACGGCGAACTAAAACGATCCCGAATGTGCCGGCGAGTGTCATCAGAGCAAGAGTACCGGACTCGGGAACGACGACCGCCGCGCCCGGGGTAATCGTAACCCCGCTATACGGTGCTGCGGACGTGAAGCCGATGTTGGAACCGGAGTGCGTAATCGCAGTCAGGCTTGCTGTGTTAAAGTAGTCGGCGGTCGCGCTTTCCGCAAACTGGTCCGAGAACGCATTCGCCTGAACTCGCAGGGTCGCGCTGAGTGTGAACGGGGTCCCATAGACGATATTTAGCACACCTGTCGAGAGTGTTCCGTCGGGCAGGGCGTTCGATAACTGTGCCACAGTGGAACCGTTCTGTCGGATCACAAATTGCCGGTTCGTGAAGTTCGGCGGACCGGATGCGACGCGGGAACCGTCCACATCGAACATATATTCAACGGTGCCCGCCTGCCCGGTCATCCCTGCAAGATCGATGGTGAATACATCCTCCCACATCGAGATCGCAACCGCCTAGGATTCTGCCGAAATGAAATCGACTGCATTCCCGGTCGCGTTCGCCCGGGCATAGGCTTTATTCGTGCCGAAATCGGACTGTGACTTGCCTTCGGTCCTGGAAAACGCGCCGCCCCCGTTGCTGTTTCTGGACTGGGAGACCAGCGCATTCGTGGTAACAGAGGGGGCGTTTAGATCGGCACGCGCCGAGGCGAGTGTATCGGCATAGCCGCTAATGCTACTGCCGAGGCTTTGCGCCCTGACCGGAGAAAGGGAAACGAGAAATATGCCCGCGATGAGCGGAGCACAAAACAAAATACGAGTCGAAACAGATCGCATGAGGAAATTCCTTTGCTAACGTGAGCGGTGGCGGGCACCGATAGATGCGGCGCACCATACGCCGCCCTTGTCCCGCCGACGATGATTGTCGCATGAACGATTCCGTAAAGTCAAGTTCGAATCATAAAGGTTTTCGTTTTATTTCGGACGAATTGCGCGGGAATCGTGCCGGAGTCGGTGCCGTTTTGCGATAAACGAGAATACGCCGCTCTGCAGGCGGTTCTACAGCACCGGGAATCGTCGGTAGCGTCAGTGATCGGTTTTCCGTGAGCCGCGCTTTTAGCAAGCCGCTTACTTGCCCGGTATCTGTCAATTCGTCGTCAACGTTGCTGCTCTTCATCGCCACGAAATCGCCCCCCGGACGCACGAGCGGCAGACACCATTCCAGAAGCGTCGGCAGGGCGGCGACCGCGCGCGCCGTGACGATGTCGAAACCGTCGCGCAAGGCAGGGTCGCGTCCGGCGTCATCCGCGCGGCTGTGCACGAACCGCACGTCGTCGAATCCCAAATCCCGGCAGACCGATTCGAGGAACGTCAGCCGTTTCTGGAGCGAGTCGAGCAAGGTCAGTCGGATGTCCGGGCGCGCGATTTTCAGAACCAAGCCCGGGAAGCCCGCGCCGGTTCCTACGTCGCAGACGGAGGGTGTTGGGTGTTGGGTGTTGGGTGTTGGGTATCGGGAAGACGGCGCATCGTTTGAATCAGCCCCAACACCCAACACCGTCAACGAATCCGCGAAATGCTTCACCGCCATTTCGCGCGGTTCGGTGATGCGTGTCAGGTTCGTGTGCGCGTTGGTTTCGAGCAAGAGATGGGCGTACCGGACGCACTGCGCGACTTGCTCATCCGAAAGGGGGACTCCGACCGCTACCGCCGCCGGGCGGAGGGTTTCCACAAATGCTGCCGTGTCAAACGCGACGGGTTCCCGCAACTGTTCTCGATCCTGATCCACGACGCATTGTATCAGGGGCGTTCCCGTGCTATGATTATCGTACTATGTCCGAGTTCCGAGATAATGCCATGTCTGCCGCCGCGTCCGATGGCGCAACGCGCCGCGTCCGCACCCGCTATGCCCCGTCGCCGACCGGCTCGCCGCACGTCGGCAACCTGCGTACCGCCCTGTTTTCCTACCTGCTTGCCAAACGGTTCGGCGGTGATTTCCTGTTGCGCATCGAGGATACCGATCAAACTCGTCTGGTGCCCGGTGCCCTGAAGGACATTATCGCGTCGCTACGGGCAATGGGCATCATGTATGACGAGGGACCAAACGCGATCAGCATCGCCGCCCTCGACACGGAAAAGTACGGCGAGGTGCCGACAGACGATCTGCCGTCGTTTACCGGGGGGCACGGACCGTACTTCCAGAGCCAGCGACTGCATCGCTACCGCGAAGTCGTGGACACCCTGCTTGCGGACGGCAAGGCATATTACGCGTTCGAGACCCGGGAAGAGTTGGACCAGCAACGCGCCGTGTGCGAGGCGCGCAAAGTACCGTTTCTGTACAACCGTCAGTATCGAGACTACGATCCGGTCGAGGCGAAGCGGCGCGTGGAAGCGGGCGAAGAGTGCGTCGTCCGCCACAAGATGCCGCTCACCGGGACGATTGAAGCCGACGATGCGATTCGCGGGACGCTGACCTGGGACGCCACGTCACAGGACGACTTCGTCATCCTGAAAGCGGACGGGTTTCCGCCGTACCACCTGGCTGCAATCGTGGACGACCACGACATGCAGATCTCGCACGTCCTGCGCGGCGAAGAGTGGATTCCGTCGTACCCGAAGCATATCGCACTAATCCGGGATCTGGGCTGGGAACCGCCCGTTTTCGTTCACACGCCGAGCGTTCTCGGACCCGACCGGAAGAAACTTTCCAAGCGGAACGGCGCGCGCCCCGTAACCGGCACCATCTACGACCGCCAGACCGGGGAACCGATCTACGGTTACGTGGATAACGACGGCGTTCTGCCGGAAGCGTTGTTCAACTTTCTGACGCTGGTCGGCTGGTCGCCGGGCGACGATTCCGAAGTGATGTCGCGTGACGAGATCATCCGCAAGTTCGATATTTCCGGTATCTCGCCCTCGCCGGGCATCTTCGACATCGAAAAACTGTACTGGATGAACGGCGTTTACGTGCGCGAACTGCCGCAAGCCGTTTTCGCGGAGCGTTCCCTGCCGTATCTGCAACGCGCGAATCTCGTCCCCGCCGACCCGGACGATGCGACGCGTGAATACGTCAAGCGGGTTCTCGCATTGGAGCAGGAGCGGGTGAAAGTCCTTTCCGAGACGCCGGAAGTCACCGACTACTTCTTCCTGCCGCTCCCCGAATATAACGAGAAGTCGGCGGAAAAGTGGTTGCGTAAACCCGGCGCGAAAGAGTACCTGTCCGATCTCGCCGCGTTGCTCGTGGACCTGCAGGACTGGAACCATGACGCCATCGAACAGGCGACGCGCACGGTCGGGGCGAAGCACAACCGGGAGCGCGGCGACATCACGCACCCGGTACGGGTCGCGGTGTCCGGGCGCGAGAACGGTCCCGGGCTGTTCGAATTGATGGCGGTATTAGGGCGGGAGCGCGTTCTCGCGCGCCTTTCGCATGTCGTGAACGGAGCATAGACCCCCTCCCGGGGGAAGGAGTCGGAAGCAAAGTGGCGGAAGAAATGCCGTTTGATCTCATGATACGTTTCGGACCGGTGCCGCCGCGCGGCGCGGGGCACCAGGACATCGAGAGCGTACGCCGCGCGCTGGCGAAATACCGGGTGTACGGTGCTGCGTTGGCGAGCAACCGCGCGATCCAGTACGACCCGATTTCCGGCAACACACAGACCGCCGACGCCGCGCGGCAATCGCCGAGTATGCCCGTGATCGTCCCCGGTGCCGTGCTCGACCCGCGTATCTTCGTCGGTGTACCGCCGAAGCCGCCGGAGGGAACACGTCTGTATTATATTCTCCCCGCGACGCAGGGGTACGTCCTCCCTTATGCACCGCTTCGCTCCCTGCTAAAATCGATGCCGCACAACTTGCCGCTTTACTTCGAGGCGCGGCGCGAGGGCGACGCGACACAGATATGCATGATTTTGCGTGACATTGGATATTCGGGCGCGCCCGTATTTCTGGGGGGGTGTACCGGGTCCGCATTGAACGAGGCGATCTCGGTCGCAAAGTCGTTCGATTTCGTTGGATTGACGACACAGGGTATGCGTGGTGTCGGGGAGATACAGCATGCGGTCCAGGTAGTCGGTGCGAATCGGGTTCTGTTCGCCTCGGGTTCGCCGGTGGAATCACTTTCCGCGACAATGTCTCTGGTCAAGCTTGCCGGGTTGTCTCCCGAGGAGCGCGCCGCCGTGTTCGGTGCCAACGCCCGCCGGTTGCTCGGGATCGCGGCACCCGTCAGCAGTTAGTTCAAAGGAATCCGAAACGATGAATACCCCATCCTTTATCGATGTCCATTGCGGGTTCGGCAGTACCGTCGCTGCCCGCCAATGGAATTCCCCCGACGCTATCCGGGAGGCGTTGCTACAGCGCGGGATCGGGATGGCGTTCGCGTCCTCGCTCTCAGCGCGCATCTACGACCCCATTGAGGGCAACGACGAACTCGCCGCGATGGTCGGGACCGGCGACGAGGAAGTCGATCTGCGCGGCTGGCTCGTCGTCCACCCGTCGCGCGCCGAGGACGGTCACGTACAGATGCGTAAGTACCTGTTATCGCCGCGCTTCGTCGGCGTCGCCCTGTACCCCGACCCGCTCACCGGCCTGCCGATCCTCGCGCGCAACGCCGCCGAAGCCGTCACGTCGTTCCGCCGCTACTCGAAGCCGGTCCTGGTCCACGCCCCCACAGCGTCGGCGATGTACGAAGTCGTGCGGCTGTCGCAGGACTTCAACGGCGTGAAATTTATCGCGTCGGGCATGGGCGGGGAGGAGTGGCGCGAGGCGATCCAGATGTCCACGAAGCCGCTGAACCTGTACCTGGACATCTCCGGCTCGCTTTGCCCCGACAAGATCGATTACGCCCTCTCCGAAATGGGCGGGGTCCGGAAACTCCTGTTCGCGTCCGGTGCCCCGATGACCGACCCGGCGGCGGTACTGGCGATGCTGTTCGAGTCGCAGGTCTCCGAGGAAGACCGTTCCAAAATCCTCTATGGGAACGCGCAACGGCTGTTCGGCTTCGTCACCCAGGAGGACGAGGAAGCCCCCGATTTAGCCCCGATGGGCGGCTAAATCGGGGGACCGTGGAACGGTCGCGCGCGGTATGGGACCGAACGGTACAGACCTGATCGGCAGGGAGGCGTTCGAGAAATCTCACTCGCTCTTTTGCGACGTGTCCCCCGATGTTCACGTAACTGTCGGTCCCGTGGTCGCGCAGGGGGACATGGTCACCGCGTTTCTCACCTGCAAGGGCACCCATGTCGGC
>JAYULM010000528.1:0-6149 GCA_043763605.1 Armatimonadota bacterium | reverse complement strand
CGCTGGTCGTGTTGACCAACGCCGTTGCGCCGTCCGAGAGGGCAGCTCCGATCCCCGCTTCGGTGTAGGCGATGATGCTGATGTTTCCTGGCAGGTGCGCGAACTCCCGTGCCAGTGCTGCCGCCCGTTCCGGGTTACGGTTCGCGATAACGACCGTCGCGCCGTACTCCGCGAGGGCGTAGACCACCGCGCGTGCCGATCCGCCCGCGCCGAGTACGACGAACCGACTGTCCGCGTCCGCGACAATCCCGGCACCGTCAATCGCGGCTAAAAAGCCGGGACCGTCGGTCGAATCGCCCCACAGCGTTCCGTCCCGGTTCACAATCGTGTTCACCGCGCCGATAGCCTTCGCCCGATCACTGATCCCGTCCAGTAGCGGCAACACCAACTCTTTGAGCGGCACGGTGACATTGACGCCCATTAGATCGAGTGCCCGGATACCGGCGACCGCCTCCCGCACCCGCTCCGGCGCGACTTCGCACGCCACATACACGCCGTCGAACCCGGTCGCGGCGAACGCGGCATTATGCATCGCCGGGGACGCCGAATGTTTCACCGGATAGCCCCACACAGCGGCGACGCGGGTCGTACCGGAGATAGTGGGCATTAGTGAGTTAGTGACCAGTGGCGAGTGGTCAGTAGACAGAGGGGACGGAGCGACGGGCGGGCATGAAGCACTGTCCACTAACCACTGCCCACTAACCACTAATTCCTTCACTTCAACACCTCGATCCGGTATTGCCCCATGTCGTCGGCGACACGGTACAGGTCGGTGATCTCGCCCTGTGCCAGTTTGATGTGCGTCGCGTCCGCGAAGGGCCGTCCCCAGGTCGGTTCGAGTGCCACCCAGCCGTTCTTCTCGCCGACCCAGACTTCGGGCCAGGCGTGATATACGAACGCGCCGTTCGCGAACACGACGCCGACGCAGACGCGGGTCGGGATTCCGGCGTTGCGGGCAATCGCGGTGAAAAACGTCGTGTATTCCCGGCACACGCCGCGCCGATCCCTGTTGATGTCCGATGCCGTGCGCAACACCGCGATGGAAGAATCCGAAACGATGGCGTCATGCACGAAGGCGGCGATTCTCGCGGACGCTTTCGCAAGATCCGTCTCGCCGCCCGTGGCTTCCTTCGCCAGTGCCGCGAACTCGGGGTCGTCGGACGAAACGTAATCGCTCGGCGATAGGAACGGGCGCAGAGCCTCGGGCGCGTCGGTCGGCTTGGCGAAGCGGGAAACTCCGGCGACGGCGGGGAGAGGCTTTGCGGTTACGGCGAGGGTCGCCACGCGGTCACTCCCGGTTCCGGAAATCGTGATGCTCTGCCGGTTGTCGGACGGCGGCAATTCGCCCGTGCTCCCGCGCAATTTGTAGCGGATACTGCCCGCCGCGCGGGGATCACCTATGGGCGCGCCGGTCGGAGTAATGCCGACCGCAATTGCAAGGTCTCCACGCCCCGAAATCTCCTCTGCCGACGGCAACCGGAGCACGATCTCTTTCGGCTCTTTGCGCGCTTCCATGCCGAGCGCGAACCGGACTAACCGCGTTTCGCCGTCCGCCGTCACAAACATCGTCACCGTACCCATGTCCGACCGGTCCTCAACCACGAACAGTTCCGCCGGTTGCGCATCGCCGACAACGACCGATTCCTTGCGCAATACCGAGACTTTCTCGTCCGCGAGTCGCAGGGTTTCGGCGACGAACGTTTTCCCCGCAATCACCGACCCGATTTTCGGAACGAACGAACCGCTCCCGCTCGACGGGTCGGAGAGGAACGACTCGCCCGGTTTCAGTGTGAGTGTGCCGGTCTTCCTGGTCCCCTGAATGTCGGCGACATAGGAAACAGTGCGGTCGGCGTAGGTCGCCGAAATGAGGGAAACGCGACCTGCCGCCTCGCTCCGTGTCTCGGTAGCGAGCGGCGCACCCGTCTTCGGGTCGTTGTACGAGACAGTTTTTGAAACGGTTTTCGCCACGTTCCCCAGCACGGAGATCGAAATCTGCGTCTGATTCTCGGTACGGACCGCCGGTTTTCCGGCATAGGTCGCGCCCGTGTCTTTACTGACGTGCATGTACCCGATTTTGCCGTTCGGTAAGTAGACACCGAAGTATTCGTCCTCGGTCGCGCTCCAGGCGAGGCAGGGGAGGGAAAGGAGGAAGGCGGCGAGTACGATCAGGCGGCTTGTCGCGGCGAGGTACATGGATCTTTTCGTCATGGTTTGTGTGAATCCTGAATAGCACGGAATTCTGTCCCCCCTATCCCCCAACCTCTTTCCCCCCTCGGAAGGGGAGAAAGGGGAGTCATCTGCCGGGGACGCTCCGCTACCGGTAGCCGCCTCCGGCTCCCCTTTCTCCCCTTCCGAGGGGGGAAAGAGGTTGGGGGATAGGGGGGACACGAAAGGTACCCACAGTATACAGCGTCACCAACCCAGAACCCACGCGCCATAGCCCAATCCCGCGCCACCCAGTAACAACAGAACCGGTGACAGTTTCGTCCGTGCGGCGAGGATCGTTGCCGTGATAGCAATTCCCGCCAGTGCCGGGGACGACACCGTGTCTCGACCGATGCTCCACACGGTCGCCGCCAGTAACCCGACAATCGCCGGAGTCGCGCCCGCACTGAACGCCGACACCCAGCGGTTTTTTGCCAGTTTGCCGACACCCGCCGACGCGACCGCCGCGAGGATCACCGGCGCGAGGAACATGCCGAGGGTCGCCGCGAACGCTCCGGGAAAACCGGCGGCTTGATAACCGATAAAGGTTGCCGTGGTGGTCACCGGACCCGGGACCATGTAGCCGAACCCCACGCCTGCGGTGAACGCTTTCGTATCCAGCCAGTCGTGTTGCCGGACTGTGATCTGCTCCATCAGCGGCAGAACCGCCTGCCCCCCGCCGAATGCCAGTAAACTGATCGTTGCGAACTGAGTGAAAATCGTTGCCAGGGTTGCGAAGTCGCCGTTCATGGGGCGGTGTCCTTCGCAATCGGTGTGGGGCGATGCGCTTCGCGCAGGATGCCGAGTGCGCCCGCCGCGAGAACGAGCCACGCGGGGTTGACATTCCAGACGGCGGCGGCGATGCAAACTGCAATCGCGACGATGGCACTGACGGCATCCGGTACCGTTTTCGACGCCTGTTTGACGGTGGCGACCAGGATCACGCCGACCACCGCCGCCGTCAGCCCGCCGAGTGCCGCGAGTACGCCGTGGTTCGTTTCGATCCGTTCATACGCAACGCCGAGGGCGAGCATGGTCGCGACGGAGGGCAGAAGAAACGCCGTTGTTGCCGCGAGTACGCCGCGAACACCGCCCAACCGGTATCCGAGGTAGGCGACGACCTGGACGACCACGGGACCGGGGAGCAGTTTGGTATACGTGAACGCTTCCGTGACCGTGTCGCTCTCGACCCAACCGCGCCGCTCTACCAGTTCCCGATTGAGAAGGGCGAGCAGCGCGGGTTGCCCGCCGAATGCCGTTACGCCGAGAAGGAGAAAGACGGACGCGATTTGAAATCCGTTCGGGCGGGGTTTCGGATCGGGTTCGGCGGGCACGCTCATATCGGCTTGCTCCTGCCTCCCGCGAGGAGCAGGATCGCCGAAACGAGCAGGATTCCGCCCGCGACGAGATACGGCGATTCGGGTTTCCAGTCGAACAGGACACCGCCGAACGTCGGACCGAGCAGGAAACCCGCCGAACGCGCCCCTTGCAGTAGCCCGAACATCTCGCCCTGCCGCTCCTTCGGCGTCGCCGCGCTACACAAGCCATTGATCGTCGGATTGGTCAGGGATGCCCCGATGGCGTAGATCGTGCTGATCCCGAACAGCGCGAGCAGACTGGGCGCGTACGGCGTCAGCGATAAGCCTATCGCTTGCAACGCGAACGCGACGCCGAGGAGCGTCTTCGGCTCCGGGCGGAGTCGTGTGGTGATCCAGCCGAGCAGAAACAGCTGTGCGAGAACGCCGAGGAGCGACTCGTAGCCGAAAATAAAGCCGAATTCACGCGGACCGAGACCGAGTTTTAACCGGATCAACCGCCCGAATGTCCCTTCCAGACAAGCGAGAGCAAGGAACGCGACCGACGCCAGCAGGAGGAGCGGGCGCAAACGGGGAGCGTCGCGCAGGAGCGAGACGCCGACCAGAGGCGACGCGGACGAGGAAACAGCGGCGGCGACCGGCACCGTCGGCGGCACGTGCGGGACAGCGAGCGCGATCCACAATGCGCCGAGACCGGACGCTGCCGCCGCGACCATTCCGAGCAGGTAATTCCCGCCCAGATCCGAGAGGAAGCCGCCGAGTGCCGGACCGAGCATCAAGCCCGCCGTGATCGCCGCGCCGACCCGCCCCATTGCCGCCGTGCGCTGTCCTTCATCGGGGTTGACATCCGCCAAATACGCCTGCGCCGCGACCACGTTCGCGGCGGCGAGTCCGGCGAGAATCCGGCTGGCTAAAATGTACGGTACCGTATCGGCGAACGCGTACGCGAGGAGCGATGCCGCCGAAAGCGCGCCGCAGATCACCAGCACCGGCTTGCGCCCGATCTTGTCGCTATACCGCCCCCAGAGCGGCGAGGCGATGATCTGAAAAAGGAAGTACGACGAGAGCACCAGTCCTATTTGCCACCCCGGCGCGCCGAACGCTTCGAGGCGAGTCTGGACATCGGGAATGACCATTCCGAACCCGATCAGGTCCAGAAAGATTGCGAATAGAAGCGGGGCTTCGCGGAGCAGGATTGGGTTGGTTCGAAACATAGGATAATTCTATCGGTCGGGTGCGGCGTGGTCCGCGTGCTGACCGTCCGCGAAATGGTAGGTGGTATTCTCGCCGACCTTACCCGGGACGAAATGAACGTCGGTCGGGAAATCACCCTGCCCGGAAAGATACCCGCTTTTTCGCAACGCGGCGATAGTCAACCAGGTTTCGGGCGGCAGGCGATTGTCGGCGGCATACTGCGCTTTCGCGGACTCGATACGCGCCAGTGCCCCCGGAATCGAGCCGTGCGCGACGTTTTTGCGCGCCGGATCAGTGCGCCAGACGAACGCGGTTCCGCCGACGAGCAACAACGCGACTGCCGAAATAATCAGAATTTCCGGCAGGGAGAGGGATCGGCTTGGTTCGTCATGCATTAGTGCCGTCAGTATACCGCCCGTCGCGCCACGGATCGGGGGCGGGTATGCTACGATACCGGCGAAGCGCGACGACCGCATTGAGCAAAACCGCTTCGGAGGGCGATACCGATTCGTGATAGATACCCACGTACATTTTAACGGAAAAGATTTAGGCGGCAGGGACATCCTGCCCGGCGTTCTGGAACGTGCCAAATTCGCCGGAGTCGAACGGTTTATCGTCGTCGGCTACGACCTCGCATCGTCGGAACGCGCCGTCACCCTCGCCGAAAATGACGACCGGATGTGGGCGACGGTCGGTATTCACCCGCACGACGCCGCGAACTACTCCCCTGAAACCGAAACCCGACTACGCGAATTGGCCGTGCACCCGCGCACGGTGGCTATCGGCGAGATCGGACTCGATTTTTATCGCGATCTTTCGCCGCGCGACGCACAGGAAGCCGCGTTTCGCGCGCAAATCATTCTCGCTCGGGAAACCGAGCTGCCCATCGTGATCCATTGCCGCGACGCGTACCCGGAAACACTGGCGATCCTGGAAGCCGAAGCCGATGACATCACCGTCATCCTGCACTGCTTCGCGGGCGACGCGGACAACGCCGAACGCGCTTTCCGCCACGGCTGGTACCTCGGGATCGGCGGCACGGTGACGTACAAGAAAAACGACGCGCTCCGCGACATTGTCAAAGCCGCCCCCCAAAACTTGCTTCTCCTCGAAACCGACGCACCGTACCTCTCCCCGGAGCCGTTTCGCGGAAAATTCCCCAACGAACCGGCGCGGCTCTCGCTCATAGCGCAAAGGATTGCCGCCGTTCGCAACGAATCTAAGGAAGCGGTAGTCGCTTTCACAACCCAAAACGCACAAGCCGCATTTCCTAACCTGATCTCATTATCTGTGTAGTTTTTTATTGTCCTACGCGGACGGCGCCAACGCATCGTTGGATCGGTTTCACCTGCGGTGGTGTTTCTGTTTGGTGCTTCTGGTTCGGTCCTTTCCCGCGAATTTGCCGTCCGTGGTTTCAACATGGAATGTTGAAAC
>JAYULM010000527.1:0-6162 GCA_043763605.1 Armatimonadota bacterium | reverse complement strand
TTCCCGCTGTCTCCCCCTCTCTCATTCCGATGAGGGAGGGGGCTGGGGGGAGGGAGGACAAGCGAGGCGGGCGGGGGAGGGAGGGAACACGGGGACGGTTGGAGCCAGCAAACACGGGGAGCGAGGACTTTCGGCATCCCCGTCCGTAAGAGCGGGTGACGCCGTGCGAAAGCCGGGTACAATGACCGCGTGATTGGAATCGAAACCGAATACGGTATTTATGTCGAGGGCAAAGGGGCGCAGGATTTAGTCTCAGAATCGACACAGTTAGTCAAAGTCTGTCCTTCCCCGTCAGCGTCCGGGTGGGACTACGGGCGCGAGGCACCCCGCCGCGACGTGCGCGGGTTTACCGTGGACCATCTTTCCGTGGACCCGTATGACGCCCAGTTCGAGCAAACCAGTTCGGGTCGACCCCACTCGACCGACGTGGAAGTGCGCTCGGATAGGGCACTCCCGAACGGCGCGCGGTTCTACAACGACCACGGACATCCTGAGTATTCCACGCCCGAGTGCGGCTCGCTCCGCGATCTCGTCGCACACGACCGCGCTGGCGAGCGGGTGCTGTTCGAGTGCGCGAAACGACGGATGGCGCGCAACGGAGGCGCGCTCGTCGCGCTTTACAAGAATAACACCGATTTCCACGGCGCGAGTTACGGCACGCACGAGTCGTATCAGATTCGCCGCGACCTGCCGTTCGACGACCTGCTCCGGGGCATCCTGCCGTTCTTCGTGACCCGGCAGATTTTCGCGGGCGCGGGCAAAGTCGGCGTCGAGGCGCAACCCGGCTCCCCCGCCCCGGCGGGTGTGCATTACCAACTCTCGCAACGCGCGGATTTTTTTACCACGCTGGCGTCGGTGGACACGCTGTACAACCGCCCCATCGTCAACACGCGCGACGAACCGCACGCGGACGCCCGCCGGTTCCGCCGTTTTCACGTGATCTGCGGCGACGCGAACATGGCGGAAATGGCGACGTTTCTGAAAACGGGAACTACATCGCTCGTTTTACGCTTGTTGGAGACGGGATGGTTGCCCACTGGCGTGGACCTGCGCGATCCGGTGGCGGCGATCAAGCAGATTTCCCGCGATCCGTCGTTGAAGTGGAACGCCGAGCGGTTGGACGGCGGTACTATAGGGGCGGTCGAAATCCAAAGGGCGTACCTGGCGGCGGCGAAGTCCCAACTTTCCGGCATGTCGGCGGAAGCGGACACGGTTCTCGCCGAATGGGAGCAGGTTTTGAACACGCTGGACACCGACCCGCTGTCGCTATCCGACACTCTGGACTGGGCGGCGAAACGGGCATTGGTCGAGGATTACCGCGACGCCGAAGGTCTGACGTGGGACGACCCGGCGTTACAAAGCGTGGACCTGGAATATCATAACGTGGACCCGGAAGCGGGGCTCTACTACGGGCTGGAGCAAGCCGGGGAGATACGACGGGTCGTGACGGATGCCGAAATCGAACATGCCCTGGTCGCCCCCCCGCTTTCGTCGCCGCGCGCGACGGTGCGCGGGCTGGCGGTGAAGAAGTTCGCGGACCGGGTAAAGTCTATTACGTGGAGTCGGCTGGTCCTGAACGATGGCGGACAGTCGATCACGCTCCCGGTGTCGGCGGTCGCGGACGCGGACGCACAGACACTGACCGACGCGCTGAACGCGGCGCAAAACCCGGCACAGTTCGCATCCGCCGTGATGCGCCACGCAACCGAAGCCGAAAGCGGCGAATACGTGTGAGGAGGGTGTCGTAATCTTGTTCCTCGGACGGTGAACCGTTCCGCTATGCGCCTTCGGCGGACGCACCGGGTGCGGCAGAACCGCTAGCGTCTCGCCTCTGCGTATCCCGCTCGCAGAGCGTCCGCCGAAGGCGCATAGCGAAACCGTTCACGGTCCGAGGAACAAGATTACGATACCACAACCGAGAAATGAACCGTGGGCGTGAGAAACCCGCATTTTGATACGTCAAGAAAGGCATAACACCATGAACGAAATTCGATTCGATGACCGTTTGACGCGCCCGCTTCCCACGGCGGACCCGCTTCGCAAAAGCACGGACACCGGCGACGGTCCGAGCAAGCCCGATGTCAAGCGACCGGAGTCGCGCGGGATTTTAGACCGCATGAAGCGGGTCGATCCGAATCAGGCGAAACGGTACCGCCAGCGTTCCGGTCAGTAGAAAGCGCGATATTATTACGGAAAATACGGCGGAACCGGCATACCGGTTCCGCCGTAAACTTTATATGACACAGCAAACTGAAAGGCAAACTATGCACCTTCTTTCCGGTGCGGAGACGAACCACGGCGGCAGTTTCGGCAACCTCCTTGGTAGATCTCCGGAAACCGCGCCGCAACCGATTTTCGCGATGCAAAGCGGTCCCCGCAACACCACCGCCCCGACCAACGGGCTGGCGGACGAGCCAATTCACGGCACCACGGTCATCGCGGTCAAGTACAAGGACGGCGTGATCAATGTCGGCGACCGGCGCGCGACCGGCGGCATGGCGATCATGTATGACAAGGCGGAAAAGGTTCTGCCGCTCGACGACTTTACCCTGATGGCGATCTCCGGTTCGTTCAGCAAGGCGATGGAAATCACGCGCTACCTGCGCCACGCGTTCCGCTACTATGAGCGGTCCCAACTGCAACCGATGAGTCTGGACGGCAAACTGTCGGAGTTGGGCAAGGTCATTTCTGGCAACCAGATGGCGGCGATGCAAGGCATCGGCTTAGTGATCCCGATCCTCTCCACGTTCGATAAGGATTCGAGCGAGGGACGCATCTTCTTCTATGACGGCGGCGGCGCACGGTTTGAGACGGCGGAGTTCGGCGCGGCGGGTTCGGGTTCGACCCAGATTCGCGGCGTATTCGAGTACATCCAGCGTAGCAAGGGACCGTTCCGCGACATGGACCGCGATACCGCGCTCAAGGAAGCATTGCTCCTCCTGGAAATCGCGGCGGACTTGGACGCGGCGACGGGCGGCGCGGGCAAAGTCCTGCCACTCGCCAAAACCATCACCCGCGAAGGCATCGCCGACGTGGAAGAAGAAACGCTCCGCACCATCGTGCGCGAGATCATCAAAACCGAACCGCTTCTGATCGGACCGCAAGGATATTAGGAAAGGGAAGTGGTTAGTGGTCAGTGGTCAGTGGTCAGTGAAATGCAGTGTGTCGGCTCGTTGCCGCGTACCTCTTTCGTATCTGACCACTGACCACTGACCACTGACCACTAATCAAAAATGAGTTACAACTTTTACGATTGGAATCAATCGCTTCAGCAACGCAACGAATATGTCGAGGATCGCCTGAAAGACGGCTCGCCGATTGTCGCCGTGTCGTTCGACGACGGGATTCTGTTGCTGACGCTTCGGACGGCGCAACAGCGCAAGGTGTTCGATATTTACGACCGACTGATCATGGGCGCATTGGGCAAGCAGTCCGACATCGAGTCGCTCCGGCTTGCCGCGATTGACAACGCGCACAAGGAAGGTTTCGAGCGGTCGCCGGACGATGTTTCGATCCAGCGACTGGTGGGCTTCGCGTTGTCGCCCGCGATCAAGCGGATATACAACGACCAGCAGACGATCCCGCTGACGATACGCGCGGTCTTCGCCGAGATGGGCAAAACGTCCGAAACCGACCACCTGTTTGTGCTCGGATTCGACGGCGAGTTCGCGATCAAAACCGGGGCAGCGGTCGCGGCGGGGACGCCGTACGCGGAGGAGCAGGCGGAAGCGGTCCTGACGGAAGCGAAGCCGGCGACTATTTCCGACGCGCTCAAAGTCGCGATCACGGCGTGGGGCGTCGGCAAGGCGCGACTCGCGCCCGAAGTAGAGCGTTCCGAGCGCGACCGCGACGAGGAATCCGAGTCGGAGAAGCCGCTCGACCCGGTGCAGACGATCCGTGAGTTGCTGTCGAAGGGCGGCACGGTGGAGGCGGGTCTGCTGTCGCGTTCTACGCGACGCGAATCGAAGTTCCGCCTATTGGAGGCGGGCGAGATCGAGCCGTTGCTTTCCGAGTATCGGTAGCGTCTCTCCCCCCCGGTGTTATCTCCCTCCCCCGCCCGCCTCGGCTGTCCTCCCTCCCCCCAGCCCCCTCCCTCATCGGAATGAGAGAGGGGGAGACAGCGGGAACGCAGTTCCCGCGATCCCGAGGAGAAGCATTACCGCGTTGCCTGTTCCGCCCAACGAGCGGGACCGCCTCGCTACCTCCGGATCGCGGGAACTGCGTTCCCGCTGTCTCCCCCTCTCTCATTCCGATGAGGGAGGGGGCTGGGGGGAGGGAGGATTAACGGGACGGGGGGAGGGAGGAAACAAGCGAGTAAGTGAGGTTCCGCGTACTACCCCTTCAAGACTGCCTCAATCGCTTCCAGTTCGGCGCTCGCGAACACCGTTTTTTCGGCGGCTTTGACATTCTCCACGATCTGAGCGGGGCGGCTGGCTCCGATCAGGGCGGAGGTCACGCGGTGGTCGCGCAACGCCCAGGACAGAGCCATCTGAGCCAGGCTTTGTCCCCGGTCGGACGCGATGGCGTTCAACTTTTTCAGTTTCTCGACCAACTCGGGAGTCACCGCGCTTTCCTGTAAAAAGCCTTTCTCCTGCTTCGCCCGCGAATCTTCCGGGATGCCGTTCAGGTACTTGTTCGTCAGCAAGCCCTGCGACAGCGGGCAGAACGCGATCACACCCATTCCCGTATCGGCGGTCGCCGGGAGCAGATCGGTTTCCACGCGGCGGTTCAACATCGAGTAACTCGGCTGGTGAATGATCGGTTTGACGAACCCGTTCGCCGCGCAGATCGCCTCCACCCGCCGCGTCTGCTCGCCGGAGTAGGACGAGATGCCCGCGTAGAGAGCCTTGCCCTGCCGCACCGCCGAATCCAGCGCGCCGAGCGTTTCTTCGAGCGGCGTGTTGGGGTCGAAGCGGTGGGAATAGAAAATATCGACGTAGTCCAGTTGCAACCGCTTCAGCGATTGATCCAGCGACGCCGTCAGGTATTTGCGGCTACCCCATTCGCCGTACGGACCCGCCCACATGCCGTAACCCGCTTTCGTGGAGATAATCAATTCGTCGCGGTAGGCGCCGAAGTTTTCCTTCAGGATGCGTCCGACGCGCGATTCCGCCGCACCCGGCTTGGGACCGTAGTTGTTGGCGAGGTCGAAGTGCGTGATGCCGTTATCGAACGACGTGAAAAGCATCGCCTTCGCATTCTCGTGGAGCGAATCCTCGTCCCCGTGATGCGCGGCGTCCGTGCCCGGATCGCCGAAATTATGCCAGCACCCGATGGAGATCAGCGGGAGCAATAAGCCGGAGCGTCCCGAGCGGCGGAACCAGCCCGGCGTGTTCTCGTACCGGTTTTCGGCAGGAGTGTAGTGTTTCATGTCGTCCATAATGGTTAAAATCTTTCGTTGATCGGTCGCCGCCGCGCCGCTCGATTGGGGCGGGCAAGGTGAAATAGTTGGTTTTGCGGGAGGTACCGCCATCGGTGACGGTCCCGAAATGCATCAAGGCGTCAGAGTCCAGTCCTCGATCCGCAAGCCCGCGATTTTCCCGAAATCGCGGTTGTTTCGAGTTATTAGAGTTGCGTTATTCGCGAGAACGATTGCCGCTATCTTCAAGTCCATCGTACCGAGGCGTGGGTGAATTTTGCGGAGCCGTTCAAACTCTGCCGACGCTATCGTATCGAAATCGAGAACCGGGATGAAGCAGTATTGTTGCAAAGTCTGCTTCAACTCGGTGTACATAACGATCTGTCCCTGAGGTTTATTCGTGCTGGCTAATCGTGCCATGCGTCCGCGCATCTGCTCCTCATAGGTAGCTACCGTGGTCGCGATATCATCCCGGGGAACCGCGCGAAGCCGGAGCAAAATTGCTTTTGCTTCCTCGCTGTCATACTGCAGAAAACTCATGTGGTCGGTGTCTAAAACGCGAATCATTGGGGGGATGTTTGCACTCCCTCGTCCAGGTCTGGTTCGCGCAACGACTCGCGGTATTCGCGCCCTGCTTGCATCGCATGAAGGAACTCATCGCTTCCGGCAAAGGTACCGTGAATCCTTTCCCACCACGGAATCTCGCTCTCGACAATCGGCTTGACGGCTCGGCTACGCTTTACTTCCTGCATTTCTTGCTCCAATTGTGTCACGCGTTCTTCTAAAGTTTGTGTTCCGCCTTC
>JAYULM010000526.1:0-6166 GCA_043763605.1 Armatimonadota bacterium | reverse complement strand
TGGCGTTCGATTCGTTTTGGTTTTTCACATTCTCCTTTTCGATACTGAACGCCAATTGCCTTCAATTTTCCAATCCCTATTTTTGAAAGAGGCTCTATTGTAAAAATCAATTTCCTTTGGTAAAGTGTTCGAGAAGCAAGTTTAGAATATGGCACGCCAAATCACCCAGTGTCCCACGTGCGACGCGTCCCTTCGGATCAGCGAACTGTCCTGCACCCTGTGTGACACCCGGTTGCACGGCACGTTCGCGTCCGCACCGCTGGCGGCATTGCCCGTGGATCATCAGCGGTTCATCGAAACATTCGTGCTCTGCCGGGGCGTTATTCGCGACATGGAGCGCGAATTAGGTGTCTCCTATCCCACCGTTCGTGCGCGCCTCGATGCTACGGTATTGGCTCTCGAATCCGTACTGGACGCCGAACGACCGCCGACACCGCCATTGTCGACACCATCGAATACACCGCCGCCCCGGGATTCGCGCAAACGGCTTTTGCGCGATGTCGAGGAGGGGCGATTGACGCCCGCGCAAGCCGCCGAAGCATTGCGCAACCTGTAAGTGAGAAAGGAACCGTCTCCCGTGCAAAAAACATCCCAACCGCCGCCGCCGCCCGACGTTTCCCGTGCCACGCGGGGACGACTCCTTGCCCGCCACAAGGCCCGCGTGATCGAGCAAGACGACCTCGTCATCGTCGAATTTGTCGAACAGGAGCCGTGGTACACCGCCGCGCCGCGTCGGAACGGATTGCTGTCGAGCGATGCCCTGTTGCCACGTCTGCTGACTTTACTACTCGTAATCGTCACGTCTTCGGCGTCCGCCCTGTACGGCGTCGGGAAGTGGCTCCACTGGATCTGAACCCGCGCGAGACCATAACACCGCGTGAACCGATACCGCTGATACGCACCACCGTTTGGAGAACGAAACAATGGCTAAAGAAGAAAACCTGCTGATACTGAAAATGTTGCAAGACGGGACCATCACCGCCGAGCAAGCGTCCGAACTGCTGTCCGCCGTGGACGTTTCCACGAAACGCGCCGACGCGCCGCCCGCGCCGCCCGCTGCTGCTTCGGGAGCGATCCCAATGCCGCCCCAGTTCGCTGACGGCACATTTCCGCCGATCCCGCCGATGCCTCCAATGCCGCCCGAGTTCGACGACGAAGACGACGACCCCGGTTCGGTGTCGGATTTGCCGAGCAAGGACAGCGACACGCTCGCCCGTGCCCGCGCCAAGATCGCCGCCGCACGGGAGCGGGTCGCCGGGGTGCAGGAGCAACTGTCCGCCGCCGAAGTGAAATTGGACCACGCCGAAAAATCGGGCGATGGCGAGAACGCCCCCTGGGATACGGTCGCGGACGCCCTGAAAGACGTGCCCGGTGCCCGCTCCATCGCCGACGCCCTGCGCGGGATCGACCCGCGCCGCATTGCCGCTACCGCCCGACGCCAGGCGCGCCGTATCGGGCGACAGGTGCGTACGTCGCTCGGCGACCTGACCATCGACCTTTCGATCAACCTCGAAGCGATGCAGGGCGACCCGGAGATCGCCGCGCCGCGCGAAGCGACCGCCGCCGTCCCCGCCGGGGGCACCCTGCGCGTGAAGAATACGCTGGGCAACATCGAGGCTATCGGCGCGGACGTGCCGGAAGCACGCGTCGCGGGCGTGCTTAAAGTGTGGGCGGCGGATCGCGCCGCCGCCGAGGATTTAGCCGCGCAGATCCAGTTGATCGTCGAAAACGGCGCGGACGGTCCCACGGTTTCGGTGACGCACCCGCCGCGCATCCGGCGCGCCTCGCTGGACCTGAAAGTTTTCGTGCCGAGTGGGCAACCGCCGTTCAAAATCTCGCTGATGAGTCCGAGCGGCGACGTTTCGGCGCGGTCGATCAAGAACGCCGCTGTGGTCCTCGCGACGCAGTCCGGCGACGCGCGGGCGATGGAGATCGCCGGGGATGTCGCCGCCGATACGGCGTCGGGTGACATCGCAGTCGAGGGCGTACTCGGGTCGGTGTCGGTCGGCACGGCGTCGGGCGACATTGAAGCAGTCCGGCTCTCCGGCGCGACGTTCCGGGCGTCTACCCAGTCCGGCGACGTGCGCCTGTCGGACGGCACGGTCCCAACGGTAAACGTGGAAACCGTTTCCGGCGACCTGTTCCTGTCGCACTTAGCCGGACGAACCGCCCGCGCACGCACGGTATCCGGTGACATCACGGCGACCGAGGTATCGTTCGAGAGCGAGGCGTCGTTCGACACCGTCAGTGGGACGCTGGAGTTCGCCCCGAAATCGCCGCTTAAGTCCACTACTGTCAAACTCGCCGCCGTGTCCGGCGACATCGAAGCCCGACTTCCCCGCGACACCGACGCCACGCTAGACCTGTCCAGCAAAGGCGGCGACGTGGAAGCGACGCTTTACCCCGCCCCGGCAAGCGAGGGCGGCGTTTCCGGCGCGACGGAAAAGGTGATCCGGGCGTCCGGGATGGTCTCGGTAAACGAAACGCTCGGCGCGGGCACCAGTCCCGCACGGATCAGCGTGGGCACCGTTTCCGGCGATATTACGGTGACGCAGGCGAGAGAGTAGCGATGCCAGGCGCGTAGCGGTAGCCACGGACGGTGAACCGTTCCGCTATGCGCCTTCGGCGGACGCTCTTCGAGCGGAGAGGCTATCGTCTGTGACGCTTCTCCTAACCCGAAGGGTTCCCGCCGAAGGCGCATAGCGGAACGGTTCACCGTCCGATAGAAGCGATACACTACACGCATTGTGACTGACCTTTCCACTCCCCGCCGCCTGCCTCTCGCCCCCACCCTGTTCGCCCTCGCGCTTTTGCTGTTCGTCTCCCTGCTCACGGCGGCGACGGTCGGCGAAGTCGCGCTTGCCCCCGGCGCGATCCTGCATGCCGTCGGACACCGGATCGCCCCCGCGCTCGTCGCCGACGCGGACGCCGTCACTACTGGCATTTTGTTTGATCTTCGTCTCACCCGCGTGTTGCTCGCCGCGCTTGTCGGAGCCGCGCTTGCCGTTTCCGGTGCCGTCCTGCAAGGGCTAACCCAGAACCCCCTCGCCGACCCGTACACGGTCGGGGTATCGTCCGGGGCGTCGGTCGGGGCGGGCGTCGCCATACTCCTCGGCATTTCCAGCGCGTGGAACGGATTGGGCGGGTCGGTCCTCGCGTTCGCCGCCGCGCTTGTCACAATGGCGGTGGTCTTCGCCCTGTCGCGCGCCGGGGGACGGGTTCACACGGCGGGATTCCTGCTCGCCGGAATCGTCGTCGGCTCGTTCCTCTGGTCGATCACCACGCTCCTGTTGTCCCTCGCGCGAAACGACCAGAAGCAGATCCTGGATTTCCTGATGGGGCGGTTCAACGAGGCGAAATGGGCGGATGTCGCGATCCTGCTTCCCCTCACGGCGGCGGGAATCGGTTTATTCACCGCCGCCGGTCGCGGGCTGGACGCATTCGCGTTCGGCGAGGAAACCGCGCGCTCGGTCGGCGTGGACACCGAGCGTTTCAAAGGCGGCACACTCGCACTATCCGCGTTGCTGACCGCCGCGTCGGTTTCCGTCGCCGGGATCATCGGCTTCGTCGGGCTGATTGCCCCGCACGTCGCCCGCGCCCTGGTCGGACCGGCGCATCGCGGCTTAATACCCGCCGTCGCCCTGACCGGTGCCACGCTCTGTGTCCTTTCCGACATCGTCGCCCGCACCGTGCTTCCCGGCTCCGAGATCCCCGTCGGCGTCGTCACCGCGCTTCTCGGTGCCCCGTTTTTCGCGCTCCTCTTGCGACGGCAAATCGGCGCGTGATATATTGCAGGGTAGTATATTCGGTGCGGTAGCCAAGTGGTAAGGCAAGGGCCTGCAAAGCCTTTATGCAGCGGTTCGAATCCGCTTCGCACCTTTTTTCGATTCAACCACAAAGGACACGAAGTTTTTGAAGGTGGTGCTTGCCGGTTATCGGTAGATTTACCGGCGAACGTGCGATCCACATTTCCCTCAAAAACTTCGTGTCCTTTGTGGTTGAATCGACTCGGTGCTGTACCCAAGGGGCTAAGGGGCAGGTCTGCAAAACCTTTACCGGCGGTTCGAGTCCGCCCGGCACCTTTTAAAATTTTTTAGCGATTCGCTTGACAAATACCAATCATTCGATAAAATGGTGTCCATGGCAAGCAACAAACAAAAACTGATTGCCCCCCCCCTTGTAGCGTGGGGACGTACACTTTTCGACGTGTCGATAGTCACACTCGTCGCCATCGCCATCCTCTCCTACCGCTTCCCGGTTTTTACCAATACACTCTACACGCCGTCGCCGGTACATGACTTCAACGTTGCCACGGCGGGCGACGAGGTCAACGCCCGCTTCGTAGTCCGCAACCTGCACCCGTGGTCCGTCACTTTGACAAACGTTAAAGGCTCATGCGGTTGCACTCAACCTATCGCTGACCGTCCCCTGCCGACCCGACTCGCCCCGTTTGAAAGCGTAGTCATCCGAACTACGTTCGACACAACGGGGCGTGTCGGCACCGCCCATCAACCCATCCACCTGATCACGAGCGACAACCCGAAAGGCACAGCACTTTTGATCAAGGGACACGTGTTTCCAGAAAGGAATTAACCGAGTGAATAACATCAAATTTTCCGTCGCTCTTGTTTTAATCATTGTCGCGGCACTGCTTGTTCCCGCACCGAAGAAGGCCGATTCTGCCCTTATCGCGTCATGGTGTGGCGATGAATCCCACGACTCGTGCCCTGGTTGCGGAACAGGAGGTAATTGTATTCGGCAGAGGGTCGACTACAAGACTCAGCAACGGTTTTCCTGTTGCAAACCAATGCAGGGGTATCCATACAACTACGTGGCTATATATCCCACTTGGGAAAGGAAGTATACCTGTCTCGAATCATGCTATGGAGTACCGGATAAAGAAACAAGTTGTTCTAGATACGACACGATAATCACAGAAAACCCCACAAACACGCAGTACTGCTCAGGAGGATAATCACAGAAAACCCCACAAACACTCAATACTTTTATTGAAGTTCGCGAAATCAAGTCGGACAAAGGAGGTTCGATTCATACCATGAAAATTGAACGATGGCGTGGCGTACTGTTCGTGGTTGCTCTTCTGGCAATCGGTATCAACTTGTGGATATTCCGACCGATGGATCAGCGCAATTCACCGCCATTGAAATCCGGCGGTAGGCCGAAGGTAATTCCGCCCGAGGGTTGGTGCCATAATCAACGGTTCAAGACCGCAAAACTCAACCCCGAAGGGCTTGTCAAACAGTTACAAGACCTGTTCAAAGAAATGCAGTTATTCCAGTCGCGCCACGGAACTCGCCCCCGCTCCGCCTTGGAATTACACCGCGATATTCGCGCCAATATGTCTGTTTACGGGTTCCGGGATGTCAAGAGCGTGTTCACCCGAAACTATCAACCTGATATGCAGTACGCGGACTACCATTTTGCCGACCCGCCTGGGACTGTGGCGGAACCTTTCGTTTGGGTGGTTCGAAGACCGGATGGGGGCGAAATAGGAGGACCACATCGGACCGGGGAACGGGACACACTGGCATACTCGGATATATACTACTACGGCGATGCCTGTCTTTTCCCGAACGGCAAGATGACCAAGCATCCGACCGGTTTCTACCTGGTTTTGTGGGAGGATGGTGAAGTGACTCGGGTCCCGTTCGACCAGATTCGTTTTGCGTATCCTCAACGCGAAAACGCACCTTCCGAATGCTTTCCCGGTCAGGCTGGAGTTCCTTCGGTGACCTACACGGAAGCGGAGTTGTGGAAGCGCATCAAGACGTTACGCCCTGATGGGACGAACCCGAACGTGGTGCCGTAAACCAGTGGCGCAAGCCAAGGCAACGGGGTACGGTCCGATTGCGCGGACCGTGCCCCGTTTTTCTATGCGTGTCATACCAATGCTTGTAGACCGTGATCTCGTCCCGGCACTTGTCCGCGATGCAGAACGTGGAAGTCGCCATACCAGCGCACGATGACATACCAGCGCACGACGCCCTCCACGGTCGTCCCGCTCGTCAGCAGGAATACCAGCGTCCGGCGTTCGTCGCGGGCGAGCATCACCTGTACATCGCTTGCTCGGTACAATGACCATTCCGTGTATCCTCGTCCGATCCGTCCGCGCCCTGTCACCCTTTTTCGGCGCGCGCCTCCCAGC
>JAYULM010000525.1:0-1778 GCA_043763605.1 Armatimonadota bacterium | reverse complement strand
TTCCGTCCGGAGGACGTTCGGCAACGAAGTTGCCCACAGACGTGGGTTTCAACCCGCGTTTTCTATGGAACGGGCAAGCAACCAATCTATAATGCAATTGCCCTGATAGGTAAGAAAACTTCTTGTTATATGCCACGTTCCATGATACAATAGGTGGCAGTTCGAGCTTTACGCTTTGAATGAACAAACTTTCAGAGAAAATAGCGCAAACAGCCTAAGTCGGGTCGTTAGCTCAGTCGGTAGAGCAGCTGACTCTTAATCAGCTTGTCGTGGGTTCAAATCCCTCACGACCCATCACGGAAAGTCCTTATCAATAACTGGTAAGGGCTTTTCTTTTGCTCCTGGCGTTGACACTGTTGACATTCGTTGCTACTCTGATAGCAACTAAGTAATTAGGTGTCTCAGATGGTTACAGCTTTTAACGAAACGACCTGGGAAGACGCCCTCGCGGACTTCCTTCTGCACCTGGAAGCGACCCGCGCACCCAAGACGCGCCGATTCTACGACGTGCAACTTCGACAACTCATCAAGTGGGCGAACGAGAACGACATTTCCTTCGATGGCTTCGGCAAGCCAGGGCTATTCAGTTATCCAAAGAATTGCCCGCCGCGCCGGTAACCTCACCCCCCGGGTACCCTCTGGGTGCCCCTCTCCGTGCCGGAGAGGGGGAGTAAGATGCCGGAGATGTTCTGCCTCCGCGTGTCCACTCTGGCTCCCCCTCTCCGGCACGGAGAGGGGCACCCAGAGGGTACCCGGGGGGTGAGGTTACCGGCGCGGCGGGCAATTCTTTGGATAACTGAATAGCCCTGTCGGCAAGCACCACCTCGACCGTTATCTCGTTTTCCGGAACGGGCAGGGAATCAGCCCGACCACACTCCATTCCGACGTGCTCTGTGCCAAAGCGTTTTTCCGGTGGTGCCAACGCTACGACCTGATCGAGCGGTCGCTCCTTTCCGAATACGAAGTGCGCAAAGCCCCCACCCCCGCCTGGTTCCTTCCGACGGATGCGGACATTCTCGCGCTCCTGCAATCGCTCAGGGATTTCTTCGACCCGGAGAAGAATACTCTCGCCCGTTTCACCCCGCCGCTCAATCGGCGGCGCGGTCGTGCAATGGCTCCGCGACGGACTCGGGCTGATCCGCACGGCGGCGGAGATCGAAACGCTCGCCGCGACCGTCCCCGACAACGGCGGCGTGTACCTCGTCCCGGCGTTCACCGGGCTGGGCGCGCCGCACTGGGACCCGTACGCGCGCGGAACCATCGTCGGCATCACGCGCGGGACCACCGCCGGGCACCTCGCCCGCGCCGCGCTGGAGGCGGTCGCGTACCAGAGTTACGACGTTCTTTCGGCGATGGAGCGGGACGCGGGCATCCGTCTGACCGAACTGCGCGTGGACGGCGGCGCGTCCCGCAACGACGGCTTGATGCAGTTTCAGGCGGACTTGCTCGGGGTGCCGGTAGTGCGCCCGCGCGTCGTGGAAACCACGGCACTGGGCGCGGCGTGCCTCGCCGGACTCGCGGTCGACCTGCCAGTGGCGGACCGTCAGGAGATCGCCCGCCACTGGCAGGTCGAGCGCGCGTTGACGCCCGGTCGGTCGCGCGGCGAGATGGACGGTCTGCACCGGGAGTGGCAACGCGCCGTGGGGCGGTCGCGGGATTGGGTCGCGGTGTAGCGCGTGCCCGTTTTTCCTCCCTCCCCCCCGCCCCCTCCCTCATCGGAATGAGAGAGGGGGAGTCTGGAGCAGAGCGGCGGTCCCGCTTGTCGGACGGTTCGGGAA
>JAYULM010000524.1:0-1782 GCA_043763605.1 Armatimonadota bacterium | reverse complement strand
GCGTCCGGAGGACGCTCGGTGGCGAAGCCACCTACAGGCGTCGGTGAAACCGATGATCATAACCGGTAAACCCAAACACCTGACTCAATACGACTGCCCGAGCGACACGTAGGTCTGGACCTGACTCCCATAAGCAACATCGAGGCGGATCGGACCGATAGGTGTCAGGAAGCGCAGTCCTAAACCGCCGCTCCCTTTGAGGCTACCGAGCCGGACCGGCTGCCCGGGCAGAAACGCGTTCCCGATGTCGGTGAAGACGACTCCCTGAAAACCCGGACCGAGTGGGACACGAAGTTCCGTGGAGGAAAGGAACATGCGGCTGCCCCGGATCGAGAACAGGTCATAGCCGCGTAGCAGGTCGAAGCCGCCGAGCCAGAACTGCTCCGAAAGGGGCGCGGTGTTGTCCACGCTTCCGCCCAGCACGCGTTGTGCGAGGATCGGGCTTCGAGGCGTATTCCCGAGGGGTGCGTAGGCGCGGAGATCGGCGGAAATCCCGACGAACGCGCGTGTCCCGCCGAGGAAGCGTCCGGCGTTTTCGTAGGACAGATTGTGCAGGAACCCCCGGCGCGGGTTCACGGCGTCGTCCCGCCCATCGAGCACCAGATTCAGCCCGAACGCCGCGACGGTAGCGTTCGCATTGAAAAGGTCGCGGACCGGGGGATTGAGCGAGTCGGGGACCGGGTCATAGCCGACTTCATCACGCCGCGCGGTGAGGTAGACAGTGCTCCCACGCCCAATCGCGCGCCCGACGCGCACCTTGCCTCCCCGGCGCAATTCGTAGTTGCGCAGGTTGTCCTGATTGTTGGAAAAGAATGGCAGAAAAACGGTGTTCGTGTTGTATACCTGCGCACCGAGCGCGGTGCTGTCGCGCCCGAGCGCGGGAATATCGTAGGAAACGAGGTACGCCGCACGAGTGCGTCCGGGGACGAAATCACCATTGGAGGTGAACCGCGCGGTACTGGTGCGTTGCCACTGCACCGACGCCCGGTGCGTCGTGCCGTAAACATTGTCCTCAGTGAAGTCCACGAAACCGATCAATCCCGTTCCTTCATTGAATCCCACGGTCGCAGCGACATTCCCGGTGCGCCGCTCTTTGACACGGATAATCAGATCGACGTAACCGACTTCGTCAGGCACCGGGAATACTTCGGGCACCGGGGCTTTTTCACCGCCCGCGACAAGCGCGTCTGATTTCGGCGACGCGACGGAATCTGCTTGGGGAGGCGTTCCAACGTCTGCAGACGGCACGACCCTGCCATCATCGGTAGTTTTCGCGGCGTCCGGTTCGGGGAGCGGATCTTTCTTCTCGTCTCCATCGGGCGAGGCGACGATAATCACGTCCTCGAAAATGCCGAGGCGAGCGAGCCGGTTCCGGGCGTCGCGCACGTCATTCTCCCGGTAAACGTCGCCGGGGCGGACATCGACGGCGGCGCGGATCACTTTCGACGACGTTCTGCCGTTGCCGCGCACCAGTACCCGCCGAACGATGCCTTCCGCGACCGTGACCGTCAGTACCCCGTCGGCGGAAATCTCGTTGCCAACGACCTGGGCGACAGAGAACCCTTTTTTGCGGTATACCTCGGTGGCGGCGCGGGCGACCGCGAGGAGCGTATCGCTATCGCCCGGTCTTCCCAGAGCTACCGCCGAAATCGCGTCGCGCAGGGTTTGCGTCGATACGCCTCTGGCTCCGAGAATTACCACCGATTTGACGGCGGGGACCGGCACCTGTATCGCGTTCCCGGGGGAGTCCTGCGCGTTTGCCAGCACCGGAGCGATCAGCCA
>JAYULM010000523.1:0-1782 GCA_043763605.1 Armatimonadota bacterium | reverse complement strand
AATTTGCCGGTTCTGGTTTTTCACGGCGTGAAAAAACAGAACCGGCAAATTCGCGGGAAAACAGCAAGGGCTAACCCGGCTCGCGCGAAGCCTGACGTAGAAACAGCACCGCAGGTACAACAATCCAACGTGATCGCGGAAACTGCGTTTCCGCTGCGTTGGCGCCGTCCGCGCAGGACAAAATAAAGAAAAGAAAACTAATCGGGATCTTCTGAGTCGTCGTACAGTTCTTCGTCGGACAGTGGTGACTCGGGGGGCGGGGTCGTGATCGCCGTCATCACCTGCGAGGCGAGCGTCGGCATCTCGTTCAGGAACGGCGAGGGACCGAGAGATTTTCCGTTGTGATACTGGGGCCAGGACAGCGCGAACCGCTCCTTCGCCCGTGTGATCGCCACATAGGCGAGGCGGCGTTCCTCCTCCAGCGAGTCGGCTAACAGTTCGCCGTCCACGTAGCGCAGGCAGCGGTGGTGCGGGAGCAGGTTCATCGCGAACCCGATCACGAAAACGGCGTTCCACTCCAAACCTTTCGACCGGTGGATCGTCATGATATTTACCGCGTCCAGCGAGCGTGACGACTCGTTCGCCTTGCGGATCTGCCCGGCGACGAACGTCAGCATCGCGTCCGGCGAGTGGAATCGTGCTGATGACGCCACCAGTTCGTCCAGGTTCTCAAGGCGCGACGAACCCTCGCCGTCGTCCTCCTTTTCGCCCTCCTCCGCCAGAATGTAGTCATCGTAGCCGGAGTTTCGCGCCGCCGTCAGGCGCACCGCCGCCGAGTCGCCCGCCGCGTGAATCTCCTTGATCTGCTCGCGGAAATCGCGCACCGCCACGTCCTGCGTCGTCTTATAGGAGCC
The DNA here is from genome assembly GCA_043763605.1 of Armatimonadota bacterium. Lineage (GTDB taxonomy): Bacteria > Armatimonadota > Armatimonadia > Armatimonadales > Armatimonadaceae > JACMIU01. The sequence continues at coordinate 928 of JAYULM010000523.1, read as the reverse complement.
GCGCCGCAGTGCCTCGTAGAACGAGCATTTGTGCTTTTCGGCGGCTTCCTCGATCTGCCGGATAAAGCCCGCACCTAAGAATCGGGTCGGGGTACCGAGCCGCTTCGACGCGATGTTCAGTACCCGTTTCGCCGCCGCGTCGCCCGCCGCCGAGTGCGGGTCCACCGAGAGTTGCAGGTAGGCGAGAAGATCCTTGACCTCCTTGCGGTTATAGAAGCCGGTCCCACCGGTAATCACGTAGGGAATACCCATCGCGATCAGCGCGTCCTCGATGGCGCGGGAATAGGCGTTCGTGCGGTACAGGACGGCGAAGTCCTTGAACTGCAGATGCTCCGTGTTTAGCCGTTCGCGCAGTTGCTCGACCACCCACGCCGCCTCGGATTCGCCGTCCACGTGTTGGGTCAGGAGCGGTTCCTCGCCGTTTACGCGCGTCGGCTCCATCGCCAGGCGGTAGCGGTCGTCCAGGTCCGCGTGCGCGATCAGTTCGTTGGCGACCGTCACCACGGTTCCCTGCGAGCGGTAGTTCGACGACAGCCGGATGATCTCACCCATCGGGAACGCCTTCTGGAAACCCATCACTGTCAGGCGCGGGTCGCACCCCCGGAACCCGTACACCGACTGCCCGACATCGCCGACCAGGAACAGGTTGCCGTGTCGCTTCGCGAGTAGCACCGCGAAGTCCCACTGAATCTGCGACGTATCCTGCGTCTCATCGACCAACAGGTAGTCCCACTGATTCTGATACCGCTCTCGCGCCGCCTTATCGTCACGGAGCAGCACGAACGCTTCCACGAGCAGGTCGTCGAAGTCGAGCCGACGCGCCGGGACTTTCGACGTGACATCGTTCTCTTTCTGCTTCGCCGATTCGTAGCACCGCCAGATCTTCGCGGCGTTCTGGACGGCGGGCGGTTCCCAATCCGGGTTCAGC
>JAYULM010000522.1:0-6211 GCA_043763605.1 Armatimonadota bacterium | reverse complement strand
GGCGGCAGAGTTATGGACGGCGACGAACGCGTTCGCACACTTGCGAACGTCCTGATGGGCTTGCGGTACAATAGTTCATCCAAAGCGCGGTATTTACGAGGAGTACGAAATATGCGGGAATCGATCACGTACAAAGAGATTCTGGACGAGGGCAGGATTGAGGGGGAGCGACGCACATTGCTGTTGCAGGGGACGCGGCGTTTCGGCGAGCCGACGCGGGAGCAACGGTCGCGTCTTGAGGCGGCGACTTCCTCGGAGCAGTTGGAGGTATGGCTGTTGTCCCTGTTGACTGCGAGCAGTTGGGACGAAGTGCTGGTGTAGTATCGAATTTTCGCGGCAGTTCCATGCCCGCCGCTGTAACCTCGTTCGCAGAAACGACGCACACGATGAAGTCGGGAAAAATCCGAAAATGGCATTGCCCCCGTTGTTTCCGGATCGCGTCGATAACAGCGAGTGTTCTGGGCGAAAGGGATTTTGAGAACCGATGACTTCCGAAGTGGATTTGCCGAGCACCAGAATGTTTTACCGCGAGGGCGGGAGCGACAAAGAGTACCACGCCGCCGTGTGTGCGCGGGGCGACGCAGGTTATGTCGTCAATTTCGCGTTCGGGCGGCGCGGCGGTACGTTGCGCCCCGGTACGAAAACGCAGTCTCCGGTGCCGCTGGAACAGGCGACCGCGATCTACCAGAAATTGATCGACGGCAAGATGCGCGAGGGATATACCCCGGACGGTACCGGTCAGGTGTTCGTCGGGGGCGATCTGGAGGAGCGCAAAAGCGGGCTTTTGCCCCAGTTACTCAACCCGATCAGTCACGGGGAACTGGAAACGTATCTCACGGACGATGCGTTCGTGTGTCAGGAGAAGTTAGACGGCGAGCGGCGTCTCGTGCTACGGGACGCGGCCGGCGCGAAAGGGATCAACCGGAAGGGCTTGTTCGTGCCGCTGCTTCAGACGTTGCACGACGAAGTTTGTACGCTCCCGGTCGGAACCGTGCTTGACGGCGAGCTGGTCGGCGAGAACTACCATGTCTTCGATCTGCTCCAGAGTGGCGACAGGGATTTACGCGCGGAGCCGGTCGAGTCACGCCTGCGGCAGTTGGCGGCACTGATGGCGGCGGCAACGGAGCGGGCGGGCAGTCCTTTTAGCCACCTGAAGTCGGTTGTCACTGGCACGGACGAAAACACGAAACGGGATTTGCTGGAATCGGTGCGAACGCGCGGCGGGGAGGGCGTGGTGTTCAAACGGCGCGATGCCGCCTATAAAGCGGGGCGGCCGGCGAGTCGGGGGAACCAGGTCAAGTTCAAATTATGGGAGTCCGCGACCTGTATAGTCACTGCGGTAAACGCGCAACGTAGCGTCGCCGTCGCGGTGCTGGACGGGGAAACGGTTGTGGGGATCGGCAACGTCTCGGTCCCGGTCAGCCACCCACTCCCGAGCGCGGGCGTGATAGCCGAGATCAAATACCTGTATGCGTACCCCGGGGGATGCCTGTATCAGCCGCAATATCGCGGCGAGCGTACCGACCTGGATCGCGACGAATGTACCATCGCGCAACTGAAGTACAAGGGGTGAGGTAGCGTCGCTTCGAGCGTCGAAAGGGCGATCCCCAAACCGCCACAAAAACGAAAGCGACGGTCACACCCGCTTCCCGGGTCGCCGTCGCACGTTGTGTTCGCCGTGTTTAGAAGAGTTTCGCGCTACTCGCATCACCCCTCATCGGCGGAACATATATATAATACCATAAATGCCCGGGTTGATGCCATTTTTTCATAACTGGCATTATCGACACAAATCAACATTTCCCCGTTTAACGGTGATTTCAAGGAGCGTGAAAACAGGAATAAAAACTATTCGCAACACTGGAATCGTTTTTAGTTGTCTCGAAAAGGTATCGCTTTTATTCGTACCCGGATAACATCAGAACGCGCTCGTAATGTTCCGCCGAAACGGGTTGTACGGATAAGCGACTCCCCTTCTGCGCGAGCGTCATACCACCCAGCACCGGGTCCGCTTTGACTATTGCCAGAGGGATCGGATGGGGAAAGGTAGCGATATAGCCGACATCGACCATTAACCAGACGGGGTTTTCCGGAGTTGAACGGGTATCGTAGTGCGCGTTGCCGACTTCCCAAGCGGTACGGTCGGGATAGGCGAGACGTACCACTTCGGCTAAACCGACAATTGCTGACGGCGTCGCGTTGGAATGATAGAACAAAAGCCGGTCGCCGATCTGCATCCCGTCGCGCATGAAGTTGCGCGCCTGATAGTTCCGAACCCCGTCCCAGCAGGTGACTTTATCGCGTTGCAGGTCGCCGATGGAATACTCGTGCGGTTCGCTTTTGATCAACCAGTATCGCATGGAGGTACTTTTCTTTTATCGCGCCGGATTCCCTGCTCGCGCCACAAAAAGAGTGCTCCGTTGCAGGAGCCGCCCCGAATCCGGGTAAGATAGGGAGAGCAAAGGAAACGATTTCATGAAAACGCAGTACCGAATCCGAACGATGTTGTGCGCGCTACTCGCGGTCGCCTTGCCGGGAACGGCACTGATCGCCACCGCCGGGTGCGGGGGCAAGAAAGACCAGTCCCAAATCATCGGGCGGCTACTCAATTCACCCACCGAGTTCGCGAACCGGGATCTCGACATAGTTGGCAAGGTGGTCAATACGTTCGACCCGACCGGCGGCATCCTCGGACTCGCCGCCTACCAGGTCGAGGACAGTAGCGGCAAGATCTGGGTGATCAGTCGTGCCGGTGCGCCCTCCGTCGGGCAGGAAGTGCGCCTGAAAGCCCGACTGCGCCGCGACCCGCTCCCCATCGCCGTCAGCCTCCCCGGCGTGAGCGTGACGCTTCTGGACGAGTTGGAACGTCAGAGGAAGTGAGTGGTCAGTGGTCAGTGGTTAGAGCCGGGGACCGGACGGTGAACCGTTCCGCTATGCGCCTGCGGCGGGAACCCTGCGAGTTATCAACAAGCCTCGCGCCGCCTAACTCTCCGCTCGAAGAGCGTCCGCCGCAGGCGCATAGCGGAACGGTTCACCGTCCGGTTCCCGGCCACTAACCACTGACCACTGACCACTCACTTCCCCTTCAACGCGGGAGCCTTTTCCCGGTTCGCGAGGGCGACAGCGGTGAGAAATATCGTCCGCGTCACCCGCTCGTATTTGGCGAAGTCGATCTTGTCCACTTCGTCGGACGGACGGTGGTAATCGGCGTGGACGCCGTCGAAGAAGAACGCGATGGGGATGCCCCGTTGCGCGTAACTGTAATGGTCGCTCCGGTAGTAGAAGCGGTTCGGGTCGTTCGGATCGTCGTAGCGAAAATCGTAGGAAAGTTTCGTGTAGTCGGCGTTCACCTTATCGACGACATTGCCCAGTTCCGTGGAAAGCATGCGAGAGCCGATGACGTAGATCGTGTTCGGGTCGGATAGCGAACGGTTACGTGCCGACGTATCATTTGCGTCCGCCTTGCTACGCCCGATCATATCGATGTTGAGTTGCGTCACGATGTCGGCGAGCGGCACGGTTGGGTTTTGCACGAAATGCTCCGAACCCCACAACCCCTTCTCCTCGCCGCAGTGCCAGACGAACAGGAGGCTACGCTTCGGGCGATTTTCGGGATTGGTCCCCAACGCTTCCGCCATCGAGAGCAGCGCGACCGTCCCCGAACCGTCGTCGTCCGCGCCGTTGTTGATGCGGTCCCCGGTGGCATCCGGCGTCGCCCGTACGCCGATATGGTCGTAATGCGCGCCGAGCGCGACATATTGATTTTTCAGGCGGGCATCGCTCCCTTCCCATACAGCGACCACGTTTTGCGTAGTCGCGGTTTCGACCTGCATCCCCACGGTAAACGTCGCCGTCTTGCCTTCCCCGAAGACGAACGCGCCCGCCACGGGGCTGGTTCGCGCGGCGACGAGCGCGGCTTCCAGCGAGATTTTTTCGCCGGAGAGGAGCGCGGCGGCGGCGGCGGGAGAAAGGGTGATCATCGGCAAGCCGGAATCGGTCGTGCCGTCTATGGGGGCGGGTTCGGTCCCCATCCGGCGTAGCGATTTTACGGTCGCCGCCGTTTTTGCCCAGGCCGCTTGATTGGCGGAGTTCGGCAGACGGATAATCCCCACCGCCCCGCTTTTCGTGGCGTACGCCTCCGGAATCATCCAGTCCGTACCCGCCCCGGCGTCCGTCAGTTCTTGCTCGGTGACACCGGGCGGCGGGAACCCGGCCGACGCAATCACCACGATCTTTCCGCGAACGTCCACGCCTGTGTAGGCGTCCACGCCCTTCGATTTCACTAGCCAACCGTGTCCGACATAAACCAGCGGGGTCGCGGCGGCAATCGCGGCACCGTTCTCGCTCGCGCCGTTCAGCAGAAAGTCGTCGCGGAAACGGAGCGGCTTCCCGGCGATGGTCGCGGAGGATTTGTCGCCGTCCAGCGAAACGGTACGGAGCATGATCTTCTGAAAATAGGTGCCGTTATCGCCCTTCGGGGTGAAGCCCCAGCGATCCAGGAACGTCGCGATATAGCGCGCCGCCGTGTCCAAGCCTCGGGAGGGGGTGTCGCGTCCTTCCAACTCGTCGGACGCGATGAAGGTCAGGTAGGAGCGCAGGTTACGCTGGGTGATGGTAATTTCCGCCGACTTTTTCGCCTCCTTCTCGCCGAGGGTACTCGCGGCTGACGCCGGGACGGACAGGAACACGAGTGTGGAAAGGGCGAGGAGCGGGGTGCTGTTGCAAAACGGTTTCATGACGCACATGGTATCACGACGGAGGCGGCACTCAAAAAGTTACCGGTGGCGACGGCGCACTTCACGAGCGTTTCCCCGTCCGTTTCACCCATTCGCCTCGTCGTCCTCTTCTCCATCGCCCTGCCCCGGCAGAACAGGCACAAAGCAGGGTGAAAGATCCGTTTGTCGGTGAAGAACGCTGTCGCTACCGTAGATCGTGAAGCCTTTGTCGCCGTCATCGTACGCGTCGCCGGGGGCATCGGGCGCGTCCCAGACGACGCTCAGTGACCGCCCGCCGCAGTCGTAGTTTTCGACGCAGAACGATTGCCACGAGCCGAGGTCGGGTGCCGGGCGGACCGTCAGCGTATCCCCCTCCGTATGGAGTCCCAGAACGCGCCGCGCGAAAACATCGGGCAGGAACGGCGCGGGTTTGTCGCTTGGCGCATCGAACTTCCCATCGGCGAACCCACGCCGTGCCATTTCGGTGAACGCGGCGAGCGTGAGGGGACCGTCCTCGACCGGGGCTGGGACGCGGTGCGGGTATTTGCGGCGCAGATGGCAGGCGTGGTACCACGCCCGCGACACCCACGGGTCGGGGCAGTCGAAGCGCGGCGTGTGCGCCTCCGCCCATTTCTGGAACGCGTCCGCGTGTGTCACGATCACCGACGGGTCGTCTACGTGCGATTCGGCACGCCGCCGCGCGGTCTCGCCGGGACCGTGCGCATAGCGGTCGTCGGATGCCAGCGCGAGTGTACACACTAACCGGGTACGCGCCCCGGATGCCAGCGTGAAGCGGCGATCCTGCATATTAGGCGCGAAGCGGGATGCGAAAAACGGGGCACCGTTCCCGTCCGTGCGTTCGCCGCGCGGGATTCCCCACTGCAAGCGGATGCTGACCTCCACGGACCATTCGCCCGGGTTACGAAGCGAGAGGACCGAAATCAGTACGTCGTCCTCGGAAACGAACTTGTCCTCGCTGATCTGCAACCCGGTCTCGTCGTCGCGGGCGTTGACGGTGACATGCGACGGGCGGTAGACGCCGTCGGCGGGAAAGACCGGCGAGCCTTCCACCCAGACGGAAAGCGAAAGCGGAGCCGGGATCGTCACGCCGCGAAACGTCGCCGCGCCGTCGAACCCCCAGCCCGCCGCGCCCTCCACAGAAAGGTCGCCGCCACCCGAGCCGAAGGCGATTCCTGGGGAAAGGGGGCGGCGCAACAGATCGTCCAAACGGTAGTGGCGCGGTTCGAGGATCGTTCGGCGGGGCATACGACTCAGTTTAGCATATTTGCGCGGATAGGGATGAAGGCTATGGTCGGTCGGCGGCGGCGTCCGTCGGTCGCGATCATCGGTTGGGATCATCGGTTTCACCGACGCCTATAGGTGGCTCCGCCACCGAGCGTCCTCCGGACGCCCCGAACACGTAACATCGTCGCGGACGCCAAACGATTTCGACATGCCCGCGCCCGGAGGACGCTCGGTGGCTCCGCCACCGAGCG
>JAYULM010000521.1:0-25347 GCA_043763605.1 Armatimonadota bacterium | reverse complement strand
GGACGCGGCGCGGTGGCTGCTCGCCAATGTCCGCGTTCCCGGTGCCGAATCCGCCGTCCCGTCGCGCACGATACCCGCTCCGGCGTTCGGCGCGGCGACCGGTAGCGGCAGGCGGATCAGTTCCTACCGTCCGGGGCAGTACGACCCGCGCTGGGACGACGATTAGCGGAGGCGCGTCACCCCGCAAAACGACGTGTTATGCCGACCGCGCCACTCTACCTTGATCTGTGGTGCCTTTGGTTCGGCTGTATGGGAGCGGGACGGCGGGAAATGTACCCGGGTTCCGTTCCCCTGCCCTTTGAAGTTTTCCACACTACCATTTTGCTAATGATGTTGTCTACAACATCATTAGCCTGAAAACAAGCGTAATGACGAAAAGAATGAGGGCATTTTTGAAGTATGCTCGGCATTCACTATCAACGCTTCTACGTCAGCAACTCGAAAGTCTAATTCTATCCGCTGTTCAAAACTCAGACCCGAACCAGACTCCGTAAGTTCGGTGGCGCGGGTCAAAAGTTTACGCAAATGCCTGATGATAATTTCATTTTCGCTACGGGTCAGTCGGAATCGATGATACGCTTGCCTACTGTAGACGGAGAAAATACCTCCGGTCAGGGCACTAAAAACCGCTATAGCGATATTGAAAGGAAGAGGCAAATCCCATACGCGGGGGGCTGTCTTGCTAATGGGAATCATGCTGATGAATGCTGAAAAGAATATGGCACCCATAACGACGTAAGCCAGCCTTGTAAGCGACGCGTGCGATTCCGATTTACACATTATGAGGGTGTTCAGACGGAGTCGTTGTGAATAATCGTCTATTAGGCGTGTAATCGTTTCGACGCGCTTCGCTGTCTCCGCATCCTTTACGACCTGCACACTATACGATTGTCGTGCCGCTTTAACGCCTGCCAACAGCCCCTCATTTGACAATTCGCCAAGCCCTTCCCCGGTGGGGAACTTTCCACCGGGGAGGAGACTACGAATTTCATCCCAGACGTTAACGGGCCCGCCCCCTTCGGGTTCGACAGATTCAGTAAATGTGGTGGAAGACATTTTCGGTTAGCCTTTTATCAAACTGCCCATAACTCGCGCGAGATTCGCCTGATTGAGCAGGCGCAAATTGTCGTCGTAGCCCGCCGTGTTCGGCTTTAGCAACCGCTTGTTACCCGTTGTAAAATTGTCCATCACAAGGGACACCGAAACAAACTCGTGCTGAAAATTTGCCGCCCCAAGTCGCGACTTAATCTTTTCTATTTCCTTGTGATACGCTCCCTGCCTATAGAAACGTTCTACATCAATTCTTTCGTTCCACCATAAGTCTTGTTTAGTGACCACGGTCATCATCCAAACTTTCCCTGGGGCAGCCGAAACATGTGGAACGATCTCCGACAAAGCCTCAACTTCTTTTAACTTCCGTTTTTCCAGATGCAGTTGCAGAAATTCTTCCTGAGACATTCCTTCCTTATAAATGTTCGTTTCCGTGTAATCCAAAGTGCGGATGGAGTGATAACCGAATGAAACGACATTGATGATCCCGACAGATTTAGACCTGGCTATCCGCTGGTACAATTTAGACCAGTTGCTGCCCTCGCTCGCATTTTCTTCTTCCTGGTGTCTCTCTTGCCCAGGGGCTGTATACATTGTACATACAAGGTCTCCCGGCATTTTGAACTCTTCAATGTTGATGGACCTGTCGTATGTTGGTACCTTATTCTGGTTGGTAAATCCCTGCGTGAAGAGATGACCTAGTGTAGTCTTACCCGTACCGCCAGTACCGAACGTCATTATTCCTATGTGGCCACGCTTGATATGATTAAAGGCGCGTACCACGGATTGCCTAATCTTCCCGCGTCTTTCAAAAAGGGCTTCTGCAAGATTCATAGCCGTCCCCGGCTCGACAAAAAACATGAGGTGAATTGTGTTCCTTAAATCCCAATTTGCTTTCAAGTAGCACCCGGCTTTACAACCAAGTGCTACAAGTCGCCCTATTTCCGCACCAGTCGCATATTTCGCTTATAAGGTAACGCGTATTGGATTGGGCGTCACGTAGAAGTTTCGAGGGGTTCCGAGTGGAACGATACACCCTCGGTCGCAATCCTTATTCCAGACAGTTTCGTTTAGCCCCCGATACAAAAAGTGGTTGGTGCCTTTTGTCCCGTCTTCTCTATCAAATTCCTTTGCGCCGTATTCACCGCGTTTTGTGTAAACGATGACACGATCACCATCTCTCACATCACAAAACGGAAAAAGGTACATGTGACGGTAGATATTCGACATTTTATGGTCTCTCGCCGTAGGTGCTATCGAACAGCAACAAGCCTTTTGTGTTCCCATCACCCCGAACTATGAACCCTATCCGCTCCGTTGCCATCGACTTCGGTTCCGCAACACCAGCATCGAAAACCTTCCAATATTCCAGTTCCACATTCAGCTCCTCTTTATGCTGTACTGCAATTAGTTTGATTGTCTATTATACGGCAGTATTGCTCTTTTGGTTCAAGTGTGGTTCCCCCTCCGTATTGATCGCACACAACTTCGGTTCTCCCCCAACTGGTGATTGTTCGGTGGTTACGCCCTTGGACGTCGACACAGATACACAGGGCCGCTACATATTTTCGCGAGAATGTTCTGGCAAAACCCGTACCGTGTTATGATTGCGGTGTCGTCTGAGTGCGCTGTCACGTTTTTATCCATTTCGGGCTTGCGCCCGAATCCTTGCTCTCTCTCGCAAAACCGGCACGACTTCCGTCTCTATGTTCTGTGTTGCCACAACCCGGCATAGCCACAGGAGGGAGCCGTCGCCCCGCACGATCTCCGGCGCGGACATGACGAGCGTCCGTGCCGTCTGCTAATTAGCCCGCCGCCGGGTATAAACACCCCATGCCCGAACCGAACACCGCCGCCCTCCCGCCCGAAGCGTTCCGCCGCTACGACGAGTCGCCCGACGAAGCGTTCTACCAGACGCCGCGCTTCGTGACGCACATCGACGACGGCGCGATTGCCGCCGTGACGCAACTGTACCGCGAGTATTTCCCGGCGGACGGCGCGATCCTGGACCTGATGAGCAGTTGGATCAGCCACCTGCCGCCGGAGGTCGCGTACCGCGAGGTGGTCGGTCTCGGTATGAACCGCGACGAGTTAGCCGCCAACCCGCGCCTTTCCAAGTTCGTCGTGCGGAACCTGAACGACGACCCGACGCTACCGTTCCCCGACGCCCGCTTCGACGGCGCGGCGATCTGCGTTTCCGTGGACTATCTGACCGACCCGGTCGCGGTGTTGCAGGAAACCGCGCGGGTGCTGAAGCCGGACGCGCCGATAGTGATCACGTTCTCGAACCGCTGCTTCCCGACGAAAGCGGTCGCCGTGTGGCATTCCCTGGACGACGCGGGGCGGGTGCGACTGGTCGCGCATTATCTGGAGTCGGCGGGCGGCTGGACCGGGGTAGAGACGCTCGACCGTAGCCCGTCGAACCGGCGCGGCGATCCGCTGTTCGCGGTTGTCGGGCGGCGGGGTTTTACCGGTAATGGAGTATGACCGCCCGCAGACCGCATGGACGGACGCTAAAGGGTTCCGGTGTAAGCCTTCGCACCCAGAGGGTACCCGAGACGCTTCGCGTCACCGGATGCGCACCGTTCGCGCGGCAACCGTCCGACACCCGGACGCGAAGCGTCTCGGGTACCCTCTGGGTGCGAAGGCTTACACCGGAACCCTTTAGCGTCCGCACTCGAATCGAACCGACCCACTGCTACGAGCCAGTCGGATTTGTGATCCCTTCCGCAAGCACGATGTTCGCCGAGGCAACCCGGTGCCGAACCTCTTTCCACGGGCGATACTCCAGAGATCCGTACGAGGCGTGAAACGCGGCGGCATCGGGCCACTGTCGGACGACCAGAATTGCCGGTCGCCACTCGCCCTCTATCACCTCGCACCGATTCGTGGCGACAGGAAACGTTCCGCCGTACCGCGCCAGAGTGACGGCGTGCCCCTTGACGTACTCGTCGAATCCGACCGGGTCGGTGACAATCACTTCGACCAAGGCATAGGTGGGATTACCGTTCGGTCTTCTCATCGTCAGACCTCCCCGAACCGTCCGTCTGTGAATGGGGCAGGACAACCGTGAAGGCACTGCCCGCCCCGTAGTCGGGGACCGCTTCCAATCATCCGCTGCGTGCCCGGTGGCGTGCCCCCGGAAAGACAACGCGGAATTCGCCCGCCCAAACGATCTATGACGAAAATCTGCGGGCGTCGCGAAACATACGCGTTTCGTGTAAAATAGACGTATATGAACCTGAACGAAACGCTCACTGAGTATGAAAAGCCGGTAGCCGCCTGGCTCGAATCGGCGCGTAAACAACTGGTCGCGGTCACGAAACTGCAAAAAGCGGTCGGCGACGGCAACCTGCGCGATCTGGAAAAACTGCACACCGCCGCGCGAAACGCCGCCGCGACTGTTTCCGGTGCGGCGGCGGATTGCCCCGCGCCGGAGTTCGACGCCGCCGGGTATCTGTCCCCGGACGGCGGGTTCGTCGCCGAACTGAAGGACGCCGGCGACAAAGCCGGCGTAAGCCTGTTCGAGCGCGACGGCGTTATCTTTTCTTACCCGGTGCTCGTGCGCCCGGAGCCGGAAATCGGCGCGGTGCGCGTGGACAAGAAACTGTTCTTCACGTTGCGCCCGTCTGTGCTGGCGAACCTGCTCAAACGGTTCCAGGCGAGCGACCCGAAGGCGCGCCCCGAGCGGTTCATCGAGACCCTTTTTTCCGCCTACGATCTGTTGCGCGGCGATACCTATGTGGACGTGCCGCTGACGAACGTGTACGCGGTGCTGACGCTCCTGCCCGGTAGCGACCGGGAATATACCCTGCTGGATTTCACCCGCGAAATCTACTTCCTGGACATCAGCGGCGTCACCGAAACGCGAAAAGGCTTCACGCTGTCGTTCCCCGCCAGCACGACCACGCGCGAGAAGCGGGTCAAGCCGCTACCGTTCGTGGACCGGCAGGGGCGCGAAAAACTGTATGCGACGATCAAGTTCACGCCCGCCGAAGGGGACGCTCCCGGGGAGGAACGCTAACCCATGGCGGTCCCCCTTTCGGAATGGTTGCGCCTGATGGAGACGGAATATCTGGACGGTTTTATCGCCAGCGGCGGTGCCGCCGTGAAGATCGTCGTCGCGCCGGAGGTGGACGCCGTTCGCGAAACGCTGGCGCGGGTCGCGGGTATCGCGCTGGAAAAAGGGTATCTGCTCGCCTGGGTCGATGCCGCGCAGGTGCAGGTGCAGATGGTGGACCAACTTTTCCACGCGGTCGCCCGGCAGGTAGACTGGAGCGAGACGATGGAACGCTGGCTCCGCGAGCGGTTCGCCGAGAACGGCTACACGATTCCCGAAGGCGTCGAACTCGCCGCCGTGGACGCCATCGCCGCCGCGAACGATACGTCGCGCCCGCAACTATTGGCAGAAATACGCCGCTGGATCAAGAACACGCTCACCGCCGACGGTTCGCTGTGCAAGGAGTTTCGCACCGCGCTGTCGATGCTGGCGTGGGGCTTGGTCAGCCCGCAGAACGTCAACCCGAACGACGCCGAAGTGGTCCGGCAGTGGTTGCGCGGCGAGAAGTGTCCGCTCGGGACGCTGAAGCGGTTGCAGATCCACCAGCGCATCGGGCGGCACAACGCGCGGTTGATGCTGACCTCGCTGACGGCGTTCCTGCCGAAATTAGGCTACAAGGGCGCGTTGCTCGCGGTGGACCTGTGCGCCGTGGTGTCGGACAGCCCGCTTCTGGATGCCCCGCTCCGCTACAGCCGCGCCGCCGTGCAGGACGCGTACGAGATGTTGCGCCAGTTCATCGACGGCACCGACGAGATGCAACATTTCCTGCTCGTCGCCGCCGCCGGACCGGGGCTGGTCTTCAACGATAAGCGTGGCTTGGACTGTTACAGCGCGCTGAAACTACGTACCTCGGACGATGTACGGGTGCGTAACCACGCCAACCCGCTCGGCGCGCTGGTCCGGCTGGAAGGGGGCATCGCCGAATGAGCGAAACCCTCGATCCCCTGCTCTGCCGCCGTGCGCTGGAAGCACTGCGCGCGGGCGTCCCGAACCGTGACGTGGTCCGACTTTTGCCGCCGCTCCACACCCGCGCGCGCACCGAGTTCGACGCGTTACTCCGGAGTACGGAATCGTCCTGGGCGACTCAGAAGCCGGTGCCGGGCATGCTGATCTCGGGCGGCTTCGGTAGCGGCAAGTCACATCTGCTCGATTATTTGCGCCACGCCGCGCTCGAAAGCGGGTTCGTCTGCTCACGCGTGACGCTGTCGAAGGAAACGCCGCTCTCCGATCTGGCGAAGGTGTACCGCGCCGCCGTCGCGTCCGCCGTCGCGCCGGACCGCACCGGTCCCGCCCTTTCCGAGATCGCCGACACCCTGCAGACCGACCGCGCGCCGTACTACGACCAGTTGTATAAATGGGCGCACCGCGACGGCGACCTGGACCCACGCCTCCCGGCGTCGCTACTCCTGTTCGAGCGGCAAGCCAGTGCCGACGAAGATTTGCGCGAAAAGATCCTCGCCGAATGGACCGGCTACCCGATGCGCATCGGCGACATGAAGGCGGCACTCAAAGCGGCGGGCGAGATGACTACGTACGCCGTCGGGCGACCGCAACGCGGGCAGGAATTGCACCACTTCGAGTTCGTCAACCGGTTCTTCCGGGCGGCGGGCTACAACGGCTGGGTGATTCTCCTGGACGAAGTGGAACTGATCGCCCGCTACGGCATCCGGCAACGCGGGCGTTCGTACGCGCATCTCGCGACACTGTTGGGGGCGGGGAAGACCGGGCAGATCCCCGGTCTCGCCGTGGTCGCCGCCGTCACCGACGATTACGCGGGCGAGGTTCTGCGGCGCAAAGGCGACCGCGTCAAAGTCCCGGCGAAGATGATGATCGCGGAAGACCCCCTGCGCGAAATGGCGGAAGCCGGGATGGAGCGGATCGAGTCCGGGACGTTGCCGCTGAACTCCCCGACGAAGAAACAGATGGGCGAATCGTACGACCGCGTCCGGGAAGTATACGCCGCCGCTTACGGGTGGACGCCGCCCGACATCACCGATGCTCTGGAGTACGCCGGGAGTACGCGGATGCGCCAGTACGTCCGCGCCTGGGTGACGATCTGGGATCTGCGCCGCCTGTACGATCAGGAGGGCGAACTGATCACCGAGGATGTCACGATCTCCTACGAGGAGGACGCGGACGTGGAAAAAACGGCGACCGAGGAGACTGCCGAGGACATCTTCGCGGAGTAAGGGGAGCCGCGAAACGCTGGGTGCTGTCGGAGTTTCCCCTGCTGGGCGCGCTGGCGGGCAAGGTCCGCATCGTCGTCGACGCCGACCTGTGCCACCGCATGGACACCCCGGTCGCCGGTGCCGTCAACGGCTTTCCGGGCGAGGTGTACCTGTAACCGCGCGCCCGGCGCGGTACATCCCCGTGGTAGACTCCCCGAGGACGACGACGCGGACGAACTGGGCTACCTCGCGGGCAAGCCGCTCACCGACATCAACCACGCCGCGTTCGAGGCGACCGCGCCCGCACACCGCGACGGCGGCGTCCCCAGCATGACGCTGACGATCCCGACGTTAGACGCGTACCACCTCGGCGCACTGCTGTACTTCTTCGAGCGGGCGTGCGGCGTGTCCGGCTACCTGCTCGGCGTCAACCCGTTCGACCAACCCGGCGTCGAGGCGTACAAGAAGAACTTGTTCGCGCTCCTCGGGAAGCCCGGCTACGAGGGGCAAACCGCGACGCTACGGGAAGCGGTCGCGGAAAAGCCGGAAGGAACAATGATCGCGTTCGGCTAGTAAGACGATGAGAGGCGAAGGTCGTCCTCCTGTTCTATAAAGCGGGGCCCTTTACGGATGCGCATGGTAATCGTGGGTTCGGAGGCAGGTGCTCGGCTTCGGGCTGTTGCGGTGCGCCTATACGTATGATCGTTCTCCGTATGGGCGTCATTCGCTGAAAGCGCGGAGGGTGAATACCCCGGTGCTTGCACCGTTCCGGCTTTAAGCATCTGCGGCTCTCTCGGGAGGCGCAGTTCCGCTGGCGACTCCCAAGTCGCCGTCCGGTTGATACTCCGGGGTTTGCCCCGAAGAGTTTCATTCGCCATTAATCCACCGAACAGATGGATGTGATTGGAGTCTTTTCCACCTTGGTCTAGCGTGAATCGACCATTGTTTGAATGAAGGATTGACCATCCGCGTCCCTTTCGGAGTGTCGCGAGAGGGCATTTCCGAAAAGTGTCGGGTAGTAAAATCTGCCGCCCCGAAGGGTTTGGCATGTATGGTTTCGCCGAAGAGAAATCGCCTGAAGCGATTTTCTTGCCCTCCTTGATGATGTCAATATCCATTACTGCGTTTGCACAGTGGCAAACTCATTCGCCGATTTTCTGCTTGAGTTTTTTGACCTCGGCTTCCCGAAGTGCCTTATCGTCAAGCGGCTTGCTCCTCATGGAACTTTCTGCCCGCTAGAGGAAGCGGTCGCGCCAGTCCTCGATCTCAGCAACCGTCAGACCGTGCTTACGTGCCAACTCGGATGGGGTGGCATCGCCGCGCAAGATTTCCGATACCAGAGCGACGCTTTCCCATCTATCGCTTCACATCGCAATATTCTGGTTGATCTATGCTTGACTCCTATTTTCGTTGTATCAGGAGTCTTGACCGTGGTCCGGATTTCAATGGCATCGGTATACAATTTTATAGACGTTATCTATCTACCTTAATCTAAATGATTAATAATAAATATAAACGTGAGATAGCATGATTATTGACCGGATGATAAACTCGGATATGTTCGACATCTCTGTTCGTAGTTCGGAAAGGATTCTTAAAAATGACTCTTGCTTTGCGCCGCACGTTTCAAGCGGCTGTGATCGCTTTGGTATCAATGGCTGCCCTCCCGTCTGCATTCGGTGCGGGCGGCCCCTGTTGGTACAGCTACTCCGAGTGCAACAAGTGCTCGGGCGTTGCCCCTATTGTTAGTGAGGGTTGCTATGTTCAAACCTACGAGCAGATAAGCAATGTTGCTGACGGTTCCCTCTGTGCGGACTGCGACGGGGACGGTTGCTCCCATACGCAGTACAGGCGGAAGTTAACCTACAACTGTGTTATGACCGGTCCTGGCAGCTGTGGCTGGGCACCAGGGACGTGTAAAGTATTCTCGGTAACTTCCTCGAATGAAGTCTGCGCCGGCAGCTGCGGCTAGTCACTTCTTGGTCAGTCGATAATATCGGCAAGCGCGAGTACCAATACTGAAGGAATCGCCTGCCTTTTTTAATCCGAAGTCAGGTGTTTCCATACCTCCGCGTAATGGCATCATGATGCCATTACGCGGAGGTATTCTGAAGAGCACTGGAGAAAGCAGGGAATCGATGTCTGGTTTATCTTCCAATGGGGAGAAAGCGGTGTCTGAGGGGCGGCGTGCACTACATCCCAATGTTATCAGGATCGGCTTGCTTGTCGCCGTCCTGTCGGCTGTCTGCATTCACATCTACCGTCAGCAGGTCCGACCGGTAACCGGGTTACCCGCCGGCGTCACTATTATTCCGGATTACGATACGGGGGGCAAGGCATTGGGCAACCCGGAAAACGGCGTGAAGGGGCTTCGCAATGTCGAACGACTCCTGGGTCTTTACAGGAAGCGAAACAGCGGCAAGTTCCCGGAAAGCATGATGTCACTCTGCGGCGATATCTATCATCACAAGGAGGCGTACGGTCTCACAATGAATCAGGTGGACGAGATGCTGCAAAACCCTGACACGAAGTACAGCGATGCTTTCCATGCCCGTCAGAACCCTGACCACTTCATCCCTTACGCTATCAGCAACCCTCGCCCGGACGGCACACAGATCGGATCGAGCAAGGAACCGGGCAAGCGGGATGTGTACGCGGTATCCAGTCTCTATGCGCATGAAAACCTGGTCCACAAAGGCGATAAGTCCAGCATGAAGCCGAGTGGCTTCTATCTGGTGCTCTGGGAGGACGGACAGATCGAGAAGATTTCCATGAGCCGGGTGTACATGACAACGCGTGATGGGAAACCCGTTCGTGTCCAGGGGTCTTCGTTCCAGGTGTGCTTCGAGGGTCAGGCAGGCGTGCCTGGCAAGCCAAAGACTTACGACGAGTTCTACAAGACGCCGTGGGTGAAGTAGACAGATTGTCGGCTGACCGATAAAGAAGGTATTTCAGTAACTCATGGAGATAGCAATAAAGCATCAGAAACCACGTTCTCGGTGGATTTCCTGGCTCGATATTTTAATTTTCCTCACACTCGTGTTGGCAGTTTTGATCTGGCAATTTCCTGTTTTTGGGACGAAGCTGTACACACCCGTCACTCGGAGCAAGTGCGGCTCTGTCCCCGCCGGCACCGAACTCTATCGGCAGTTTGTCATTCGCAATCTCCACCCCTGGCCAGTCACGATAATGGACGTGACTGGAACCTGCGGTTGCACCCGCTCCTTCGCCGACAAGAAGGTGCCCTTCCAGTTAAATTCCATGGCGCAGGTCACCGTGAATGTGTCGGTCGACACGACTGGTATGCGGGGCAAGGTTGCCAAATCGGTCTTCGTTGCTACTCAAAGTGACGGAGCTAGTGCGACCTTTGTTCTGGAGGGTGAGGTACGTCCCAAGGTGCCATGAAGGTCATGCTATCTCGGTTTTGCTCTGTAGCCATGTGCATACTTACCGGGATGGCACTGGTGGGAACCGTTGCAGGGCAGACCATCCTGAGTGTTCCACTGGACGTGTTACGCTTCCTCGCGCCGAATGCAGGCTCACTCTGGCTGGGTTGGTGTGACCCCAGTGGGATTTCCGCAGGAGGCGCGGATATTGCAAGGCAAGTCCAGTTAGCCCTATTGTGTGGCATCGCGTTAGTCGCGTTAGCCATGTGGTTCAGCGTGTTGCGTAGGGAATTCCCAGCTACGTGGGCGTTTCTCGGATATAACCAGTCGTGGGGAGCCGTCAGCAGTGGGGAGCAGGGTACATCGTCTAAGGGGGCGTGGAACGGCTTCCCGGATGCGACCCCATTGGCAGTTGCATTGCTCGCGCTTTACCTGGTTGGGCATGCCTGGTTTCTCGTCCCAGATGATGCGGGTGCGCTTTCGGAGTACCCTTATCCAGCGTTCGCTGTGATGCTATTACTCTTCATTGCTCCTTCAGTATCAGTCAAAACATTTCATCCGGTACGCTCCCCCGAGAGCCCGCGAGGGAAGGCTACGCTAGATACCTATCTTCTCATGGACTTGTTTCTGCTCTGCGCTGCTGTTCAGGCAGTTTATGCCATCGTTTATTACTTGATTGGCTATCAACAATTTTATACTCCTGGCTTCGGGATGCGGACAGGCGGCACATTGAGCGGACCGAATATGCTCTACCCGCTCTTAGTGATGGCAGCACCGATTGCACTTTGTCGTGCTTTAGCAGAAAACGAGAGCAATACTGTTCCGGTGACTTTGACATGCATCGGGGAGGTTTCGTCAACGCACAGTTCGGTCTGGAATCGCAATGCGTACGGTGTAGTAGCGGCAGTGCTTTTTGTCGCTCTTATCCTGACGTTTATGCGTTCCGGCTGGTTCGGGCTCGCCGCTGCTTTTCTTTACCTGTCGATACATCCATTTAGCCTTCTTAATCCGCTTAGGCTCGGTGCTCGCGGACGACTACACTCAGGATCACGCCAGGGACTACCCCTCCGAGGTATGAAACTTTACACTATACGAAGCCTTGTAATTGTGATCGTGATCGGGCTTATTACGGGGGCAATGTTGCTTCGAACTAAGGGAGGAGTCATGGGCAACCCCTCCGACCGGTCGGCACGAGGAAGGCTCGCCATCTGGAATGTCGCGCTAGGGCTGATACGCGAACGTCCGGGATTCGGAAGCGGTGTCGGCTCTTATGCAATCAGGCAAAAGAATGCGATGACATCCAATCTGGCGCAATACCGTCCGCACAATACCGAAGCGAAAAATCTTTATTTGACCCTCCTGGTTGAAGTTGGGTTTCTAGGCGGCGGGTTGTACTTTCTTGCCGCAGTCACCTATTGCACCCTTAGCCACCATCGGTTGCCGCAGATTGATGATTCCAAGAAGGTCGCCTGGATTACCGGAATCCAGGCAGGGCTGGTTGGCATGCTAGTCGCGGGACTGACTGACACACCCGTGCTGGCGGGTGGTCGGTATCCCTGCACCGTTGCAATGGCAGCTCTGGTGGGTCTTTCCACTCGGCTGTTGGTTCTTGAAAGAGCCAGAGGCATCCCAGGGGAGATAGGCGATGTGTGAAAAATACGACTCGCCGAGAGGTGGTACAGAGTTCTCCGACTAGACGACCATGAACGGGGTCGTTATCCCCAATGTACTCGCACTAATTCCCGATTCGATACAGGAGAGATTATCGGATAAGATCTGCTCAGGATAGTCTCTAGGCAGACTGGCAAATGAGTCACCGAGATAGTCGCAAATCAAGACTTACAGAAGATAATGGTAAACTACGCCGACCATCACTGCTTGTTTTGAACTTCCTCGTCTTTGATCTTATCTATCATCACTCGTTAGCGGCGGGGGAGCGCACTCAAAGAAAGAAATTGCAGTTATGAAATTAATAACGATTCATCAGGGAGTTGATCGTTCAAGTCATTGCACGGAAACCGCCAGATTATTCGGTCTATTCTTAGAGTTCTTGCTTTTCGCCTCTTCCCTGGCTGTCTTGCTCTACTCCTTTTACGAGTTCTTGTACTGCCCACCCGAGAAAGAGTTTCCTTATGCAACCTGGACAGCCTGCGTAGTGCCATCCCTCGCCGTCCAAATCTTCCTCTGGCCTAGTTCATTATGGCGCAGTGCTGGTGTTTACAACACGCGGCCAGCGTCAAAACGAGACATTGCCCACGTCATCATAAGTAGACTATGGTCGATATTCCTCATTCTATCAGTGGTAGCTACCGTAGTATTCGCCATAATTGCGGATAGATCTGTGTCATCTCTGACGTTCAATCCCTCTACTCCCTACCCGGCGTTATCTCCGTCCTTCCGCGATGCCACTATCGGCATGGAGGATCGCGACTTCTATGCCCACAGCGGCTTTGACTTCGCCGCCATGCACCGCGCGTTGCGGGCGAACGTGCAGTCAGGAAGGGTCATCCAAGGGGGTAGCACCATCACCCAACAGCTCGCCAAAAATCTGTTCCTCGATAGCGAACGCACCCTCGGGCGTAAAGTCCGGGAGGCGTTTTACACGGCGGCGTTGGAGCGACGCTTCTCCAAAGATCAGATATTAAGCCTTTATGTCGGCGAGATCGACTACGGCATGGGGCAACGCGGCGTCCGCAACGCCGCGCGCTACTATTTCGGCACCACCCCCGATAAACTCACCCTCGCCCAGAGCGCGGTCCTCGTCGGGCTGGTGCCGCGACCGCCGCAATACTGGCTCGATGAGGAGAGCCTGGAGAAAGGGCGGCAGAAGGCCCTGGATCGCATCAGCGGGCTACGCGAAGGGCGGTACTCGCCCGAGCAGATCGACGCGGCGCGTGCCGAACCGCTCGGCGATGTCGTGCCCGCCTTCGTGACGCCCGAGGAGCGGGAGGCGACACAGACGGTACCCGCCACGTTCCACGGCGTTTCCTGCTTCTTCTTCGCGGAGCCGGAGTCCCCGCTGCCCGTCCCCCGCGTCGCGCCGCTCCTCAGGGACCGGGTGGGTGCCTTCCTGGAAGCCGCCCGCCGGGAGTGCGGCGTGGTCGGGATCGACCACGTCGGGGTTTACAACGACCGCTTCCAGCGCGGGTCGGATGTCACCGTCTCCGCGCACGCCTATGGGCAGGCAATAGACATTTCCGGGTTCCGCTTCGCCGACGGCACACGCGTCTCGGTCGAAGACCACGACCGCTGGGGGGCGGGCGAACGGGCGCGCGTCGCGAAACTGCGGGTACTCCTGTCGCGGCACTTCGACCGCGTACTGGACTGGGAGAACGAGCCGGTACACCACCAGGAACATTTCCACGCCGAAGTACGGGCGGCGCGACCCTGCGGCGGCGCGGCGGGTGCCCGCGTTCTCCCGCCCGCCGAAACAGGGGGAGACAACCGATGAGGGTTACCGAAGGACGGACAGCAGCAACGCGGCTTCGGGTGGCTTCCGCCGCCACGGTAGTCGGCGCGGTTTGCGCGGTGCTGGGTGTCGCGGTGCTGTTCGCCGCGTCGTGCAAGACTGCGCCGCGCAAGGTTGCGTCGCGCAAGACCGTGCTAACACCGGACGCCAAACGGCGGGACATCTGCGCGTCCAACCTGCGGCGCATCGGGCAGGCGACCCGTCTCTACCTGCAGGACTTCGACGACACGTTCCCGGCGGCGTACGACTGGGAAACCACCTGGCATGAGCGGGTCAACGCTTACGCCGATTCCCGGTTCATAAAGGACATCAACGATCCGGGCGCGGACAACACTATCTGGCACTGCCCCGAGGACTACCCCGGACAGAACACCAGTTACGGCGTGAACGCGCTGGTCGCGGGGTCGTACCCCGGCGGCGGCGGACTCGGACTGCGCTCCGCGCTCTGGGAAGATGCGAAGCGGCTCGGCGACATACCCGACCCGGCGCGGGTCGTGTGGGCGGGGGATACGAACAAGACGGGGTGCCGCAATCCGGGAGATTCCTGCGGGGGTCCCACCGACTGGATGCGTCTCAAGGATGCACCGCTACGCAACCTTTCGCCGGAACAGTCGGCCGCCTGGTACGCCGACTTCCTCGCGCACGACTACACCGACCCGAACACGCCCTGCCCTAACCCGGGTGCCTTCGGTTGCAAAGGTCCGTCGTACCGCCACGGGCGCGGGGACACCACGGGAGGGACGGCGATGATGTTGCTGTGCGACGGCCATGTGCGCGCGTTCCGCTACGGCACACTGCGCGTCGCGAATGTTTTCCCGTCATTGCCGAAGGGATGGAGCGGCGCGACCGCCGCCCCGCGCCGCGCCCAGTCGCCGCCGCCAGCGGCGGCGACCGTCGCCACCGTCCCGGAGTACAGTAGCGTGGACGTGGGCGATCTGGGCGGCGGGTCGGCGGCGCAGGGCGGGGGACTGAACGAGCGGGGCGCGGCGGTCGGCGGGGCTTGTTTGGCGGACGCGGCTTCGCTTCAAGAGTCCGGCGCGTATCACCACTTTGCCGCCCGGCGAGGCGCGGGCGGCATGACGCGCCTGGCTAACCCGCCCGGTTACCGTTTCGCGGCGGCGGCGGCGGTGAGCGACGGCGGGCAGGCCGTCGGGCGTGCGATGAAGACCGCCAACCCCATCTCTTTCCATAAGTTCCGCCTGTGGCCCTGCGAGGCCGTCCTCTGGCCGTTAGCGGGTGGCAAGCCGCGCCCGCTCGGATTCGCCCCCGGCTACCGTAGTAGCACGGCGGCCGCGCTCAATGATCGCGGGCAGGTGGTGGGCGACGTTTGGAACGTCGGGGACGTGACCCGCCCGGACATCACCTGGCCGTGCCGGGCGTTCCTGTGGGACTCGGGTCGTCTCGAACTGCTCCCGCTCCCGCGCGGGTACGTGAGCAGCCGGGCAACCGGCATAAACAACCGGGGATTGGTGGTCGGATGGGTGCGCAAAGAGGGCGCGGACGCCCCGACCCGCGCGGTGGCTTGGGAGGGCGGCGTCATGCGCGAACTTGCCGGGTTGCCCGGCGGCGTCGCTACCATCGCCACCGGGGTCAACGATGCGGGGCAGATCGTCGGCGGGGGGGACACCCAGGTCGGCGACCCGGGCGACCGGCGGCGGGAATCGCATGCCGTGTTATGGGAATCCGATGGCGGCGTGACCGACATCGGGACGCTACCGGGGCACACGTCCTGCCGCGCCACCGCCATCAACTCCCGGGGGACGGTGGTAGGTGACGTGCGCGTCGACCCCGACAGCGGCGCGTTCGTCTGGGACCGGGGGCGCGGGATACGGTTGTTGACGCCGCTGATCGCACTGGACAAGGACGCGAAGGGGAACGTGCTGTACTCGCAGGCGGGCGGTGCTTTCGCCATCAACGACAGCGGGCAGATCCTTTGCAACGGCGATAAAGGCAAGGTCCACCGCACCCTGATCCTGAGTCCGCTGAAACGCTGACAGATCCGGAAGCGGCGGGTCGATGACGCGCCCCCATGAGAGGAAGGAACCTATGCAGTCAAATCCTATTCAACCCTGTGATCGGATAATCCGGGCGTGGCTGCGGACCGATAATCGCTCCGCAGCTTCGCCACGAACGCCTCACCGGAGCAGTTCCGCGAAGGGATTCACCCTGATCGAACTTCTCGTGGTCATCGCGATCATCGCGCTGGTCGCGGCGATCCTGTTCCCGGTGTTCGCCGGGGTGCGCGCGAAGGGGCGCGCCACCGCCTGCGCCAGCAACCTGCGCCAGGTCGGACTCGCCCTGCTCCAGTACAGCATCGACCACGACGAGACGTACCCGCTCGGTTGGTTCAGCGAGGAAGGGTTCCAGGGGAGCGACGCCGCCCTCGGGTACTATAAATGGATGGACGCGGTATACCCTTACATCCGGTCGGAGAAACTTTTCGACTGTCCCGACCTCGACGGGCACGATTATAAACACTACAGCAAGGTCTCGAACGACACCGGTCACTACGGCAGTTATGGTTTGAATGATACCTATTACGTACCCAATGACGCTCAAACGTCGTTCGAGAGTGATAGCCGCGTACCGGTCGGGATGGCGGCTGTGGTGGTCCCCGCCGCGACTTTTCTGGTGCTGGAAACGGACGGGGACTACGAGGTCGCGTGGTCGGACAAGGCTTCGGCAAACTCCGAGGGCAAGCATGAGGGTAAGCCCGCCCTGATCAACGACGAAACCGGCGTCCGGGTGGTCGCTCGGCATCAGGGGCGGAGTCTGACGCTGTTCTGCGACGGTCACGTGAAGTCACTGTCGATCAAGAATCTTCTGGAACCGGGACGGACCGACCCTCAGGTACTCCGGAACTTCACCATAGAGGACGATTGAACGTATTGTGGCTTGAAGGGTAAGGTATACTGCCGACCGGTGCGGCATGCTCATCCGGGGGAACGCGAAAGTTCATTTGCATATCATGTTCGGCGTACTCGCTCTCTTTGCCGATCAGATAGGGAAGACGAAAGAATGAAAACTCATTTTTGAAAGAGGCTTAGCCAGATGACCTTTGCCATACGGGGTAGTCACTCCTCTGTCAAGACAAATGAAGGCATTTTTTTCGTTGTATTTCCTGCCGCTACCATCACCTCGTGCCGCCGACCCTACCCAGGTAGATGTCGGCAGGCGTGCGGGAGCCCAAAGATTGTTGCAACCGTTCCTCGTTGTAGAAGCGAAGGAAATCACCCAGACTCGACACCTCCTCCGAAACACCCGAGTACGCTACCTGATAGATCCGCAAAAAATGGCGGGATCCGTCTTTATATCTTCTTGACAGACCGATGGATTGATGATAAATTGTGGCGCACTTTACATAATTCCCTTTGCTTACCAGCCACACAGAACTTTCACCTGTGGCTTGCACATCTATAGTAGTTGTGGAGCGAATGAAGTGGTGTACTTGACGTAATGTTGTGTAATATTCGGGTGTTTGTGTACGTAATGATAATGGTCGGCATGTGGATACCTCGCCTGTGACCACGATTTGCGTGCGCGACGCTAGTGCTACAAAAATTCATTTCAGAGGAGGGTGTGTATGAAACGCTGGTTGCCAATCGTAGTTTCCTTGTTGATAGTTTCCAATCTGGTGCCCGGAAGTGCTGGGGCGCAAACTTTGGGCAGTAGGTCGTGTAGCGGCCCCCATTGCACCTTTCATTACGGTGGTGCTGGGGACACGTATCAGGACGCCGACTGCATGACCTACCGCGAAGACCTCGTTACATCCTTCAGCGGGTCCCCCGTCACTCATACGGAACTGTTATTCACCGAAAAGTTAACCAATTGCGAGAAGGTCGATGTCGTGCGATCCTCGCCCAAGCGCACCTTCAGCAGGTCGGAAAGCATCACCCACACCCTCAGCGGCCAGTTGACACAAGAGGTGGGTTTGAAGACCGGTGAAAATGCGAAGGTCGGGGTCGAACTCAGCCACGCGCAGGTCGCTTCGAACGGCTGGCAGGTGGTCACGACCTACAGTGACACGTCCGAATACCAGATCCTTAATAAGACGGTCTCGGCCTGTTCCGTTTACACGGAAAAATATTTTGGCATCTATAAAACCGGAAGCTATTCCGGCAGCGGTTCGGCGTCCTGGTCGGTCTACGCGCGGAAGAACCTGTTTTTGGGCGGGTTCACGTATGAGCAGGTGACTGGGGAGTGTAAGAAAACCACCTCGTCTGCCAGCAACGTGGAGAAAAAGTATATCACGTTCAATTCGACCAACTCTATGTTGAGAGCACCCAGTGCGGTTTGCCCCACCTGTAACTTGTAATGGACGGGAAAGTCGCCGCTGAATCGTTGCCTGGTGCGTTTGCACAAGGGTTTCCATGATGGGCAAACAGTATGCCCGCCTCATCGAACTGGTCATCCGCCACTGGTCGGGGAAGTGTCAAGGGGTCTGGTGAGGGTCAACCCCTTGACGCTCGTTTAGACGAGCGGAGACGCGGCATTCCTTGTGATTGCCGTCTTTATGGTGAGGAGATAAAGGACGATGGCAAGCCGAAAATAAAGAATGAGCAATTTCAAGAGATAGTAACAATGGCGAAAGACCGTAAATCTTGCCTCCGAGCTTGAATGGTTTGTTTCGGAAGTTGGTATACCAGCATCAAGGATCTGAAGTTGATACGTATTTGCGGCTGGTTTTTCTTGAAGCGATTGAAAAATCATCGTCAAGGTGCCCCGAAGATACGAAATAAGTGGGTGTCGAGTTGTCCATAGCAAATAGTTCGGTTTTGTTCGCACATTTGGTGCGGTCGCCCCAAATGGCGACGGGGGGTATTGGGTGAGGAACAAGATTGAGATTACCGAAGCGGAACGGATGGAATGGTAGTAATAATCCCTCAAGATCGGGAACTACCATCGCTTATTAAAACGGTGTTGCGCTGTAGAGCGGTGTTAATGCCGCTCGAAAGCGAAGCAATACGGTCAGACCTTCTTGCCACTGCGGTCCTTCGCCCGCCTGCAGTCCAACTAGCTGGCGCCGGGCGTCATTTTGTACAAGGCGAAACTCTATATCGTGCGCGACGCGATCAGGCACTACTTGACTATGCCATTCATTTAAATCAGGCAACCGCGTAACTCCTAATGAAATCACAACGTTTTGTCATTGCCGTTACCGGCACTTTTCTCGCGCTCGTTCCGATTGTCTGCTTTGCTCAGGCGGGGGTTGTCCCCCAAGTGGACGGCACCGTGGCCGAACGGGAAGCACTTGCCGGTCAGTTGACGCAGCAACTTACCCATTTGCCCGACGATGGCAGGAAACCTGCTTACCTCATGAAGATCGGGGACGTCTGTTACAGCCTGGGAAAACACCAAGAGGCGATTACACACTATGATGCGGCGCTCAAACTTCTCCCACGGGATAGCCCGTCGCGAGCCCAACTGAAAATACTGATCGGGCAAAGCTATGAGATACTGGGGCGGGTGGATTCGGCGAGCAAAGTATTTAACAGTTCCTTGGGAGAGACATCGCTTTACGGGGATATCGCCGCTCAACGGTCGGTCAGCATCGTCAAGGAAGGGTCGCCTACCGAAACCAATAATATAGTAGCCCAGTTCATCCGCCTGCCGGACGAAAAACTCACTTACTCGAAGATAGGCGCGTTCCGTCAGATCCTTGAAAGCGTCGCCGCGTCTGGAGGCAAAACAAGGGCGAAGGGGTTTTATCGCGCCTGGTTGGACAAACACACGAAACACTGGGCGGCTCCGGTGATCGCGCTTGATCTATACCGGCTGGATCATGCCATCGGCTCGGAAAAAGCGGTGGACCTTGAAACGATTTGCCTACAGTATGACTGCAATAACGGGGCAGGCGTCAACGTACTCTATGAAGCGGCCGTTGCACACGAGCGGGAGGAAAATTCCCCGGCGTCCGCAAAAACTGGGCAACGCGCTCTCGCCATCGCCAGGAGACTCGGTAAAGAGGAACCGTTCTTCGAGGAAGATCTCCGGCTGACGCTGAGTAAGCATCTCGCCTATTCTTTGTACCTGTCCGGCAAAAAGGACGCCGCCCGCGCGATACGCGACCAGTTGGTTCGCGAACACCCCAAGTCCTCCCAGTCCCAGATGCTAGACCAATGGCTCAATAATCAGAGCGCGGTCGCCCCCGTCGTCGAGCGAGGAAACCGGGTTCTGCCGCTCGCACTCGCGTCCCTGTTTTCGACGGCGCTTTTAGTCGCTTTCGTGTTCTACAGACGGCGAAGGATGTCATAATGAAACTTGGATTGCTGATCAGTTTGGCGATCACCAACGGACTGTTCCTGTTGGGTTGCCAGCGGGCGGGTGTTCCGACCGTAGCAGCGCAACCGCAACAGCAGTCCTTCTCCTTCACTCCAGAAACTATTTCACTGGGGAAATTTGTGACAGGACAAACCAGAGCCGTGTCATTCGCGCTCAAGGACAAACGCATCTGGAGTGCCTTACAGCAGGAAGGGAAGCTCAGCACTGGTTGCTCCTGTTTGACGATCCGAAACGTGAATTGGGATAGCAAGACGAACCGATTGATTATTCACGGGAGTTACACCGCCAGTCTCAGTGTCGGGCAGTCAAAAACCAGCATCCTGTTCAACCAAGGAGCCGGAGCCGTCGCCCCCGTGGCGGAAGTAACGGCCACGCAAGAAGCCCCCTTCGTGCTGGATTCCGATGAGGTGCTTCTGCCGCCGACAACGGCCCTGCAACGGCGAACTATGCGTCTCACCCGGCAGTTGGCTCCTGCGGCAGCCACTCCGATCGTTACAGAGGTTTCACCCAACATCCAGGCCGAGGTCGTCCAACAATCTGGCGTTCCCGTGTTGCGTGTTCGAAGAACCGTCGCCGCGAAGCGATTAGTGGACCAGACGCCGTGGGGGTTTGTCACCCTCTCGCTACCCGATGGCACCTTCTCGAAACATGTCTTGCTCCTCGATGCGCGGCTGAAGACATGGAGCCTGCAGCGGATCACCGCTTTTACTCGCGGACGTGAAATCCTTTCCCCGGAGATGACCCTGAGCGTCCAAGGCGTCAAGAAACTCAGCGACGTGCAGTTTTCCTCGCTCCCTGCCGAATTGCGAGTAACGCCGCTTCGCTTGGAAGGAAGCAGTTGCGTCGTGCGCGTGGACGTACTCAAGCCGTGGAAAGAAAAACAAAAGATGTTCCTCATCAATCAGTTGGTGCAGGGCAAAATCAAGCAGAACTATCTACTGACAGTCAACACCATTTAGGACATCTTCCCTCTCCCGGACGGGGCGTCTGCCCCGCCGGGAGAAGAACCCCGAACCACGTTCCCGAAACAACGGCACACTGAGACACAAAATCATGTTGCGCTACTGGTCCGTTATCGTTTTGTTACTCTGGATAACACTCGCCGCTGCCGCCACTACGACTGCGCTTGAACATCACGTTGTATTTTTATTTGTCCCTGCTCTGAAAAGCAATCTGCATTTCATAGCGCAGTGCGTTTTACTCCTGTTCAGTTATTCGACCATGGTCCCGGCTTTGTTTTCTTTCGCGGAGAAACAGAGTCCGGCACTGGTGTTAGGATGGTTGTGGCTGGTCTTCGTGCTGAGTTCTGCTCGTTCGGTCGGCGAAGCAAACCTGCTGTTCAGCCAGGCGGTTCCCGTTATCGTCTGTAGCCTTCCACGGGACCAGATCCAGCGGCTGATCCAGGGAGTTTTCGCTCTTTTTTTGTTTTTCTGCGTCGCATCTCTGGGGATGTACGGGGCGGGGTGGCACCAATTTTATACGCCCGGATTCGGTATGCGGGCAAGTGGGATCTTCGCCTCGCCCAACACGCTTTATACCGCCTGTCTCGCCGCCCTCTGTTTTGCCTGCTGTCTCGATCGACAAACCGGGCTCCGCCTGCCGTTTCGGCGATTGGTGCTTCTCTTGGGTGTGCTGGCCTGTGCGCTGATCCTTGGAGCGGGAAACCGGGCGGGAATCATCGGGATGTGCGGGTCTTTACTGGTTTGTTCCCCGGCCAGGACACAGCGGGGCATCCGCTGGCTGATTTTCTTGGGGATCGTGATCGTGGTCCTTCGCTCCACTAGTTCCCTCTCGACCATCGCTCTGGATAAATCGGCGGCCAACCGCCCCGCCCTCTGGGCGGCCGGTTTGCAGGAGTTCTGGAGGAAGCCAGTGTTCGGCGGGGGGATGTTCGCGTTTGAGAAGAGCGACATGGGACGAACACTGACGCGTCAGGGCAAGTACTTCCCGCTAGAACCCAAAAATTTGGGAATTGCGCTCCTCGTAAGTTACGGGATCGTCGGTGCCTCCCTGCTCCTTTGCTTCCACGGCATTTTGGCTTTCCCCAATACGAATCGCCGGTTTTCCCCCAATATAGTCGTGTTGGGGTGTATGGCATCTATCTGGCCCGCCGGCCTGTTTGACACCCCGATCATCATCGGTCTGGACCGCGCTCCTGGAACGTTCCTTTTCGGGCTTTTGTTCGGGCTTACGTTACGTCAGACTACGGAACACGCCGTCGAGGCGAATCATGCCGTTGCGGCGGAGCAACCCACGGAAACCAGATGAACAGCAAAACAAGGAGCGAGCCATTGCTGTTTTCGATAATTGCCCTGTCGCTTTTATCTGTCGGCCTTCTTTTGTTGCTCGGACTGGAAACGCTCCGTGGGCGGCAAACCGCTCGCCATACGCCTACCTTCTCGCCTGAGGGCTTCAATAAGATACTCCGTGCCGCGCGACACACTCGGTACCAGAAAGACGCCCCCTACAAGGTAGTCGAGTTTGCGGATTTCGAATGTCCCGCGTGCCGGGCTTCCTTCGATGCGATGAATGTGCCCGGCCAAGCCAGCCCCGCCGTGACGCTGGCATTTTTCCATGTACCCGGTGAAGGGCATCACACGGCCTTTCCGGCTGCGGTAGCAGCGGAAGCTGCCGGTCGTCAAGGCAAATTCTGGGAAATGTACTCGCTCCTCTTCGCGACCGAAGACACGATCACGGAGCAATACCTTTTATCCTGTGGAAGGGGAATCGGTCTCGACATCAAGCGGTTCCGGAAAGATTATAAGGACCCGGCATTATCGGCGTTGGTACGGCAAGATAAACGTCTTGCCGAACAGATCGGTATAACCCGAACCCCTACGTTTTTAGTGCAAAACCGACGGGGCGAAATACGTTGGCTGGAGGGTCACGACGAACTGGCGGAATATTTAAACGCGGCTCGGGGGCAGGATTAGAATGGAGTTCAGGCGTGACTGATCACAAGGACGAAGATCCCGGTATCGAGTCAAAACGGGATAATTCCGGGTAGAAAAGGAAAACATCCCGCCGGTCTATGTTGATTTTCGCCTCCGTCGGCATCCGGGCGTACGTTTGATCTTGCTTCTTCGGTGCCCCTCTGGATCGGGAGTACCCCTACGCCGAGTACGCCGTGATTTTCTTCGGCGCGGCACTTTTGCAGGCACGGCTATGGCGCAGCGCGCAGTTTGCAACGGATCTGTTCCGCTGAGCGGTCTGCGCGAGGTATTCGGCAAAGCAACTGCTCCTGGTGACGGCAGCGGTGCTTGCGCTCACGCTGATGGCGACGAGGGTTCTGTTCGTTTCGGCGAAACAGCGAGTGTCGCAAATATAAGGTTCCGACCGGCTACCATTTAGTTCCGGTTTCTATAAGCCGCCGATGACACGCGGTCGTGCCGCCGGGCGAGCAGCCCCCCGCCGGGGCGTCCCCAGCTGCCTGCGGACTGCTCGCTCGGCATCAGGGGCGGAGTCTGACCCTGTTCTGCGACGGTCACGTGACCGTCGATCAAGAATCTGCTGGAACCGGGGCGGAGCGCCCCCCAGGTGCTACGGAACTTCACCATAGAGGACGATTGAACGTACTGTGTTCCGTAGCGGAAAAGTATACTGCCGACCGACTTGCGCGGCGTGTTCGGTGTCCAAGGCGCGGCGGTACGGTGTTGCAACCGGCGGTCAACTTCCTGTTGCGCCGCGCGGACTTCCCGCCCACCGCGCCGATTATGATCATCACAGACGGATGGTGTGAGGAAGAGATCCTTTGCCCCCCGCGACCACTGCTTCGTGCTCCCCCGTGCGACCCGGATCGACACGAAACAGAAGGGTTCGCGCATTTCGCTACGAACGAACGCCCCGGTTTTCCGCGTCCTGAAAGAGAACCACGAGGTATGACGGATTAAAGCGATGACCCTGGGCGGTTAAACCTGTTAGGCAGGAGCAACGCAAAGAGTCCTTCCAACTTACCGTGGTAAGCCCTGTAAAAAGCAGTGAGCGATTCAGTTTTGCCTTGCTGTCGCGCGCGAATCGTTTTTTTTCGCACCACCGTAAAGAAAATAGTGGGGGGATGGATAGCCAGTCAGATAGACGAGTTTAGGCAATCATCGGATCGGTTGACGTTACCTGTTCTTGATATCGCCACCGTGCATACCAAAGTCGTGAGAAACAGCCAATTGTATTTTTCCATGCAAAAACTCAACAACTTGAGAGACGAGGGTGCGTGATATAGAATTGAAAAATAGAGACTCTACTTTCCGGTAACTCGGGGGATGTTTTCAATTCCCCTCCCAGCACGGTGAGGGGGGACTACCCTGTCCAACAGTAGACCTCTTGCATAAGTCTATTTGCAGTATTCCATGTTGTGAATAGCTGATATCAGATTGAATCGCAAGCCGAATCGCTTGCGACGATTCCTATATCGCTCCGCCAAAATACGAAAGACCTTCAAACGCCCCATGATGTGCTCGCACCCCATCCGCTTTTGAGCAAGGGCACGATTATTTTTCTTGTCATCCACCGACAAAGGATGATGTTCCGACTTTTTCCTGGGCGTCTCACTGTTATTATGGTCCTTCTGTATCCCTTGATAGCCGCTGTCTGCCACCGTCTGAATACGCGACAAAATCGCCGTTTGGCTGGCACGATACAAGGCTAAATCATGCCTCTTCCCGGCGCAAAAGGCTGTCGCAATTATCCGTCCCGATATTTGATCCGCTAAAACCTGCCCTTTTTGTGTGTGACGTTTTTTCTTGCCACTGTAGTACAAGTCGTCTTTTAACTTTAGTTTCCGGTAAAATAGGGGTATCAATAGCCCCGTTTTGCTAGGACTTTCCGGTAACTTGGGGGTTTTTTTCCTCTGATGCACAGGGTTTCCCTCTCAAATTGCTGGAATTAACGAACTCTACCCGCGTCGGTACTGTTGCGGCGCGTTCCGGCAAAGTCCCC
>JAYULM010000520.1:0-6251 GCA_043763605.1 Armatimonadota bacterium | reverse complement strand
GCTTTGGCTAAAGCCATCGCTTCGATTCCTGACACTTTGGGGGCCGCTTGTTTTCGTCATTGCAAGTACCTTCAACCGAATTGACGAAGACTATACGCGCCGGGAACGTCGCGGCGTGTGGCTGGCTGGAGGCGATGGGGTTCACGCGGGTTCATCAAGACGGCGCGGTCCAACTATCGGTGGCGGACGCGGATCCGACGCCGTTCGCCGCCGTCACGGCACGTCTTGCGGAATACGACATCGTGGTCACGACCCTCGCCGCCGAGCAGGAGAAGACCCCGGACTGCCGGGCGAAGTTTTACGGACTGTTTCAGGAAGTCGAGAAAGACGTGCCCGGCTACTCCCCGGCGACGAAGACGACATATGCACAGTGCATGCAAGAATTGGAGCAACCGGGCATGTTGCCGGAAAGCGTCTTCATCGCCACGCACGACGGCGAGTATGTCGGTCTGAGTATCCTGCGACGCAAAGTGACACATCAAGACATCCGTTTCGCGGGCGGTCCCGACTGTTTGAGCCAGCACTTGACTGGCGTGCGCCCGGATCACCGCCGCCGGGGCATCGCCCTCGCGCTGAAACTATGTACCGTCGAATACGCGCGACAGCACGGCTTCCGCCGCATTCTCAGCAACAGCGACAACCCGGTGATGCAGGACTTGAACCGAAAGCTCGGTTTCCGCACCGGTCCGTGGCTGATTTACAACCTACCTATCGGATACCGTCAATGATAGACATAAATACAGCACCAGAAGTCCTGTTCGTCGAGCGGTTTGTCGGAGATCCCGACGCACTGTTACTCTCCCTTCTCACCGAAACGGCGTGGGATGAGCGCATATACGCGCGGCTTACCGCCAGTTTCGGCGTACCCTACAACTACTCCGGTATGACGTATCCCGAAATCCCGATGCCAGTTTATTTGCAGGAGGTTTGCGTGGCGATAAACGAACGCCTCCAGTTCACTCCCAACAACTGCCTCGTCAACAGCTACGTCGAAGGCGGTTCCCGCATGGGCTTTCACGCCGATTCGACCGAAGAACTCGTGCCGGGCACGGGCGTTGCGGTCGTATCGTTAGGCGCGACGCGCACTCTCACATTCCGGCGCACGGACGACCGCGACGTTCGCCGGGGATTCGCCCTGCCGCACGGATCGCTACTCTACATGCCGCCCGAAGTTCAGAGCGAGTGGCAACACGGCGTGCTCAAAGAACCGGGAATCGGGCAACGGATGAGCCTTTCCTTCCGCGCGTTTCGACGGTAGATAAGGCGTTCACGCCCCGGTAAACAGAGAGGTAATTCGCCTGTTACATCGCGCAACAATACGTCGTAGCATGCCGGTTTCGGGTAAGATGACACGGGGTTCGGCAGTCACAGGTTACCGCCGTACACTCCGCCCCAACAAACCGTCATGCCCTTTTTTACCGTTTCCAACTGGCTGAAATCGCCCAACGACCGCGACATTATCAAACGCTGGACCCCAGACCGGGGCACCACCGAAACCGCCGAAGCCACCGACGCCGCGCCGGACTACCGGATCGAACTTCCCCCACTATCGTCCCCCGACGACCCGGCGGCGGAACCAATCACGTGGGATTTCCTGGCTATCGGCGACACCGGCGACGCCGACTCGGCGGGACCGGAAGACTCGCCGCAGGACGCCGTCGGGCGCGAGATGGGGCGCGACGCCGCCGCGCCGGTCGGAAAGGGCTCCGCGCGGCTCGTGGTCCACACCGGCGACGTGATCTACATGGCGGGCGAACGACGCCTGTATGACCGCAATTTCCGCCGCCCGTATGGACCGTTTCTGGCACAGGGGAGCACGGTGGACGACATGGTGTTCCGCCTGCCGTTCCTGCCCGTTCCCGGCAACCATGACTACTACGACCTCGGCTCATGGACGAAGTGGCTGTACCGCGTCCCGCTCCTGGGGCGCGGGCTAAAGGCACTCGCGCACAAGATATTCGCGTTCGGCGTTCCTGAGGGCGGCTCCGACATGGGACGCGCCTACATGGAAGCGTTCGTCGATCTTTCGCCGGAAGCCCGCGAGACACCGGGACCGCTACCCTACCGCCCCGGCGAGCGGACGAAGATCCCGAACCGCTACTACCAGTACAGCGTCGGCGGCGTGGACTTCTTCGCCGTGGACTCCAACACTCTGGACGCCCCCGCGCCGGAGACGGTGGACGCCGCGCAGGTGCGTCGCGACGCCGCTACGCATATCGCCGCGCTGGAAAAGAAAGCCGCCGCAGTGGACACGCTCCTCCGGCGCGAACAGCGCGCCCGCGACTTGCAACAGGCGGCGTTCCGGCAACGGATCGGTTCCGACGCAATCCGCCGGACCGCACTCGGTGAACAAGCGAATCAGGTGACGCAATTTCTGGCGGGACTGGGCGCGACTCTCGCGGGCAAGGACACGAAACGCCTCGCGGACCGGGCGGAGTTGACCGCGCGCCACTGGACAGACGCGGCGGCGGACCTGAGTCGCGCGGATTCGGTGGAGAACGCCGATGCGGCACTACGCCATCTGGACGAGGTCAGCGACGACGTTTGCGCTCTACTCGGCGAGGTAGAATTCGTGCTCGCGGATCTTCCGAAAGGCGATCCCCGTCGCGATGAGCTACTCCAGGAGCGCGACGCACTGGAGCGGTCCCAGACCGAATGGGCGACCGCGACGGGGCTGAACACGGACGTGGACGCGCGTCTGCACCGCCTCAGTGAGGAGGCACTCGATGTTCAACGCGAACTGGCGCAGGAGAAACGCCGCCAGCGGTACCGCCCGGAAGATCACGACCGGGCTCAATTGGAATGGCTCGACCGCGCCCTGACCGAATCGGAGCGCGACCGCCCGAACGCCTGGCGGATCGTCTACCTGCACCACCCGCTCTATACGTCAATCAATAACCGTTGCGAACGCCCCGATGTGCAGGGCGTCCGCGCGAACGTCCTGCCGGTACTCCAGCGGCATGACGTTCACGTAGTCCTCGCCGGTCACTCGCACGCGTTCGAGTGGATTCGCTCCGACGCCATGCCCAATGCGGGCTTGTTCGTCACCGGGGGCGGCGGACAGATCTCGCTCCGACCATCCCTGCTGGACCCAAAGCGACTGCCCCGGTTGCGCGGCTACTACGCCTCCCTGCGCGCGGCAGGTGCCCGAGAGTGCGTGATGGCGGGATACGGTCCCGCCGCCACTAGCGACGGCGACGCCGGTCTCCTGTATCACTACCTCCGCGTTACAGTGACGCCGGAAACGATCACGGTCCGCCCCGTCGGTGTGCGCCGCCTCGGCGACCGCACGTACCGTCGCGAGGAGCCGATGCCGGTCTTCCACGCGCCGCACCTGCCAGTGTCGCGCCCGCGCTGGGAAGTACAAACCCTGTCCGAGGTAGTAGTGCGGCGCGACAGCCCCCCACGCGCTCAGTGGATCTGATTTTTTTCTTTTCTGTCCTGCGCGGACGGCGCCAACCACACGTTGGATCGGTGTACCTGCGGTGCTCTTTCCAGTTCTGTGAGTCGAGTTAGCACTTGCTGTTTTCCCGCGAATTTCGGGTTCTCGTTTTCACACTCCGTGTGAAAACGAGAACCCGAAATTCGCGGGAAAGGACCGGACCAGCAGCACCAAGCAGTAACGAGCACCGCAGGTACACCGATCCAACGTGTGGTTGGCGCCGTCCGCGTAGGACAGAAAAAGAAAAAAAGGGAGTGAAGAAATGACTCAGGGAAAAGAGCAACCGTTGCGAGTGATGATGATCGGGGCGCATCCGGACGACTGCGAGATTGGTAGTGGTGGGCTTGCTACCAAATATCGGCGGCGCGGTGACATCGTCAAGTATGTGTCGGCAACGAACGGGAACGCCGGGCATCATGAAATGGGCGGGGAGACATTGGCACGGCGTCGGTTCGAGGAGACTCGACGCGTCGCCGAGATCGCCGACATCGAATACGACGTGCTCGACATCTCCGACGGGGAATTGGAAACCGATCTTGGGATGCGCGAGCGTTTTATCCGTCTCATTCGCGAATTTCGCCCCGACCTGTTGTTCACGCACCGCACCAACGACTACCACCCCGACCACCGGCATACCGGGATTCTGACGCAGGACGCCTCGTATCTGATCCGTGTGCCGAACATCTGCCCGCAGACGCCGCACCTGATGCACTCGCCCGTCATTCTGTACATGCGGGACGGGTTTCAGAAGCCCAACCCGTTCACGCCCGATGTAGTCGTAGCCATCGACGACGTGCTGGACACCAAAGTCCGCATGCTCCACTGTCACACCTCTCAGATGTACGAATGGCTGCCCTATGTCGGCGGCTACCCCGCGCCGGAGGGCGGCGACGACGAGCGGTTCGCGTGGCTTTCGGCACGGTACGCACGGCACGCTGCGGTACCCGACGCGGGACCGATCAGGGACGCGCTCATCCGTCGTTACGGCGCGGAGCGGGGCGGCACGATTCATTCCGCCGAAGCATTCGAGGTGAGCGAGTACGGAGGTCCTCTGGAACCGGACGACGTAGACCGCTACTTTCCGCTCTAATGCTCGACGGCGTTGGGTAGCCAGCGCGGCGGGTCCGGCAGTTCGTTCGTCAGCACCGCGTGTCCGCGCAGGTGAAAGATCGCCGCGTCGCGCACCGTTGGCGCGTCTACGGCATCGGAGACGATTTCGACACCCGGCTTGGCGTAGAAGTAGTCCTGGATCACGTGCGCCGCCGCCGCGACGGTGTAGATGCGCTCCGCGCGTATCGGTTCCGCGCCGACACGTATCGTGCCATCCGCCGCCACCGTTACCCCGGAAAGATGCACCGGGTAGCGGTTCCGGTTCGCGCCGCCCCGCGCCGTTGTCAGTGCCCGTGCTATGGAGTCGCCGGGGACGCGGGCGATGACGAGATGCTGGCGCGTGTAACTGCCGAGTACCCGGTACAGGTCGCCAACCGTCACCGTCCCGGCAGGCAGTCCGAACAGCGCGATCTGCCCCGACGACATAAACGCGATCTCGGTCGCCATCCGGGCGCGGATCGCGTCGGCGAGCAGGTTGCCGAGTGCGGTTTCCTGCGTGGCGGCGCGCAGGGCAGGCAACGCTTCGGCGGCGGTAGTCAGAACCTCGTCCAGCACTGGGCGCAATTTGTCGCGCCAGGGACGGTAGGCGGCGAGCGTTGCCGCGTCTTCCGGCGTGGCGTCGGTCGGCTTGAGGAGCGGACCACGCGGGAAAAGTTTGCCGGGTACCGGGTTCGGGACCGCGTCCACGCCCCACCATTGCGAGTCTTTACCGTTAACGGCGACTACGGCGCCTGATTCCGCGCCCCACGCCTTTCGCACCAGCAAGTCGATACGCCCGACGGCGCGTCCGTGTGCCCCAGTCTGCGCGATTAGAACCCCGTTTTCCCACACCTGCTCGTCCAGCACCGTGTGCGAGTGGGCACCGATAATCACATCGATACCGGGAACGGTCGCGGCGAGCTTTTTATCATCCTCGAAGCCGAGGTGCGACAGCGCGACCACGCAGTCCACCCGGGCGGTGTCGCGCAGTTCGGAAATCGCTTTGCGTGCCGCTACGAACGGGTCGGCGAAAATGATCCCTTCGAGCGTACGGTGCCATTCGATCTGCACCGTGGTCGGCGTCGTCAGCCCGAACACTCCGACGCGCACTCCCCCGCGACTGGTGAGTAACGTCCAAGGCTTCAGCCCGCCCCAGGGCGCGCCCGTTTTTTCCGCGACGACGTTCGCGGAAAGCCACGGGAACCGCGCGTGAGCACGGGCATCCTGAAAAACCTGTTGCCCGAAGTCGAACTCGTGGTTTCCCGCTGACGCGACATCGTAGGCAAGGGCGTTCATCGCGTCCAGGATCGCCTTGCCGCCGAACGCCTTTTCCTCGGGTGTGCCGTGGATCATGTCGCCCGCGTCGAGCAGTAGCACATCGGGCATGTCGGCGCGTACCTGCCGGATCAGGGTCGCGAGGCGCACCAGTCCGCGCGGTTCGCCCGGGTGCCAGACGTGCCCGTGCAGGTCATTGGTGTGCAAGAGCGTGAGCGGAACGGGTGGGTTCTCCGGTGCGCCGATGACAGCGGCGGCGGCTTGGTCGGGTGAAAACATAGTTGCAGCGGCGGTGACGGTTGCCGGGAGCGATGCTGCGACCGCGCTCCGGAGGAACGTCCGGCGTGTAATTGGAGGATCATCGGTGTCGCGTTATTCACGCGGTATTGTACCGTTAGTTTTTCACCGGGGGGATCGCCGCCGTGGGATCAT
This sequence comes from Armatimonadota bacterium, assembly GCA_043763605.1. Classification (GTDB taxonomy): domain Bacteria; phylum Armatimonadota; class Armatimonadia; order Armatimonadales; family Armatimonadaceae; genus JACMIU01. The sequence goes on along the minus strand of JAYULM010000520.1, from coordinate 13 downwards.
CGGTTTCACCGAC